>JAPLTV010000126.1 GCA_026397955.1 Verrucomicrobiota bacterium | reverse complement strand
TTCTGGCGCGGGCCGAACCCTGACTTCTCCAAGTCGAAGCGGGATAAGAAGCCGTTGCCCAACATGGTGAAGACCATCTGTCGCAATTTCGATATCCTCAAGGATCAGCTCGTCATCGCTACGGACGGCCAGAAGCTTTTCCATGAGGCTGTCACCGTCATCGCGGCCCCTGGCCACACGGACGGCCACGCTTGCTTCGAGATTCGCTCCGAAGGCGAATCGCTCGTCCACATCAGCGACGTCGTGCATCACCACGTCCTCATGTTCGACAACGTCGGCTGGACGGTCGCCATGGACCATGATCCCGAGACCGCGGTCAAGACGCGTCGGAAGCTTTTCGCCCGGATGGCCAAGGAGAAGTCTCGTGCGTTCGGCTTCCACCTGCCGTGGCCAGGCATCGGGACCGTCGTACCCAAGGGCGATCAATACGCCTGGGTGCCTGAGCGTTTTAGCTGGGGCTCGTAAGCGGTCTGCTTACTGGAAGACGATCGGAGCGGGCGGGGCCGGAGCGGGCGCCGGCGCCTGACCATTCGAAAGCTGAACCGTGCCGGGGCTCGTCCGCTGCAGGGTTTCGCCGGCTGGCTGGCTGTTGACGCGCTGGATCTCCGTGAGGAGCATGGCGATGCCTTGTTGGCGGAGGGCATTCATCCGGGATAGCATCGCATCGCGTTCGCCGTCGGGAGCGGAGGCCCAAGCGGCTTCGATTTGGTGGCGCTGGTCGACCAGCTGGCGGTATTCGGGGCGCTGGGAAATCGTCGAGTAGGCTTGCCCGGCTTTCGGGTCATTGGCGATGAGGGTCTCGCGGATGCGGCGGCCTTCTTCCTTTAGGTCAGTGAAGCGTTCTTCCATTTGGGCACGCTGGGCGGTCATCTTATTGGGCGATTCCGGGGCGGCGCGGACGACCGGGGCGGGCGAGGTTGGCTTGGTGACGCGGACGGTCTCCATGGGGCTGGGAGCCTTGAGGCGGTCGATGGGGCTCTTTGGTGCGTGGGCCGGGGCGAAGACGCGCCAGGCGCCGACGCCGACGGCGGCGAGGAGGAACAAGGCGAGGAGGAACTTACGCATGGGATCTACAGGTTGGTCAGGTAAAAGGGGGTGGGGTTCCTTGATTTCGGCAGGGCGGGCTTGGGCCTAGACTTATTTCTTCGCCTTCGCCTTGGGCGCTTCGGGCTCAGGCTTGGTCAGCTCGCGCATGGGGTTGGCGGGCTTCTCATCCTTGAATAGCTGGAGCTTCGTTTTCACCAGGCGGCGGGGCCAGAAGTTATTCTCCACGTCGGTGTCCATCAGTTCCTGCCGCGGATCGAAGGTGACCGCGCGTAGCTCTTTCGTGGTCACGTGGATTTTGGAAGCCTTCTCGGTGTTGAAGCGCCAGAACTCGGCCGGTAGCAGGAGTTCCTCCGTGGAGCCGTCCGTGTATTCAAGCTTCAGCGGTACGGGCGTGACGATGCCGCCGACGTTCGAGATCTCGAGGACGTAGATATTATGTTTGGTCTGGAGCAGTTTCGGGTCGATCTTGGCTTCCTCGAGTTCCTTGAGCAGGGCTTCGTATTTCTTCTTGTCGCTGGGCAAGACGGTGGCCTCATCGTAGCCGTCGTAGAAATCCTTTAGGTCAGGGAAGCGGTCGACGCGCTTGGGTAATGCGGCGTTGCGTTCCTTGGTGAGCGTCTTGGGCAGGGCTTCCTTTTCCGCCTTGGCCTTGGGCTTCTCAGTCGCAGGATCACGGGTGTCGAGCTGGAGCCAGAGGACTTCGTCGATCGAGACGTCAACATGGTCGACGCCGTAGAACCAGCCGCGCCAGAACCAGTCCAGGTCCACGCCGCTGGCGTCTTCCATCGTGCGGAAGAAGTCGGCCGGGGTGGGTCGTTTGAACATCCAGCGCTTCGCGTAGGTCTTGAAGGCGTGGTCGAAGGCCTCCCGGCCGAGGATATTCTCGCGGAGGATGTTGAGGGCCACCGTGGGCTGGCCGTAGGCATTGGGCCCGAGGTCAGCGATGGACTCGGAATTGGTCATCACTGGCACACGTTCCTTGGTGCGCATATACTCGATCATCACCCGATTGTCGCGGCGCGGCTTCCAATTGGCTTCCCATTCGGCCTGGGCGAGGGATTCCACGAAAGAGTTGAGGCCTTCGTCCATCCAGGTCCACTGGCGTTCGTCGCTGTTCACGATCATCGGGAAGTAGTTGTGGCCGACTTCGTGGATGACCACGCTGATGAGGGCGTACTTGGTGCGTTCGGGATAGGTGCCGTCCTTCTCGGGGCGCGGGCCGTTGAAGCAGATCATTGGGTATTCCATCCCACCGATGGCGCCGTTGACCGACCACGCTACCGGGTAGGGGTAGTCGAACGTATAGCGCGAATAGACCTCAATCGTATGGGCGACGGCGTGGGTCGAGTATTTGTCCCAGAGCGGCATGCCTTCCTTTGGGTAGAGGGACATCGCCATTACCGGCTTGCCGTTCACCTTCGTCCCGGCGACGGCCATGGCGTCCCAGACGAACTTACGCGAGGAGGCGAAAGCGAAGTCACGGACTTTCTCCGCTTGGAATAGCCAGGTCTTCTTGCCCTTGGGGCGGCCTTTCTCGGCGGCCTTGGCTTCTTCGGGCGTGACGACGAACAGCGGCTTCTTGGTCTCCTGCTGGGCCAGAGCGAGGCGCTCACGCTGGACCTGGGTGAGAACCTGTTCCGGATTATGCAGCGAGCCTGTTGCGGCCACGATGTGGTCATCCGGGACCGTCAGGGCCACCTTGTAGTCGCCAAACTCGAGGGTGAATTCACCGGTACCGAGGAACTGTTTATTAATCCAGCCGGCGTAGTCGGTATACGCGGCCATGCGAGGGAACCACTGCGCGATGGTGTAGATGCAGTTACCGTCTTCCTTGAAGTATTCGTAACCCGTGCGGGCCATGATGCGCTTCGCGTCATTGATCGGATAGGACCACGAGATCTTGAAGACAAAGTCCGCACCGGGCTTGAGGGGCTTGGGTAGATCGAGGCGTAGCATCGTCTTCACGATCGCGTGCGGGAGGCCGCGGCCATCGGCGTCGGTCAGCTTGGTGATCTTCAGTTCGCCGTCATAGGTCTCATAGGCGAGCAGCCGGTCGAGGGCCGTGTAGCTGAACTTCTTCAGGTCGACGCCACGCTTGGTGTTGGGTGCTGTGCGGGAATCGGCGCGTTTCGAGAAGTAATTCTGGTCCAGCTGGACCCAGAGGTAGTCGAGTGTATCGGGCGAGGCGTTATGATAAGTCACCGTAGCCTCGGCAGTGATTGTGCGCTTCTCGTCGTCGAGTTCGGCGCGGATATCGTAGTCGGCCCGGTTCTGCCAATAGCCGGCGCCCGTGGCGCCCGTGGCGAGGCGTTGGGGGGAGGGCGAGGGCAGGAGCGAATCCAGCTGCTGGAACTTCTGGACGGGCGTGCCGGTCTCGGCCGCGAACGCAGTCAGGGCGAGGAGCAGGGGCAGCAGTCGTCTCATGCGGTGGGATTAAGCCGAAAGGGCTCGTGCAGGGAAACTTTTTCAGCGAAAAGGGGTATTAACAGAACGTCATGAGATTCCTGCTGTTTTTTGCTACTTCCATCCTTTTGGGCGCCCCGGTTCCGCCGGCCCACACGCTCAAGCCTTTCGGAGAGGAGTTTCCGAGCCTCGACTCGCTGGCGATTGGTGCCTGGTGGGAGCCTCGCCCCGCGGTCAAAGCCAAGAAGAAGGGCGCCGCCAGTCCGGCCGCGCCGACGATGCTGGTCGAGCGTGATCAGGTTATCGCGTTCGCCCTTTATACCCAGCAAGCAGGCGTCCTGAAACTTTCCGCTCAGCTCTATCCTCTCTACCCCGAGGAATCCAAGGAAGCGCGTCTGGAATTCAAGCGCGACGGACGCTGGGTCGAGGCGGCCAAGGCCGAAGTAGTTTTTCCGGGTTGGAGCGCCCACTTCCGGGTCGAGGGCTGGGATGGCTCCAAGGATGTGGCCTATCGCGTGCGCCACGGTGAGAAGGCGGCCTTCGAAGGGCTCGTGCGTCGCGATCCGACGGACAAGGACGTCATCGTCACCGCCAACATGTCCTGCAATTCAAGCCGCACGACGGGCGCCCGGCCGGAGATTCTCGATAACCTGATGCGCCAGAATCCGGATCTACTTTTCTTCGCCGGTGACCAGACCTATCGCCACACTGAGCACACCGCCGGCTGGATTGAGTTCGGTCTGCAGTTTCGCGACGTGATGAAGGATCGCCCGACGATTTGTATTCCGGACGACCATGATGTCGGCCACCCCAACCTCTGGGGCGAGGGCGGCAAGCTGTCCACCGAGCCCGGCAACGCCGACGGCGGTTACATGTATCCGGTCGCCTATGTGAACATGGTCCAACGCCAGCAGTCGTGGCACCTGCCGGATGCGTATGATCCGACTCCGGTCCAGCGGGGCATCAGCGTCTTCTACACTCGACTCAAGGTTGGCGGTATGGATTTCGCCATCCTTGAGGATCGTAAGTTTAAGACTGGTCCCATGGGCAAGATCCCGCAGCAAGGCCCGCGTCCCGATCACGTCACCGACGAGAAGTATGACCCGAAGAGCATCGATTTGCCTGGCCTGCAGCTTCTCGGTGATCGTCAACTGAAGTTTCTCGCCGCGTGGTCCGAGGACTGGGTGGGCGTGCGTCACAAGGCCGTCCTGTCAGCTTCGCCTTTCTGTGGTGCGGTCCACATGCATGGCGGTAAGAATAGCCGTCTGTTGGCTGACCTCGATTGCAACGGCTGGCCGCAGTCAGGTCGCAACGAAGCCCTGCGGTCCTTGCGTCGCGTGCAGGCCGTGCACCTTTGCGGCGACCAGCATCTCGCCGTCACCGTCAAGCACGGCATCGAGGCCTTTGGCGATGGACCTTACTCGCTGACCAGTCCCGCCCTCGTGAACACCATCTACGGACGCTGGTGGCATCCGAAGGATGAGAAGGCTGGCCCCAACGCCGTGGTCGGAAGCCCCTTGCCCTGGACCGGCGATTTCCTGGATGGACTTGGCAATAAGATGTCGGTCGTCGCTTATGCCAACCCTGGGGACGTCCAGGACGAGCGCCAGCGGGCCGACGGTTACGGCCTGGCCCGTTTTCAAATGGCCAAACAGAGCGTCATCTTTGAGTGCTGGCCGCGCTTTAGTGACTCGCGCAAGGGCGACAGCCAACAGTTTCCCGGCTGGCCGCAGACCTTCGCGCTGGCCGACAACGATGGCCGTAAACCGACTGGTTTCCTGCCGTCGGTCGATCTCTCCGCCGGCCCGGCCGTCGTGCAGGTCGTCGCCGAGCAGACCGGTGAGACACTCTACGTTCGTCGTCTGGACGGCGTCAAAGCCTTCGCTGCGCCGGTCTTCGGGCCCGGTAAATATACCATCAAGATCGGCGTCGATCGTCCGGACCAGCGCACCTTGACCGCGCAGGAGCCCGTCGTGCGTTAACGCTTTAGCAAAGCGTCGGTCTCGCTGAGTTTAAAGCGGACGCTGACTACGGAGTTCTGTTCAGGGCCGGCGGCGTATTGGACGTAGGTCGTGGCCACAATTGTGCCATCGGCCAGGAGCTCGACGCCGGGGTACCCGCAATCGCCGGCGCGCTTACCGTAGTGATGTAGCAGCTTGACTCGATATTGGCCCGGGCGGCCGGACTTCAGGTCATCGTAGGTGCCGACCCACGCGACGAAGTGTCCTTTGGTCGGGCTGTTGAGGGCTTGGTCGCGGAAGCAGATGACCATGCGGCCGTCGGACGTAAAGACGCCGTTGTGGCGATCGCCGGTGAGGCCCCAGTTCGTATCGACGGGCGTGGACCAGGTCGCGCCTTCGTCTTGGCTGAACATCATCAGGCTACGGCCCTTGTGGGTATTCTCGCGGAGTAGGCAGGCGAGCTCCTTGCCGTCGGGCGAACGGAAGACGAACGGCTCGCAGGGATTCTTACCGGCGACTTCGGCGACGATGCGCGGCTCGGACCACGTGAAACCGCCGTCGGAGGTGATGGTCTGCAATGTGACCAGCGGGGTCTTGTCGGCACCGCCGGGACCGCGATGATAGAGGCCGAGGGTGCGGCCATCCTTGAGGCGGACCACGCTGCTGAAAGTCATCACGCAGGGGAAGTTGAGCGGCGGCATTTCTTTCCATGTCTTGCCTTCGTCCTCACTCATGATGCTCGGCATGCCCGGGCCGCCGCGTTTACCGAGGGCGGCGGAGAAGACCCAGAGACGGGCTTTGCCGGCTGGGTCGACGATGCGGTAAATGCTTGGGCAGTTCTGGTGGGTCGAGAAGCCCTTCGGCAGGCTGGCGTCGAGGCGTGTCCAAGATTTGCCCCCATCATCGCTGCGGGCCATCGGGCCGGCGGCGCCACCGTGATTGATGCACCAGACAGAGAAGATCGTCTCGCTGTTCGGCATCAGCAACGTCGTCGGGTGGCCTTGGTAAAGCGTCGGCGTGCCCGCGGCTAAGACCACCTGGCGTTCCTTCTGTCCTGAAAGGTCGACCAACGGCAGGTTCGGCTTCTCTTCGGCTGCGACCAGCGCGGTCAGGCAGAGCAGGGCGGGGAGCAGGGGGCGCATATTGATTTGTTTATCGGTCCCAGAAGTCCTGCCAAGCCTGTTTGGGTCGTTATTTGGCTGTTAGATCCGTCGAGCCATTGCTGTCCCTGAGGCTAGGTCGTAATAGATTTATAATGACACGCCGATTCCCCGGGCTCGAATCAGGTCTCATCGTCTCCCAATGATACCCGACATCGACATTATCGATGAACGCCTTCGTCGCCGTCGTGGTATCATTCCTGTGATGAAATCCCGTAATGCAGGCCCTAGGCTGGCCGGCCTCCTGGCTGGACTGATGGGTGTGGCGGTCATGCTCGTCACTACAGGATGCTCCGAAGCATCTTATCGCGCTTGGCAGAATGAGCCCAAGGGTCCCAGTCAGCCGGGGGACGTGATTGTTTTGCCATTTATTCTGATACAGGAGTCCGTGATGCTTAAACGAAGAATCGACAAAAAGAATGCCGCGGAGGCCCACGAGGCTGAGCTATTGTCGCAGGTGCACCGATTTGAAGAACTAAGGGCGCTTGCGGTCAAAGGAGACGCGGCAATTCAGTGCGAGCTGGCCTTCTGCTACCTGCGTGGCCGCGGGGCTATCCGGGATGTCAGACAAGCGACCTTTTGGTTCCAGCAGTCGGCCAGACAGGGGTTCGCCGAGGCGCAAAATGAACTCGGACTTTGTTACTATAACGAAATTGGGGTAAGGCGTGACGATATCGAGGCCTGCGCCTGGTGGTCTTTGGCCGCGCCGTCCCATGAGCAAGCCAAGGCCAGCTTGGTTTATGTCGTGGCGAATACGGAGAAACGCTTAACGAAGGAAGCTTTCGCCGCCTTCCGCACCTCAGTACGGCAGCGGGCCGTCGAAATTAAATTACCATGAAGGTCTGGACTCTCATCTGCATGCTCGGGCTCACAGGCTGTCAGAATCTTGATCTCGAAAAATCCAAATACGTCCCGCACTATCTTAGCTCAAATAATCCTAACTCCGGCTTTGAGTCGTTTTTCATCTTCACGGCGGTGGTGATAGGCGGGATGGCTTGGGCGATACAAACTACGGGCGTACACCTTGAGCCCGCAGTGACCGCTGAACCGAGGGAACGGGTGCTGAGTCCACATGCGTTCGCTACTCTGAGCGCCGCAGCGAAGCGGGGGGACCCTGTTGCCCAGAATAACTTGGGCGTCTGTCATTACATCGGACAAGCCGTCGTCCCGGACCGAAAGCTGGCGGTCTATTGGTATCGACTCTCCGCCGATCAGGGATTTCCGCACGCTCAGGCGAATCTGGCCCGCTGCTATGCGACGGGTGAGGGCGTCTGGAAGGACGAGGCCGAGGCCTACGCTTATGCCAGCCTGGCTGGCTTGAGTCAGCCCGGGATGGCGGAGCTGCTGGCGGGCCTCTCGCCTTCTGCGGTCATCGCCGGCAAACAACGCGAAGCGGAGCTCGGTAAGGAGCTCTCCGCCAGGCAGGCGGCGAAGCAGGCCAAGGATGCGGTCAAGTGAGCGCCTCGGCATGCGCATGGCTCGGTCTGTGTCATGCCTGATACCCTGTATCAGGATTAACGATGCACGCTAGTGCCCGAACTGTGTTATAGTTGATGCATGTCCCACTCTACGACGTCGGTGTCCGATAGCCCACGAAGGTCTTTCGCTTGGTTGGCGGCAGTCCTATTAGGCATAGCCATCATGCTCTCCACGAGCGGATGCGCCGTGGTCGAGCAGGTCTTCAGTTTCGGACTGATCGGGACACACTAAATGGGGCCAGTTGAAATGTTAGTCAGGGGGTTGCCCAACCACCAAACCACCCCCATAAACAACACGATAATGAGCAAGAAACGGCACACGAAGGAGGCCCAGATCAAGGCCATCCGCGGGATTATCCATGGGGTCAGGCCGTACCCTGACGTAGTCGTAACTAGATCCGCCCATTTAGGGCGTGTTTAGTTACTCCTGAAAACCGGGGTACGGACTGACCCCGTGTTCTGACCGATAGATTGTATCAGGATTAACGATGCACGGGGATATTCGATGCATGTTATAATCGATTCCTATGAACACGCTATCCCGAGCTTTTTCTTTTGATGGCCGTATTGGTATCGGTGAGTACTGGGTATCCTTATTGATCAGTGTGGCTTTGCGGATCGCCCTCCCATATTTACACGTCCTGATACAATTGCCATTGATGATTGCCCTCATCTGGTTTGTTTTGGCCTCGGGCACGAAGCGCTGTCATGATCGAGGTAATCCCGGTCTCTATATGCTGATTCCGTTCTATCAGCTGGTTATGGCCTTTGGTGCAGGTGATCCTGGCTCCAATGGCTTTGGACTTAAGTCCGCCGTAGTAAGTCAAAAGAAGGCGTGAGTCGTCATCATGTCGTCATGCCCTTGAACTACCCGCCATGCCTATTGGCGAGGGGGCCTTTCGCCTGACTGCCTGAGCCGACATTATGGGTGGTCCGTTTGCGGAGTCATGGGCTTTCGTTTAGGTCACGCCATGTCCGCGCCGCTGGCTTTTATCCCGACCCGAGCCGCTGCTTTGGCGCGTCTGGCGGAGTTTATTCCGGTCGCGGGGCGCTATGGGGCTGAGCGTAACTTCGTCCGTCCGGGTCACCCGAATATCTCGCGGCTTTCCCCGTGGGTGCAGAAGCGGTTGCTCTTGGAGGAGGAGATCGTCGCCGCGGCCCGCGGGCGATGGCCTTTTGAAGCTGTAGAGAAGTTCGTGCAGGAGGTTTACTGGCGGACCTATTGGAAGGGCTGGCTCGAGCAACGTCCCGAAGCTTGGACGCGCTGGGTGAAAGCCGTGCCGCGCTTGCGCGATGCGTTGCGCGCCGAGAAAAGGTCGACGCTGGAAGCCGCGCTCGCTGGCCAAACCGGTATCGCGGGCTTTGATGACTGGGCGCAGGAACTCGTGGCCACGGGCTACTTGCATAACCACGCCCGCATGTGGTTCGCCTCGATCTGGATCTTCACGCTCAAGCTCCCGTGGGAATTGGGCGCCGCGTTCTTTTACGAACACCTGCTCGATGGAGATGTCGCGAGCAACACGCTCTCGTGGCGCTGGGTCGCCGGCTTGCAGACCATGGGTAAGACCTACGTCGCCAAGTCCGATAACATCGCATTCTACACCGACGGAGTGCATGTGCCTGAGGTTGGGCGACTCGCCTCTGCTCCCTTGAACCTAAAGGAGGAGCCCTTGCCCAACATCGCGGCGTGGGTCGAAGACCCGGCGCAGGTGGCTTCGCTCAAGACTTACGAACGCATCGGCCTGTGGGTGCATCCAGAAGACCTCGCAGTCGAGCAGGGTGAACTCGCCGGATTAAAGACCCAGGGCATCAACGCCTCATGGCCGACCGGCATCTGCGTTCGTGCCGGTTGGTCGGAGAAAGTGTCAGTCTGGACGCAGGCGGCCTTGCGAGACGGGGCGACGTGGGCCGGTAACCACTTCGGAGCCGAAGTCTCCTCGTGCGAGACGCCCGACCTGGCGACGTCGCTGGTCGAATGGGCCAAGCAGAACGAGTTGCAGGCCATCGTCGCCTATCGTCCGTTCGTCGGACCTTGGTTGATTGAAGCGCTCGCGCTCGAGCCCGCCTTGGCGTCCGCCGGTATCCGCCTGATCTGGCGTCGCCGCACCTGGGACGCCGAACATTTCCCGCACGCCACCCGCGGTTACTTTCCTTTCTGGGAGCGTATTAAGTCCGCTGGTTAAAAATGGGTGGGCCCACCGGGATTTGAACCCAGAACCAAGGAATTATGAGGCCCTTGGGCGTTTAATGTTTAAAGGGGTCTAATGACTTATGGACCTAAATAGGACCTTAATCTTGCTCGCAACGTGTCGCAAGGAGTGGAAGATAGAGCCAAGAGACTATGCCGAAACTCGCCAAGATACAGAGCATACAGAAGATAACGACCCCGGAGGGTGGGGCTTACTTCCGAGTCCGCTTTCCTGCCGGAGTGGTTAGCCACCGGTTCCAGGACGGAACAGTAAGCCGGAGGACTGTTTACAAGGTCCGTAAGTTTACGAACGAGAGGACGGCTCGGGACTTCGCCACCGATCTACGGAGGGAGCACCGGGAGGCCGGAGAGGAATCCCACCTTATCTCCGAGGGGGCAAAGCGAGCCCTCGTGCTTATGGTGCCCAAGGTCCGCAATCGGGGTGAGTCCTTGGAGTCCTTGCTTACGGACTTGTCCGGAGCCCTCGATGCCCTGGAGTCCTTGCGGGACCCTAACACCGGCAAGGCCCCTCGCCTCCTTGATGCGGTCCAGGATTACGCCAAGCTCATAAGGCCCACCCTCGGGACGGAAGCCACCCGGGACGAGGTGGAGCTCTACCTTGACGAGACGGACAAGCGAGCGAGCACCGGGAACATACAGGAGGACTCGGCCCGGGATACTCGGAACCGGCTCAAGAGGTTCCTCAGCTCTAAGCTCTCGCTCCAGCCCCTCGGCTTCTTCGCCACCGATGCCGGCACGAAGGCCCTGGAGAAGTGGCTTGATGCTCTGCCGGTGGGCCCTACCACCTTTAACAACTACCGGAGGCACCTCTCTATCTTCTTCGGGTGGGCCGTTAAGAACAGCAAGCTCCCGAGGAATCCTTGTGCTCAGATCGAGGAGCGACGGAAGAAGCGGAGCGAGGAACAGGAGGCCGAGATAATCACCCCGGAGGAGTTTCGCTCCCTCTTGCTCGTGGCTCGTGGCTCCCTTGCCGGAGTCTCTGAGGATGAGCGATGGAGTCCGGGGCTCCTTGCCGGTGTCGCTCTCCAGGGCTTTTGCGGAATCCGAGCCAAGGAGATGACCCGGCTCGAGTGGAAGGCCGTGGACTTCGAGGAGGGGCACGTGCTTGTCTCCAAGGGGCAGGGCAAGACCCGCAAGGGCCGTTTGATTCCTCTCCCGGAAGTTTGCCGGAGCTGGCTCAAGGACGTTGCCGGCAAGACCGGGCCGGTGGTCCCGAATGAGTATCAGAAGAAAGTCAGCGGACTCCGGGCCATTATGCGGAGCCCTTCGCAAGCCACCCGATCGGCTCCCGGCTTTGTCTCCTCGGAGATGCCGGACAATTGCCTCCGGCACAGCTTCGCAACCTATCACCTTGCCCTCCACAAGAGCGAGGCCCTCACCTCCCGGCTTATGGGCAATAGCCCTGGAGTGCTCCGGGACAATTACGAGGCACTCGTGCTCCGGGCCCCTCGGCTCGCTCCGGAGTGGTTCAAGGTGAAGCCCTAACTCCGAAACATTATGCCTAACAAGAAACAGTCCGCAAGGCCGGCAGAGTCCGGGTGGCTCCTCGAGGTCGGAGTGCTCGGGGTGGCTAAGTCTCTTTTATGGATGGAGAAAACCGGGAGGTCCCTCCTCGAGATTGAGCACGTCCTTAGAGGTTGGCGTGTCGATGGTCTTTCGGAGAAGGAGCACAAGATACTCCTATCTAAGCGGAGGAGTGTCGCTCCAGAACCTTGGGCTGATTCCGACTTTAAATGGGACGGCACTACCTGGCGGGAGTTTCTTTCTCGGGAGGAGTCTAAGCTTAAACGTCCCCTCACTAGGCAGGAATGGGAGAACCTTGCCGACGATTATTCCCGCCTAAACGACAAGGAGCCGGGGCTTTACGAGTCCGAGGATGTAGCCGGGGCC
>JAPLTV010000083.1 GCA_026397955.1 Verrucomicrobiota bacterium | reverse complement strand
CTCGATGGCTGCCCGGGCCTCCATGATCTCCTTCAATTCGGAACCAGAGAAGCTCCGCACCCGCGTCCGTCCGGTCTTCTCGAACTGGACCAGGCCTTCCCGCTCGAGGGCGATGAGGGCTTCGCGAATCGGGGCGCGGCTCGTGTGGAAATGTTCGGCGAGGACGGGTTCGGCGAGGGCGGAGCCTTGGGGGAAGTGGCCGCTGACGATCTCCTTGCGGAGGCGTAGATGGACGGTGGTCGCGCGGTTGTTCCGCGGGGCACGGCGCGAGGGCTGAGATCGGGGTGAGGCCATGGGTCTAAAAGTGTCGACAGTTTTAAAGCCGACAAGTCCGGAAGCCCAAAGTTCCAAATCTTTACCCTCCAATTACCCTTATGGGTGGAAGACCTTAGGCGGCTAGGCGATGCACCACGATTTCAAGAAAGTTGCGAGTAATTCCTTAAAAAGCGTCAGTTCACATCTCAACTTGATTGTCCGCACCTTTTGCCGCGAGAATCATAAACAATCAAAACCGTATGAAGCCGACACCCCCTTCTTGCTATGCCCGCATTCTTTGCCTGATGGCCCTGATCGGCGTCAGCTGCCTCGGTTCGGTGCACGCCGCGCCGCCGCCCGCCGCCTTCGGGGTGTGGGACCGTGGTTCCTCTTTCGACCCCAAGGATTATCCCTTCCTGAAAGGTCTGGCCTTCAATCAGAAATGGGCGGACCTGGAAAAGAAGCCGGGGGTTTATGATTGGAGTGCTTTAGACGACGCCATGGATGCGGCGGCCAAGAGAGGTCAGTACATTTACCTTTCCTTGGGCGTCGGGCCGGATGCGCCCGATTGGATCTATGGCCAGGGAGTCCCGCGCGTGGAGTGCAAAGACCAGAAGGTCGACTCTTGGCCTGCCTACCCCTTTTATCCGTCGAAGGAGTATAAGGCTCTCTTGGAGAGGTTGGTCGCCGCCTTCGGTAAGCGCATCCGCAGCTATTCTTCGGAGAAGCAGGCGCGCATCGCGTTCATCCAGGTCAAGACCGGGTGCACCGGCGACGAATGCGCCTATAAGGGTGACGCTATCGAGAAGAAGTATGATTTGCAGACGAAATCCTCCGCGTGGCGGGAGTTCCGGTTATGGCAGTTCGGCTTGTTCACGAAGACCTTTCAGGGGGTCGCGGGCCAGCCTCAGATCGCCCTCATGTTCAACAACGTGACCTCGGACGATGACGAGAGCGGCGGCAAAGGATATGACGAAGAGTGGAAGTGGGTGACGGAGAACGTCACCGGGGGTATCGCCATCAAGCTTGCCGGTAGCGCCCGCGGGCATCACCTGAGCGGTGAGCGGACCATGATCGAAGCGTGGCAACACCGGTTGATCGCCTCGGAGGCCGCGCCTTTGTTCGCCCGTTCGGAAATGGACCAGACCTGGCAGCGCGCCATGTTCGCCAAGAATCTACCGATGAGCTTCTACTGGGGCGCCCTCACCGGCCTGCAGAACGGACAGAGCGTGTGGGACATCACCTCCAGGGCGCTGGAGTCCTGCAAGGAGATGGGGTTCGACTACTCCTTTTATTTCTTCAACCGCTATGCGGGCCAGATCGACCCACGGACGGCCACGGACGCCTTTTGCGCCCTCCACAAGGGGTTGGATGCCGCCGATACCAAGACCTATCCTGAAGCGAAGTTCGGCAAGGCCACGCACAAAAACACCGAGCGCATGGAGAAGATCGTCGCCCCCTATGCCAAGTATGGCGCGGCCGTAGATGATAAGAACGGGCTGACGTTGGGGCAGGTACGGCAACGCGATACGCAGACCGGATTGAACGACGTAGGCCAACTACGGTAGATTCCTTTATCAGATCGATGCGGATGCCACTTCGATTCCGCTCTGGCGCGTAGGCGGTCCGATCACCAACAAGTCGCCCATCTATGCCCGGTTCGCCCGCGGTTTCGAGCATGCCACCGGTAAGGACGCCCTTTACTTCAAGTTGCACGACGGCTTCTCCCAAGGCGCCGCTCCGAAGGTCATGACGATGACCGTCGTCTGGTATGATGCGAAGGCAGGCTCGACCTGGAAGCTGGATTACGATGCGGGGAAGTCATCCATGAAGACGGCGCTGACGGTGACGGGCAAGGGTGACAGTCAGTGGCATCATGAGATCGTCACGGTGACGGACGCGGTGCTCCGTCAGGGAGGAGCGAAGGGGGCCGATTTCGCCCTCGTGAATACGGATGCTGCCGACGATATCTTCAGCCTCATCGAGGTGCATCGAGGTAAGTCGGAGAAGCCGGTGATGCTGCCGCCGACTGATTTCAAGGTGTTCGACAAGGCACCGAAGCCCCCCAAGGCGGATAAGCCTGACAAGGGTGAGACCACCAAGGTGAGGAAGAAGGACAAGAAGTGATCCGTCCGGTCTG
>JAPLTV010000005.1 GCA_026397955.1 Verrucomicrobiota bacterium | reverse complement strand
AAGACCTTGAAGGAGGAGTTTTTGAAGAGGGCCGTCAGGTCCTGGATCTCCATGCCGAAGCGGGTGTCCGGCTTGTCGATGCCGAAGCGGTCCATCGCTTCCTGGTAGGCCATGCGCGGGAAGGGCGTCGGGATGTCGATGCCGAGGGTTTCCTTCCAGGTGCGCTTGAGGATGCCTTCGATCAGCTTGTACATGTCCTCGCGGTCGATGAAGGACATCTCCAAGTCGACCTGCGTGAACTCAGGCTGGCGGTCGGCGCGCAGGTCTTCGTCGCGGTAGCAACGGGCCATCTGGTAGTAGCGTTCGACGCCGGCCACCATGAGCATCTGCTTGTACTGCTGCGGGGACTGCGTGAGGGCGTAGAATTCGCCGGGGTTGGTGCGGCTCGGCACGAGGAACTCGCGGGCGCCTTCGGGCGTGCTCTTGAAGAGAGTCGGGGTCTCGATCTCGAGGAAGTCCTGTCCGTCGAGTTCAGCGCGGATGGCGCGGGCGGCCTTGGCGCGGAGCTTCAGGAGGCCGATATTGCGCGGGCGACGGAGGTCGAGGAAGCGATATTCGAGGCGGAGGTCTTCGTTCACCTTGTCGGCCTTATCGTCGTCCATCGGGAACGGCAGGTCGGCGCAGATGTTGTGGACCACGAGGGTCTCGGCGGCGATTTCGATGCTACCCGTGGCGAGCTTGGCGTTGATGGTCTCGGCCGAGCGGGCGCGGACCTTGCCGGTGATCTCGATGACGGATTCCGTCTTCAGGCGCTGGGCGATTTCCTGGATGCCGTTGGCGCCCGGATTGAAGACCACCTGGGTCATCCCTTCGCGGTCGCGGAGGTCGACGAAGGTCACGCCGCCGAGGTCGCGCTTGGTGTCGACCCAACCCACGAGGGTTACGGTCTGGCCGGCGTCGGCGGGGCGGAGGGCGTTGCAGGTATGGGTGCGTTTCATGGGGGCGTGGACGGACGGAATCGAGGGGTATGGTTAACGGACGGGGAAAACCCTAGTCAAAGCCCAATTAGGCGGGGTCGGCGGGCCTGCGGGGTGGGGAGGGCTCTGGGGCGGATAATTCGAGTGTGCTGGCTGGGGAAATGGGTTTATCTCCTACCCATGCGCACCCCCGCACTCCTGGTCGCCTGCCTGCTGGCCGCGACGCTTCCCGCCGCCGAACCCCCGAAGGTCGAGAAGGCAGCGACGCCTCTCGCCGTCCCTCCGAAGGTCGAGATGGCCGGCTACCTGATCGTCCCGACTGAAAGCGTGCCCGACATCTACAACGCCGGCTTCTCGATCTACGCCGCGGCATGGCCGCTCCTGAAGCAGTATCCAGGTCATCGGTTCCAGACCGGACTCTTCGGCACGTGGATGCACCCGCAGTATCTGGGTGAGAAGCCCAAAGATCTGTATAACGATATCGAAGGTGGCCTCGGCTGGTGGCGCGACACGCACTTTCCGACCGCGACGCCGAAGTTCATCATGGGTGGCGTCGGCGTGAACTTCTTCGACATCGCCAACGGACCGGCTTACGGTCGCGGCAGCTGGGAAGACCCGCGCGGGCTCTACGGCGTCGCCCAGCTCACGCCTTGGCTGCTCTTCCCGCCTGACGGCCTCAACCTCAAGCAGGGCGTCAACGGCGAGCTCTTCGGGTACGGTTATCTCCCGATGCCGTTCGCTCAGCCCAAGGCGAAGACCGAAGGCAAGGACGTCCCCACCGGCGACAACTGCTGGACGCTCTTCCTGAACTCGTCGAACTTCAAAGGCCCGGTCTGTTTCTTCACGCCGAACTTCTGGTCGCGCGCGGCCGTCCGTAATCCCGCCGTCGCCGGCCAGATGCTCGATTCCCGTGGCTCCGATCCGAACAAACATTTCCAGATGGAGACCCAGTACGTGCCCGCCGTGCAGGCAAAGGATGCCAAGGGTGACACCTATGCGCGCGTCGCGCCGACGTCTTTCCCGGTCGGCGCCGATGGCACCACCGTCGTGTTGCATCGTCTGACCTCGTATGACCGTCGGGCGCTGTACGACGGCGTGAAGGCTTGGTTCGAGGGCGGCCCCGTGGCGAGCGGCGCGATCAATCCCGCCGGCGCGTTTATCCAGAACTTCAAGAACAACGGCGGCTCGACTTGGAGCATCTACACGCAAGGGACGAAGCGCGAAGCGAAGCCTGGCCTCGCCTGGAAGTCGTTCGCTACGGCGCATTCGCCGGACCCGATGACCTATGGCTTCAAGTGGAACGCCGAAGTCGTGTCGCGCACGACGCCTGGGCTGGTGACTCTGCCTGAGTATTATCGCTTCGGCACAGGCGGCAAGAACGGGCAGTGGACGCCGGTGAAGCCCGCCGAGGTGCCGGCCGCAACCGGGCTCGCGCAGTTGAGCTTCGAGACCCCGAAGGAAAAGCCGCAGGATCCGCGGGAGACTCCCGCCGGCGCGCAGACGACCTGGAAGATTCCCGGTCCGAAGGCCGGACCCTTCAAGGCCTTCCTCGGCGACGGCAGTGTCGTGACTTATTATTGGTATCGCTTCGCCGATCAGCCCGCCATGCTCAACGCCGACCTCACGTCAGCGGAACGCGAAGCCCTGCAGGTCAAGGTCGAGAAGCTGCATCGCTCTTGGACCAAGGATCGCGATTACCTCGCGCCTCCGACCGTCGGTAAACTCGCCGCGCTCGATCCCGCACAGGTTCTGACTCCGCCCAAAGGGCTGGAAATCGGCTACGTTCCCATCGCCACGCGACAGGAATTGGCCGTCCCGGCGAAGAAGTAGCCTTCCTCAGCGACGGTCGAGGTCCTTGGTCTCAACCGGTTCGACGTGCGCGAGGTGCTCCGGGTTCTTCTTGCCCGTGAGTACCTTGGTCAGGCACCAGACGAAGAGTCCGGTCACCGCGCCCACCGAGATGAGCATGAAGAGAAGTCCGGCGGTTGTCATGGTCGTAAGGTGTTAGGATTAGCGGGCGTCCCAGCGTTTGCCGGCCCGATGGATCATCAGCGCCGAGAAGCCGGCGAAGAGCAGGAGGAAGAAGGCCGTCAGGCGGGCGACGCCGCTGGCCGGATGGCCGGGACCGCCGACAAGATCCAGGATGGGGTCGGTCGGGGTGAAGACGGGCGAACTGATGGAGAGGTTCCAGCCCGCGACGTTCTTGAGCACGAACATCACGAAAATCGCGCTAAGGAACGTCGGCGAGATCCAGCGGATGATGAACTTAAAGATCCGCGGGATACGGATGTCGGCACCATGGTGGGCCTCGGTCCAGCCGCGTTCGGTGCCGAAGGATAGGTTGAAAATGTAAATCAGCAGAGTGCCTTGCAGAAAGATACCGATGTCGCCGATCCAGAAGTCGACCGTCGAGAGCGCTTTCAGGCCTTCGCTGAAGTAGACGACCAGCGTGCAGCCGACTGCGGTAATCAGGCCGAGCAGCGCCACGGAACCACGTCGATCCAGACCGAGGCCTTCCTCGAGGAAGGCGATGCCAGGCTGGAGCATCGAAAGCGAGGAAGTGATGGCGGCGATGAAGAGCAGGGTGAAGAACAGCCCGCCGAACAGATGGCCGTAAGGCATCCCGGCGAAGACCTGGGGCAGGACGTTGAAGCCGAGGGCGAAGGTGCCGCCCGCGACGGCCGAGGCGCCGAGGAAGGCGAAAGCGGCAGGGACGGTGATCATGCCGCCGAGACCGACTTCGCAGAACTCGTTGGCGGCGGTGGCGGTCAGTCCGCTCAGGACGACATCATCGTTCTTCTTGAGGTAGCTGGCGTAAGTGATGATGACCCCGAAGCCGACGGAGAGCGTGAAGAAGATCTGGGAGGCGGCCTTGAGCCAGACGGCGGGAT
Organism: Verrucomicrobiota bacterium; assembly: GCA_026397955.1. Classification (GTDB taxonomy): domain Bacteria; phylum Verrucomicrobiota; class Verrucomicrobiia; order Opitutales; family UBA953; genus UBA953. The sequence goes on along the minus strand of JAPLTV010000005.1, from coordinate 2,626 downwards.
TTGAGAGCCCCTTGGAGATGTCGTGCGGATTCCACATGTAGCCGAGGCCATTCCAGACGCTGAGCTCGGGGTGGGCGGGATCGGGCGTGCCGAGGGTCAGCACGCGGACCAACAGGATGAGGGCGATGGCGATCAGGAGCGGCATGCCCCAGTTACAGATGAATTCGATGCCCTTGGAGAGACCGCGGTAGATGATGACGAAGTTCAGGATGAAAACCCCGACGAAGAAAAGGAACGGCGTGCCTAGTCCGAGGATGGCACCGTCGGCCTTGAGGCCCGTGAATGCGGCGAAGGCGTCGGCATAGGTCTTCGGGTCCTTGCCGAGGTCGAGCCCGCCGCTGAAGCTATTCCAAGCGTAGCCGAGGCACCACGATTCGATGACGACGTAATAGAAGTAGACGCCGACAGGGATGATGAACCCGAGCAGACCGACGTATTTACCCCACGGCTTACGGATGATGGCGTGGAAGATGCCCGGGGACGAATTGTAGCCCTGAGTGCCGCCGAAGCGACCGAGGGTCCACTCGACCCAGCAGATCGGGAGGCCGACGACCAGTAGGGAGACGAAGTAGGCGATCAGGAAGGCGCCGCCTCCGGTCTCCTTGTCGGCGACGAGGCCGGGGAAGCGGAGGAAGTTGCCTAGCCCGACGGCGCTGCCGGCGACGGCCATGATGACGCCTAATTTGGAGCTCCAGCCGTCAGGTTGCTTGGTCGTCATGCTGTTGGTGGGTCAGGCTTTACTAGACAGGGCAGGCTGGAGTGCAATGCTGGGACGCAGTCCCAGTGAAGGTGGTGGCGGTTAGCGGTTGGCGGTTGGATGAGTCCGAACCTGATTCCCGACCTGATTACCAGTCCTTTTGGCAGGTGTTTGGTGGCCTAACCGCTAACCGCCAACCGCTACCACCATATGCCCGTTATCCCCCTATTCTTCTCGCCCTTTCCAATTCCTCTACTCACTTTGCGCAAATGCCGTTTGCATCCTTAGGCCTCGACGCCTCCATCCTCAAAGCCGTGGCCGACCAGGGCTACACGGAACCGACGCCTATCCAGAAGGCCTCCATTCCAGTCATCATCGAGGGTAAGGACGTCATCGGCGTAGCCCAGACGGGCACCGGCAAGACCGCCGCTTTCACCCTCCCTCTGCTCACCCGCTTGGTCCGCACGAAGAACAGCGCCCACCAGGGCCGCGTCCGCTGCCTGATTCTGGCCCCGACCCGCGAGCTGGTCGTCCAAATCGCCGAGAACGTCGCCGCTTATTCCCGTTATGCCGGTGCGACCGTCGCCACCTGCTACGGCGGCGTCTCCGAACGCCCCCAGATCGCCGCTCTCCGCCGTGGCTGCGACTTCCTCATCGCCACCCCGGGTCGTCTCCTCGACCTCGGCGGCCAGGGTCATGGTGACTTCTCCGCTGTCGAGTACCTCGTCCTCGACGAAGCCGACCGCATGCTGGACATGGGCTTCCTCCCTGCGATCAACACCATCGTCCGCGCGCTGCCCAAGGAACGCCAGACCCTGATGTTCTCCGCCACGCTCTCCCGCGAGATCGAGACCCTCACGAAGCAGTACCAGCGCGACCCTCAGCTCATCGAAGTCGGCCGTCGTACTTCCCCCGCCGAGACCGTCACCCAGCTGCTCTACGAGTGCCCGGGCGCCCTCAAGCAGGTCATGCTGCATCACCTCCTGAAGGACGAAGCCCTTAAGTGCGTGCTCGTCTTTGCGCGGACCAAACATGGTGCCGATCGCGTCTGCCGCAAACTCCAGGGTGAAGATATCAGCTGCGCCGCCATCCACGCCAACCGTTCGCAGAGCCAGCGACAGCGCGCCCTGCAGGCCTTCAAGAACGGCGAAATCCGCGTCCTCGTCGCGACCGACATCGCTTCGCGCGGTATCGACGTCGAGGGTATCTCGCACGTCTTCAATTTCGACTTCCCTGACCAGCTCGAAGACTACGTCCACCGCATCGGCCGTACCGGCCGCGCGCTCTCGACCGGCACCGCCATCACCTTCGTCACCCGCGAAGACCTCGGCGAACTCCGCCGCCTCGAACGCATCGTCGGCAAGCACCTCCATTGCGGTAAACTGCAGGGCTTTGACTACACCCAGCAGGCTCCGCCCCGCACCCCGGAAGATTTCCAGCGTCACCAGGATCCCCGCGCGGGCTCGCACAACAGCGAACGCGAAGGTCGCCCTCAGGGTGGTCGTCACGGCGGCTTCCGCGCCTCCCAGGGTAACTACCGCCCGTTCGGTCGTCCGGGCACCCGCCGCACAGGCGGTCCTAAGTAAGAATAAAAGAAGAGGCCTTGATATCAGCCCGGCGACCCCGGGCTTTTTTGTGCCCTGCCGCGCGGGGTGCCACGGCGGCAGGCATCGCTGCAGAAGCGCACCTCGTCCCAGCAGCGTTCCCATTTCTTCCGCCAGCTGAACGGCCTTTGGCAGGTCGGACAGACCTTGGTCGGCAGGTCGGCTTTTTTTACTCCGCGCATGGTGCCCTAGGTGCGTGTACTCCTTGCCGGCGCAAACCGAACCTCAGGATTTCGTCGAGTTGGTCGGCGAGGCTTCGGCTCGCGCGCGTTCGAGTCGGGCTGATTCCAAGTCCAGCGGGCAAGTCGTTCAAATTGGTTGGCTT
>JAPLTV010000086.1 GCA_026397955.1 Verrucomicrobiota bacterium | reverse complement strand
CAACATCCCGTTCGGCAAGGGCATCGCCGGTTGTGCCGCCCAGCGCAAGGAAGCCGTCCAGCTCTGTAACCTTCAGGAAGACCTCGGAGGCGTCGCCAAGCCCGACGCTCAAAAGACGAACGTCCAAGGCGCGCTCGCCGTGCCAATCGTCGGCAGCGACGGCAAGGTCATCGGCGTCCTCGGCATCGGCAAGATGCAGCCCTACGAGTTCAACGACAGCGAAGTCGCGGACCTGAATTCCGTCGCGACCTTGATTTCCGCAAGGCTGTAGGATGTCTGCTTAGTTTCTGACGAAGAACTAAGAACAACGAACTAAGAACGCTGCGCGTCGCCCGCTAGCGCTCTTCCCGTCGGCGAGCCCTTCTGCTTGAGCAGGCCTTCGGGCAAGCCGGCGTAGACAAGCTTGCCACCTTTCTCGCCGCCTTCGGGGCCGAGTTCCATCACCCAGTCCGCCGCGAGGATGACGTCGGCGTGGTGCTCGATCACGATGAGCGTGGCGCCCGCGTCTCGGAGGCGTCCGAGCAGAGCGAGGAGCTTGGCGATGTCATCCCAGTGCAGGCCGGTGGTGGGTTCGTCGAGGACGTAGAGACGGCCGGAGTGGTCGCGGCGCGCGAGCTCGGACGCGAGCTTGAGGCGCTGGGCTTCGCCGCCGGAGAGGGTGTTGGCGGCCTGGCCGAGCTTGAGGTAACCAAGCCCGACCTCCGCGAGGGTGCGGAGTTTCTCGGCGAGCTTAGGCTGGGCGCGGAAGACTTCGGCGGCCTCGTTCACCGAGAGTCCGAGTGCATCGGCGATGCTGAGTCCTTTGAAGCGGACTTCGAGGGTTTCGCGGTTGAAACGTCGGCCGGCGCAGCTGGGGCAGTCGACGAAGGTCTCGCCGAGGAACTGCATGTCGAGCGCGACTGAGCCTTCGCCGGAGCACGTCTCGCAGCGGCCGCCGCGCACGTTGAAACTGAAGCGGCCGGGCCCGTAGCCGCGGGCCTTGGCGAGCGGGAGCGCGGCCCAAAGCTCGCGCATGAGGTCCATGATGCCGGTGAAGGTCGCAGGATTCGAACGCGGCGTGCGGCCGATGGGCTCCTGGTCGACGGCGGTGAACGCGGTGATCTGCTCGAGTCCGTCGATGCCGGCGTGGCGGCCGGGCACGAACTTGGCACCGTTGATCTTACGCGCGGCCGCGGCGGACAGGATGTCGATCGCGAGTGTGCTCTTGCCTGAGCCAGAGACGCCGCACACGACGGTGAGGCCGCCGATGGGGAAGGAGGCGGTGACGTCCTTGAGGTTGTTCTCGGTGGCGCCTTTGACGGTGAGCTGCGCCTTGCCGGGTGCCTTGCGTTTCACGATGCCCTCCAACGTGGCGCGACCGGAGAGATAGGCGCCGGTCCGCGAAGTCGCGTGCGCAGCACAGGCCTTGGGCGTGCCTTCGAAGACGATGCGTCCACCGTCGATGCCGGCGCCGGGGCCCATCTCGATCAGGTGGTCCGCGGCGAGCATCATGTCGCGATCATGTTCGACGACGAGGACGGTGTTACCGAGGTCGCGCAGGCCGCGGATTGAACCGATGAGGCGTTGATGATCGCTCGGGTGCAGGCCGATACTGGGTTCGTCAAGGACGTAGGTCACGCCGACGAGTCCGAGGCCGAGCTGCGTCGCGAGGCGCACGCGTTGGGCTTCGCCGCCGGAGAGCGAACTGCACTCGCGGTCGAGGGTGTGGTAGTTAAGGCCGGCGTCATTCAGGAACGATAGACGTTGTTCGAGTCCGCGACGGGCTTCTTCGGCGGGCATGACGCCGGGATGCGTGGCGAGCTGCTTCGTGAACTCCAGTGCGGCGGGAATCGTCATCGCCAGGAACTCGGCCATCGTCTTGCCGTTGAGTCGTAACGAGAGCGCGGTGGGGGAAAGGCGGCGGCCTTGGCAGCCGGCGCAGACGGAGCCGGCCTGGAATTGCAGCAGGCGCTGGCGGAGCGATTCCCCGGTGGTGGTGCGGTAGGCGTGTTCGAGTTCGGTGAACATGCCTGTCCAGACGGTCTCGACGAGTTTGCGGCCTTTGGCCGGAGGGAGTTGGAACTTTCGCTTCGGGTCACCGTGGAGCAGGAGTTCGCGGACGGCCTTGGGCAGGTCGCGCCAGGGGGTCTTGAGGTCGAATGGTACCTGCTCGGCGAGCGCACGCGTAATCGCATTGCGACGGATGAGCGTCTTGCGCGTCGCGCACTTCCAAGGCTTCACGACGCCGTCGTGGATCGATAGCGCTTCGTCGCGGATGGAGAGGCTTTCCTGGAAACGCATCTGCCGGCCGAGACCACCGCAGTCAGGGCAGGCGCCTTCGGGATGGTTATGCGAAAGAGCGCGCGGGCTGATGGGCTCGTAGGTTTCGCCGCAATGTTCGCAAGCGAGGTGGAGCGAGAGCACGTGCTCTTCCCAGCGTCCGTCTTTTTCGGCGAGCACGCTCGCGCGGTGGCGGCCTTCGCGGAAGGCGAGTTCGAGCGAGTCGGCTAGGCGGCTGCGCTGGTCGGGGCCGGCGACGATGCGGTCGACCACGACGTCGAGCTGCTTGGCTTCGCGTCCGGTCAGCAGTCCGGCGGCTTCTTCAAGGGTGGCGACGACGCCGTCGACGCGGACGCGCGAAAAGCCCCGGCGGCCTAGGTCGGCGGAGGCTTCGAGGAGGACGGAAGGGCGGTCCTTGGCGACCGGGGCGACCACCATCAGGCGGGTGCCGGCGGGGATGCCTTCGAGGGCGAGCAGGTTGTCGTCGAGCGAACGGCGGCGCACCGGCTGGCTGTCCTTCAGGCAGCGGCGGTCGCCGGCGATGATCCAGAGGGGGCGGGCGTGGTCGGCGATCTCAGTCAGCGTGGCGACCGTCGAGCGAGGGTTGGTGTTGCCGCCGGTGCGCTGGGCGATGGCGATGACCGGGGAGAGGCCCCGGATGAAGTCTACGTCCGGCCGCGGGGCCGAATCCAGCATGCCGCGGGCCTTGGCAGAGAGGGATTCGAGGTATTGGCGGCTGCCCTCGGCGTGCAGGGTATCGAAGGCCAGGGAAGATTTGCCCGATCCGCTGACCCCCGTGATGACGGTCAGCTGATAACGGGGGATGGTCAGTTCCACATCCTTGAGGT
>JAPLTV010000087.1 GCA_026397955.1 Verrucomicrobiota bacterium | reverse complement strand
ATCGAGGACGGCGTCGACGGCATCGACCAGCTCCGCCGCAGCGTCGACTTCCTCAAACGCAAGACCGCCCAGCACTGGGGCTAAGCCATGAAAGCATTCGCCCTGATAGCATCCGCTCTCGTTTGCCTGAACGCGTGTGTCGGCCCCTCCGTTGACGTCGCCTCCCTACGTCGTGCCTTCGAGACAGCCAAACCGGGCGATACGCTCGTCATCCCACCGGGGGAATACGACTTGGACGGCGCCGTCCCGATTCCGCTGAAGTCCGACCTGACGGTCATCGCCTACGGCGCCAACTTCCGACTGCCCGAGCGCATGGGCGATAAGGCCCGGGCGGTGGTCTTCCAGGGCGAGAACATCCGCAACCTCACCTGGAAAGGCGGCCACTTCGTCGGCCACGTCTTCGATCAGTCACGCGCTGACAATACTTGGGAGCCCAACGTCAACACCCGTGGCATCCTGATCACGACGTCCGTCGGCGGCCGGACCGAGAACCTCCGCTTCGACGGCATCGAGTCAGATGACCTGGCCGGCGCCGCCATCACGGTCCTCGGCGCCGAGCTGAAGACGAATGAGCGTGGCGTCCTCACCTATGCGAAAGGCGTCCACGTCACGGACTGCCGACTCGAGCGCACGGGTAAATACATGTGGGATTACGGCTATCTCTGGCAGATCACGGTCTGGCCGGAGGAATACGGCCCGACCGAACACGCCCATGCGCGGAAATACTTCCGCAACGACTTGGTGAAAGACGGCGTGCGCATGGAAGCCGGCGACGACCGCGTCTTCTTCGCCAACACTAAGCCGCTACCGGTCTCGAAAGTCCGCGAAGGACTCGAAGTCGCCCGCGGTTACGACTCGCTCTGCTTCTTCGGCGATACCCTCCCCTCCAATCTCGTCCGCGGCCGGCAGTATTTCGTGGTGGAGAGCACCCCGACCTACGTCCGGATCGCCGACCAGCCCCTAGGCGCCCCCATCCGTTTCCAGACCTCCGCCGGACCGAAGAGTAAGCTCATCACCCCGCTCTTCTTCGCCCACCTGGCGCTCTACTCACCGAACGGGGCCGGCCCAGGCAAGGGCGCACTCGACCTCGTGGGCTGCGAGGACGTCGAGGTCCGCGGCAATACCTTGAGCGCCTTAGGCGACACGCTGCACATCCAGAAGAGCCGGCGGATCGTCTTCGACCGCAACCGGATCACGGGTTCCCGCATGGGCGCCTTCTTCCTCGCCGAATTCTGCCAGCAAGCGCTCATCACGAACAACCTCGTCGACGGCACCAACGGCTCCCGCGTGGTCAGCATCGAGAAGTCCTGCACGGACGTCGTCGTGCGCGGTAACACCTTCCGCAACGGCGGCCGCGGCTCTTGGATCAATCAGCCGCGCAACCTCACGATGGAGGATAACGTCTTCGAGCATAACACGACCAAGTGCGAAGCCGACCCCCGGCGCGGGCGGCGCAGCTTCGTGACCGGCGACTACGAGGAATACGCCGAGATGTATTTTACCACCTACGAGCCAGGCGGCACCTACGGGAACGTCATCCTGCGGAATAACAGATTTGTCAGCGGCCCCAACGCCAAGCACGCCATGACCTTCATGCCCGGTGGAACCAATATCGTTATCCAGGGCAATCGCTTCGAAGGACCGGTCCGCGATATCGCTGAAGCCAAGGGGTGCTCCGGCATCGACATTTCAGGCAATCTCGGACTGACTCCCTGACATGAATCCGGAAATCGTCCGCCCTAACATCGTCGGCCTCGGAGAAGTGCTGTGGGACGTCTTTCCGGACGCGGCCCATTTCGGCGGCGCTCCGGCGAACTTCGCCTGCCATGCCGCCGGCCTGGGCGGCGACGCCTGGGTGGTCAGCGCGGTCGGCCGGGATAAACTGGGCGACGAGGCCCTGGCTTCCCTTTCGGCCAAGAACGTCCACACCCTGCTCCTCCAGCGCAACGATCACCCGACCGGCACGGTCACGGTGACCCTCGATGCCGCCAAGCAGGCGAGCTATGTCTTCGCGGCCGACCCCGCCTGGGATCACATCGCCTGGAATGCGTCACTGGCCCTGCTGGCCAAGAAGTGCCAGGCCGTCTGCTTCGGCTCCATCGCCCAGCGAGCCCCGGAAAGCCGTCGCACCGTCCGCGAGTTCCTCGAGAACACTTCGGCGGACTGCCTGCGTATCTTCGACGTCAACCTACGTCAGAGCTTCTTCTCCCGCGAAGTCATCGAGTCCTCCCTCGGCTTCGCCAACGTCTTCAAGCTCAACAACGACGAAGTCCCGGTGGTCGCCGACCTGCTCGGACTCCCCAAGGACGAGAAAGCCTTCGTGCTCTCCGTCGCCCAGCGCTTCGACCTGCACACCGTCGCCCTCACCCGCGGTGCCGCCGGATCGCTGGTCTGGCATAAAGGACAATACGACGAGAAGACCGCCCCGAAGGTCGCCGTCGTGGACACCGTCGGCGCGGGAGACTCCTTCACGGCCGCCCTCGCCATCGGCCTGCTCCGCGGCGAAGACCTTTCCCGCGTCCATCAGCGCGCCGTCGACGTCGCCGCCTTCGTCTGCACGAAGGCAGGCGCAACGCCGGAGTTGTTACCGGAGTTTCGGAGGTAGGGACAGCACCACGTGCTGTCCTATGGGCTGCACATTTAGGTAGTGTCGGGACCGCGTCACGACAGTGTTGCCTTGGTAGGGTCGAGCATCCCTGCTCGACCGCACGGCCGGCCAAGGATGGCCAGCCCTACCCGATGCTTAAAGACAAAGGACAGCACGTGGTGCTGTCCCTACCCCATTACCACGTATACCGAATCGTATACGTCAC
>JAPLTV010000094.1 GCA_026397955.1 Verrucomicrobiota bacterium | reverse complement strand
ATGAACGACAATGGCGGCACGGCGGGAGTGAAGGTCTTTAATGCCGGCATGCGGTCGGCCAAGGGTTCCCCCTACATGGGCGGCATCCGAGCAATCTCCTTCTGGCGGCTCCCCGGACGCTTCCAGCCCATGGACGTCAAGGCCCTCTCGGCGCACGTCGACTTCTCCCCCACGATTCTCGAACTCACCGGCGCCGCGGCCTCTGCGACCATGAAGTCCCAGATGGAGGGCCGCAGTCTCGTTCCGTTGCTGACCGCCAAGGTCGGACAGGACGTCGCGTGGCCGGACCGGACCCTCTTCACGCATGTCGGCCGCTGGGGCAACATGCTCAAAGGCGTCGACCCTGAGGTCGGTAAGTTCGCCCAGACCAGTGTCCGGACGGCCCGCTGGCATCTCGTGTCCGGTTCGCCGATTCCTCAGTCTGGACAGAAGGCGGGAGGCAAGAAAGCCAAGAACGTCAAGGCCGCCGCCCCGGCGCCGCAGTCGCCGGCTGAGATCAAGCATGCCCCGGCTAACTGGCAGCTCTTCGACCTAAGCGTGGACTACGGTGAGACCACCGATGTCGCCGCCCAACATCCGGAAGTCGTCGCCGACCTCATCGCGCGTCACGACGCTTGGTGGAAGGAATGCCGCCCCCTCATGGTCAATGAGAACGTCGCCGGCCCCGCCGAGAATCCCTTCAAGGTGATGTACCGGGAACAGACGGGGAAGTAGGCGGGCGAGTATAGAGTATCGAGTATGGAGTATAGGCGAGGAGGCCTATGCTAAATAACCGATGGCCCGATGCCCGTGGGCTCTAGGATTAGGCCAGGAGCTTCTTGATCACTTCGCCGTGGATATCGGTGAGGCGGAAGTCGCGGCCCTGGTAGCGGTACGTCAGACGGGTGTGCTCGACGCCCATCAGGTGCAGGATCGTTGCGTTGAGATCGTGGACGTGGACGCTTTCCTTGACGATGTTGTAGCTGAAGTCGTCGGTCTCGCCGTAGGTCGTGCCCTTGTTGACGCCGGCGCCGGCCATCAGGACCGTGAAACAGCGGGGGTGGTGGTCGCGGCCGTAGTTCGTCTCCGTGAGCGTACCTTGCGAGTAGGTCGTGCGGCCGAATTCGCCGCACCAGACGATGAGCGTGTCGTCGAGCAGCCCGCGCTGCTTCAGGTCGGTGAGCAGGCCCGCCGTGGCTTGGTCGGTGTCGTTACACTGACCCTTGATGGCAGCCGGCAGGCCGCCGTGGTGGTCCCAGCCCATATGGAAGAGCTGGATGAAGCGGACGTCGCGCTCGCAGAGACGACGGGCCAGGAGACAGTTCGAGGCGTAGGAACCCGGGCGTTTCACGTCCGGGCCGTAGAGGTCGAGCACATGCTGCGGCTCCTTCGAGAGGTCGAGCAGGTCGGGCACGCTCGTCTGCATGCGGAAGGCCATCTCGTATTGGGAGATGCGGGTCTGGATCTCCGGGTCGCCGAGGACGCCGTGACGCTGATTATTGAGCGCCGCGATCTCGTCGAGCTGTTCGCGGCGGACTTCGCGCGGGATGCCCTCGGGGTCCTTCAGGTAGAGGACGCGTTCGCCCTTGTTGCGGAGCTTCACCCCTTGGAGCTTGGAGGGGAGGAAGCCTGCGCCCCAAAGGCGGTCGTACAACGGCTGGTCGGCCGGACGGCCGCTGCCAAATGAGGTCATCACCACGTAAGCGGGCAGGTCGGCGTTCTCGCTGCCGAGGCCGTAGGCCGACCAAGAACCGATGCTCGGGCGGCCGGCAAGCTGGCTGCCCGTCTGCATGAAGGTGATGGCCGGGTCATGGTTGATCGCCTCCGTATGCATCCCGCGGACGACGCACCATTCGTCCGACTTGGAGGCGATATGCGGGATCAGTTCGCTGAACCAGTTGCCCGACTGGCCGTGCTGCTTGAACTTGAAGATCGACGGAGCGACGGGGAAATTCTTCTGGCCCGACGTCATCGTCGTCAGGCGCTGGCCCTTGCGGATCGATTCCGGCAGGTCCTTGCCGCGCATGGACACCAGCTGCGGCTTCGGATCGAAGAGGTCCATCTGGGACGGGGCGCCGGACTGGAAGAGGTAGATGATGCGCTTCGCCTTCGGTTTGAAGTTCGGGAAGCCCAGGCCGGGGTTGGCGGCGAAGGCGGACGGCCCCATCAGCGAGCCCAGCGCGGCGAGGCCGATGCCGCCGGCGGAACCCTTGATGAAGGTGCGGCGGGACAGCGCCATCTGGGTGGCCGGGTCCAGTCCGATAAATTGACGGTCGTTGCAGTTCATTCGCGGGTGACGGTTTCGTCGAGGTTGAGGAGGATGTTGGCGGTCGCGGTCCAAGCGGCCAGTTGGTTGCGGTCGAGGTCGGTCGCAGCAGGACTCAGACCTTGGGCGAGGAGCTTCGGCGCGAGGGTGGCGTCGGCGGCATACGTCGCCAATCGCTTCTCGAGTCCCTTGCGCAAGACCGCGAGCTCAGCGGAAGTGGCGTCGCGGCGGACGACTTTGCGGAACGTCCAGGCCAGCTTGGCATCATTGTCGCCCGGTTGGCGGAGCGATTGTTCGGCGAGCTTGCGGGCGGCTTCGACGAACGTGACCTCGTTGAGCAGCGAGAGCGCCTGCATCGGCGTATTGGAGCGTGAGCGCTTCACCGTGCAGACCTCGCGGCCGGGCGAGTCGAAGAGGAGCATCGTGGGCGGAGCCGCGGTGCGCTTCCAGATCGTGTAGAGCGAGCGGCGCCAGAGTCCTTCGCCGGCGTCGGCCTTATAGTTACGCATGTCGCCGTAGACGCTGGTCTCGTCCCAGACCGCTTCGGGCATGTAGGGCTTCACGCTGGGCCCGCCTTGCTTGTCGACGAGCAGACCGGCGGTCCAGAGGGCCTGGTCGCGGATCACTTCGGCCGGGAGGCGGAAACGCGGCCCGCGGGCGACGAATCGGTTATCGGGATCTTTCTCCAGCATCTCCGGCGTGACCGCGGCGCTGCGGCGATAGGCGGCGCTGGACATGATCAGCTTATACGTCGCCTTCATGTCCCACTTGCGGTCGACGAATTCGACGGCCAGCCAGTCGAGCAGTTCCGGATGGCTCGGCCACTCCGCCTGAGAGCCGAAGTTCTCGGAGGTTTTCACCAGACCGATGCCGAAGAAGCGCTCCCAGGCACGATTTACCCAGACGCGGGCGGTGAGAGGGTGTTGGCCGCTGACGAGCCAGCGGGCGAAGCCGAGTCGGTTGTTCGGTTCGCCGGCCGGCATCGGCGGCAGGGCCCGGAAGAGGGCGCGTTCGACCTTCGGGCCGATCTTGTCGTATTCGCCGCGCAGCAGGACGAAGGCATCGCGCGGCTTCGGCAGTTCCTTCATCACCATCACCGTGACCGGCGCCGCAAGGGCGGCGTCCCGGGCGGCCTTGGCGGCGGTGACTTTTGACGTCGCGACGGAACGAGGGTGCTCAGGGCTGTCAGCGAAGAACTTCTCCAGCGCCTTATTGTCTGCCGGGGTGATCTGGTCGGCCGGTTTGGCGAACAGGCGGCGCGCGGCTTCGGAGGCGGCGTCGGTCTTGAGCGAGAGCAACTTGGGGTCCTGACCGGAGACGTTGAGGCGGAAGCGCCCGATGCTGTGCTGGGCGACCGCTTCGTGTCGCATGACCAAGATCAGTTTGGCGCCGGCGGGAATGGTCGTCGGGGCGACCGTGAAGATCGCCTTACGGGCGACGCGGTTCTCCGGAAGATTGCCGCCGATCGCCCAGCCGGCTTTGGAGGAATCGGCCTTCTTGGCCTTACCCTTGGTCATCGGCGCCGGACCGAGTTTGGCGATGCTCCAGCCGGGCTGGTCATAATCCGCTTCGGCTTTTACCAGCGGGAGGTTGGTCGTCTTGCCATCGGCGGTCTTCAGGCGGACCTCGAAGGCGCTGAGTACGAAGTTTCCGTTGGAGGAGCGACCGAGGCTTTTGCCGGGGTGAGTGTCATCAGGCAGCGTTTCGAGGCGCACGGCGGTGAGCAGTCCAGGAGCGAGGTCGGCCTCGACCACATAGGTTTCCTTGGCGGCCGGGCGGCCGGAGGTCAGCCAGGTGCCGTCGTCGAGGCGCTTGAAGCCGGTCTTCTCCTGGGAGGTCACCTTTTCAGACGACAGAGCCTGCCAAGCTACGCCTTCCTTCGAGAAGGCGGCGCGCTTACGATCAAGCCACTTCGCGAAAAGTTCGGGTTGGGCGGCCGGGGTGGCCTTGAGGGTGGCTTCGGCTTCGGTAAGCTTGGCCGTCGCCTCATCGATCTTCTTCTGCTCTTCCTCGTTCGGGAGCGAAAGCAGGGGCGGCGTGTTGCCGCGCGAGCGAGTCGGACCGCCGCCGCTGACATCGACCAGCACGCCGGATTCGTCGTTGGAGTTGAAATAAGCGAAGAACTGGAAGAACTCCTTCTGGGAGATCGGGTCGTACTTATGGTCGTGGCATCGGCAGCAGTTCATCGTGAGCGCCATCCAGGTGGAACCGGTGGTCTCGATACGATCGATGACGTTTTCAGCGAACCATTCCTCGACGATGCGGCCTCCCTCGCCGTTGAGGCGATGATTACGATTGAACGCCGTGGCCACGATCTGGTCGCGGGTGGCATTCGGGAGCAGGTCGCCGGCGAGCTGTTCGACCGTGAACGCATCGAACGGCTTGTTGTCATTGAAGGCTTTGATGACCCAGTCGCGGTAAGGCCACATCATGCGCTGCGTGTCGCTCTGGAAACCGTTGGAGTCGGCGTAACGGGCGAAGTCGAGCCACTGCATGGCCATGTTTTCGCCGTAGTGAGGTGAGGCCAGCAGACGATCGATGGCCTTGGACCAGGCTTCAGGCGAAGAGTCGGACAGGAAGGACTGCAGGTCGGCGTCGGAGGGAGGCAGGCCGGTCAGGTCGAGGGCGGCGCGACGGAGCAGGGTGGCCTTCGGGGCGTCGCCGTTGGGCTTGAGG
>JAPLTV010000073.1 GCA_026397955.1 Verrucomicrobiota bacterium | reverse complement strand
GCTGCCCGGCGCACGCATGACCGATCCGGGCTGCGGCCTGAAGCTCGTGCGTCGCTCCGTCTTCGCGCAGCTGCAGATGCCGGCCGACGCTCGTGGTTTCTCTTTCGGTGCGGAAGCTTTCGTGCGTCTTGCCCGCGCCGGCGCCAAGCTCGTCGAGATCCCTGTCAAATGGACCGACGATGACGCCGGCCGCATCCGCCTCAGCAAAGCCGCCGGCGATTACGCCCGCGCTTGGGGGAGATTGATTGGGAAGAATTGAGGACTGAATAGAGGACGGCGTGGAGGGCTGAATGGAGTGCTGAGTCGATGACTGCATCGATGACAGATGACAGATTTCCCGGACCTGCACCTGTACCCGAATACCCGAACCTGATACCTGATAGCCGAGACCTGAGACCCGAAATTGTCTCTGCCCCAGCCAATCATCCGGTCTCCGGTTCCCCCTTGAGCGGCCTTCATGGCTTTTACCTTGGGTAGGGTCGGGACCGCGTCACGACATAGGGCCGCCGCAGGGCGGCCTCGGGTAGGGGCGTGGCTTCGCCGCGCCCTCCTGTCTCGGTGAGTTCCCATCCGCCAACCGCTAACCGCCAATACCTGTCGCGGAGTGCACGATGAATCGTGCCCCTACCTGGATTCGCCCTGCGGCGAATCAGAGACAGCTATGTCGTGACGCTGTCCCGACCCTACCCATCCGCGAAGCTTACCCACAAAAAAGGACAGCACTTGGTGCTGTCCCTACCTTGATACCCTCCTGCCCTCGGGCCCTCTTGTCCTCCAGCCCTCGCGCTTACCTCTGTCCTTTTCTCCGCTCCGGTCCCCTCGGCTTCTGGACCTGACGGTCATCATAGAGGCGGAAATCGACCTGGCGCTTGAAGCGATCCACGCGGTCGACGGTCACCTGGATGACGCCGCCGGGCATGAACTTCCGGCCGGTGCGGCTGCCGACGAGCATGTTGCCGCGGTCGTTGAGGCGGTAGTAGTCGTCGGTGAGCGTCGACATGTGCACGAGGCCGTAGGCCTGCGAGGCGTTGAGCTCGACCATGAGGCCGTGCGGCTTCACGTCGGTGATGGTAGCCTCGAACGGACGCTTGTCCGGACGGGCGGCCTCGCGTTCGAAGAGCTCGAGGAGCTTGATCTTAACCGAATCGCGTTCGGCTTCGGAGCTGTTGCGCTCGGTGATCGAGATGTGTTCGCAGGAACGCGTCAGCTCGCCGATGCCCGGTGAGCGCAGCGGTTCCTTGGGGGCGGAACGCACGCCCTGCTTCTGGATATAGGCGTCGAAGATGCGGTGCTCGAGCAAGTCGGAGTAGCGGCGGATCGGCGACGTGAAGTGCGAGTAGTGCAGTTTCGCCAAGCCGAAGTGGCCGTCGGCCGACGGGCGATAGCAGGCCTGCTTGAGCGAGCGCAGGAGCTGGATGCGGATGGTGTAACCGTCCTCGCGGTCCTTGAGGTTGGCCAGCAGCTTGACCATCTCGGAGCGGTGCGTGAGGTCGCCGACCTGGAAGCCGTTGCCGGCGAGTTCTTCGCGGAGGGCGGCGAGCTTCTCTGGATCGGGGTCGTCGTGGACGCGGTTGACGTGCGGGATGGAGGCCTTGTCGAGGGCCGTCGCGACGCTCTCGTTGGCGAGGAGCATGAACTCCTCGATGAGCTGGTGCGATGAGTCGTGCTGCACGACCTCGGTGCGGTCGGCCCAGCCGTCCTTGTCGCAGTAGATCTTGATCTCCTTCATCTCCAGGTCGAGCGACCCGGCGCGGAAACGTTCGGCGCGGAGGACCTTGCCGATACTCCAGAGGTCATCGATCATTCCCTGGATCAGGTCTAGTTCGGCGTCGGTGAGTTCGGCGAGCGGGCGGCCAGGCGAACCGGTCTGGTGCGGAGGAGGCGCAGGCAGATCGCGGATTTCGTCCTTGGTGAGGTGCTGCAGGAAGCCGTAGGCCTGCTTGTACGTGAGGCGCTTGACGCTGCGGATGACGGAGTTCGCGAACTCGGTCTTTACCAGACGCGCGTCGGGCGTGAATTCACAGATGACGGTCTTCACCAGGCGGTCTTCGGCTTCGACGAGCGAGCACAGGCCGCTCGAGAGTGCATGCGGCAGCATCGGGATGACCGTGCCAACAAGGTAGGTGGAGTTGCCGCGTTCGCGCGCCTCGACGTCGAGGGGAGAGCCGGTCTTCACGTAAGAGGAGACGTCGGCGATGTGGATACCCACGCGGATGTTGCCGTTCGGCATGCGCTGGACCGACAGGGCGTCGTCGAAATCCTTGGCGTCATCTGGGTCGATGGTGATCGTTGGGATTTGGCGGAAGTCCTCGCGGCCGACGCAATCGGCCTTGGTGACGACCTTGCCAAACGAGTTGGCCGCGGCAGCGACTTCGGGCGGGAATTCCGGGCGGAGGCCGTAACGGCGCAGGATGGCGAGGTATTCGGCCATCGGCGTATGCGTGACGCCGAGGACTTCGGTGACCGTGCCGGTCGGGTTGAGGTTGCGGCGCTCCCAGGCGTCGAGGCGGACGACGACCTTATCGCCGGGCTTCGGCGCGGGCGTAAGGCCGGCGCGGGCGGGGTCGCGGACGATGATCTCGCGCGAAATGCGGGGGTCGTCGGGGACGACGAACCACTGCAGGCGATTGTTGCCGATGGTGCCGGTGAGCTGGGTGAGCGCGCGCTTGACGATGCTGACCACCGTGCCCGTGCCCCAGTCGTCGCCATTACGGTCGCGGCGATTCGCGTTGAGCTTGATGAGCACGCGGTCGCCGTGGAGCGCAACGTGCGTGTCGTCAGCGTCGATGTGCAGCTGTTCGCGCGGAGGCGAGCCGGGGACGGCGTCGAACACCACGCGCGCGGAGCCGCTCGGGCGGAAGAGGATCGTACCTTCGAGCAAGTCGGACGCTTGCTTGCGCGCGGGGGCGCCGACGGGGGAGAAGCCCGCGGAGGGCAGGGCGAGCAGGTGGCCTTTGACGGTCACCACGGCGCCGGCCTTGATGAGACGCGGGATCGTCTTGCTCAGGCGACGGAGGTCTTCCTTGTCGCCACCGAGGGCTTGGACGATGGCCTCGAGGCGCATCGGCTTGTAGCCGGGCTTGCCGAGGAACTTCAGGAGGATCTCTTCGGCGCTCATGCGCTTTCGTTCGCGCCTCCGAGCAGGCTTCCCAGGTAGGGCATGAGCTGCTTCTTACGGCTGACGATGCCCGGGAGGTCGAAGATGTCCGGCGGCCGCTTCTGCGGGTAGGTGATGGCCTGCACGACTTCGGCGTCGCCACGGATCAGGAAGAGCGAGCCCTGGGTGTCGATGTCGGTCACGAGCAGGCAGGAGAAGTTGAGGCCGTTCTCCATGCGGTATTTCTCGAGGGACTCGAGGAGGGCGTCTTCGCACTTCCAGAAGTTGGTGAACCCGAGTTCCTCGACCTGCGAGACCGAGAAGCGGCGTTCGCCTTCCTTGTAGAGCTTGCAGTCGGCGCGCACGGCAGCGGCGGGGCTGAGGGTGGACAGCACCGAGCCGGCGTTGAAGATCATATCGGCGAGCGAACGCGCATCGGCGTCGGCCAGGCGGGAGAGCCACTGGAGCAGATCGGAGTCGAGCGGCGTGGTGGTCGGGCTCTGCAGGAGCAGGGTGTCCGAGATGATGCCGCACATCATCAGGCCGGCGATCTGCGGCGAAGGCTTCAGGTTGGCGGTGCGGAACATGTCCGCGACGATCGAGCAGGTGGAACCGAGCGGACGGTTGATGAAGAGGATGGGCTGATGCGTCGGCGCGTTGCCGAGGCGGTGGTGGTCGACGACCTCGGTGATCTCGACTTCGGAGGCGCCATCCACGGCCTGCGAGAGCTCGTTGTGGTCGACGAGCACGAGCTTGGCGCGAGGCGGGTTGATGATGTCGGTCTTGGTGAAGACGCCGAGCAGGTAGCCGTCTTCGTCGACGACATTACAGATGAGGGCCGGGTTCTGGACGATGCGACGGCGGGCGACCGAGAGTTTTTCCTGCGGCTTGAAGGTGAAGGCGTCGCGCTGGACGAGGCCGCCGACCAGCGTGGCGGCGCGCACGGCCCAGGCGGTCGTGGCGCTGTCGGTATCGGCGTAGGCGACGGAGACCTTGGCGGCCTTGGCGCGTTCGAGGACGTCCGCCTTCATGCGGTGGCCGCCGGTGACGATGATGATACGCACGCCCATCTCGATGGCGCGCAGGTGCACGTCGGAACGGTCGCCGACGACGATGACGCTCTTGTTGTTCGGGATGCCTTCCATGGTGGCGGACTTGCCGAAGGATTCGAGTTCCATGGCGGCGACGCGCACATACAGTTCGTCGACGGTCGTGGCGTCGTAGGCGATGACTTCGGTACCGCCGATGGAGCGGATGATCGCGTTAATCGAGCTGGTGACCTTGCGCATCGACGTGGCGCGCTTGGGCTTCGGGATGAAGTAGTCGCCGAGGCTGAAGATGGAGACGTAGCCTTCGAGGCGGCCGTCCTTGCCGACGACCGGCAGGGCGCGCACGTCATGCAGATCGAGGAGCTCGAGCGCGCGGGCGCACGTGTCGTCGACGCTGACCTTATAAGGGTCGCGGTGCATGATATCCTCGATGCGCGGGATGACGTCGCCGACGAATTCCGGGAGCGAAGCGCCGAAGCGGTTCAGAATCGCGTCGATGCGCGCGTTGGAGTTGCCGCAGCGGGCAGGCTTGAAGCCGGACTGACCGGAGGCTTCCTTGAAGGCGGCGTAGGCGAGGGCGGAGCAGATCGAGTCAGCATCGGGATTCTTGTGGCCGATGATGTACGTCGGTTGGGCGGAACGGGACAGAGGAAGGGGAGGAGGGACGGACATGACAGACGACGCGGGAAAGGTGCCATGCACACATAGGGGCGTCCAGCAGGGGAGGGAAGATTAATGGGGTGAAGCCGGAGGCTTCGGGGTGATAGCGGTGGGCGGTTAGCGGGTGGCGGTTGGGCGATTAACCTAATTGAACCTTTGTGAAAGCGGTCGGCAGGCATGCATTGCGTGGGTAGGGTTGGGACCGCGTCACGACCTAGGTGGAATTCATTTCGGGTGGCGGGTGGCAGCCCCGGGTGGCAGGTGGCGGGGTAGGGATGCGATGACATCGCATCCGCCTGGATTGGGTAGGGGCGCCACTGCGTGGCGTCCGTGGGCGGACAGATGTCATGGGGTCGGATGACTTACCCGGCTCATCAATCGTCGCTCTGCGAACGGCGGTCATGGCAATGACCGCCCTACCCATGATAGGTGTCAGCGGTTGGCGGTAAGCGGTTGGACACTCAAGGGGAAACCGGAGACCGGATGATTGGCTGGGGCAGAAACACTTTCGGGTCCCAGGTCTCGGCCGTCAGGTACCTGGTACGGGTTTTCAGGTTCGGGTGCAGGTTCGGGTACAGGCCCCAGGTCTCGTCTGTGAAACGTTTTGGCGTCCTATCTATTCAGTCCTCTACTCAGCCCTCCACGCAGTCCTCAATTCAGTCCTCCTCCTTCACCTCCTTGCCTTTCCTACCCCCACCCCTACCCCTTTAACTTCTCTTCACGCATGTCCTCCCTCTTTTCTCCTCTCAAAGTCGGTGCCCTCACGCTGCCGAACCGCGTCCTGATGGCTCCGCTGACCCGTTGCCGGGCCGAAGGCGCCAACGTCCCGACGGACCTGATGGCCGAATACTACGCCCAGCGCGCCAGCGCCGGCCTGATCATCGCCGAGGCCACCACGGTCTCGCCCCGCGGCCATGGCTACCCGAACACCCCAGGCATCTACACGGACGAGCAGGTCGCGGGCTGGAAGAAAGTCACTGCCGCCGTGCACGCCAAGGGCGGGCGCATTTTCCTGCAGCTCTGGCACGTCGGCCGCATCTCGCACCCGGACTACCAGCCGAATGGCGAACTGCCCGTCGCCCCGTCCGCCATCAAGGCGAAGGGCCAGGTTTGGACCGGCAAGGAGATGGCCGACTACGTTGTCCCCCGCGCCCTGCACATCGAAGAGCTCCCTGGCATCGTCGCCGAATACGTCAAGGGCGCCCGCCTCGCCAAGGAAGCCGGCTTCGATGGCGTCGAGATCCACAACGCTAACGGTTACCTCCTCGACCAATTCCTGCGCAGCGGCACCAACACCCGCACCGACGGTTACGGCAACTCCCTCGCCGCCCGCGCGCGCCTGACTCTTGAAGTCGCCAGTGCCGTCATCTCCATCTGGGGCTCCGATCGCGTAGGTATCCGCCTTTCGCCTGGTGGCGTGTTCAATGACATGTCCGACGCCAATCCGACCGAGACCTTCGGTTACCTTCTCCGCGAACTCTCCAAGCTCGAGCTCGCCTACGCCCATGTCACGCGCGTCACCGCCCAAGATATCGCGCACGGTGCGACCAGCGGCGTCGGCCCCAAGGAACTCCGCAAGGACTTTAAGGGCGTGCTCATCACCGCTGGTGGTTTCGATCGCGCGCAGGCCGAACAAGCCATCGCCGAAGGCTGGGCCGATGCCGTCGCGTATGGCGTGCCATTCCTCTCCAACCCCGATCTCCCGCACCGCCTGCAGGAAAACCTCGCGCTCAACACGCCCGACGAAGCCACCTTCTACGCCTCCGGCCCGAAGGGATATACGGATTATCCGACCGCGGCGAAGTAATCGCCGCGTATCTAGAGAGCAGCGCTCAAGGGGAGACCGGAAACCGGATAGGATGCTGCGGCTCTGCCTTGGGTAGGGCGGTCATTGCCATGACCGCCGTTCGCAGAGGCGCGCGCGACGAGACGGGCAAGGTGACCGATCATCCCAACCTCCGTCCGCCCACGGACGTGATGGCAATCACGTCCCTACCTCATGCCCCAGCCAATATCCCGGTCTCCGGTTTCCCTTTGAGCCCTCTTCTGTTGTCTTGGGTAGGGTCGGGACCGCGTCACGACATAGGGGCCGCCGCAGGGCGGCCGAGGGTAGGGGCGTGGCTTCGCCGCGCCCTCCTGTCTCGGTGTGTTCCCATCCGCCAACCGCTAACCGCCAATACCTGTTGCGGAGTGCACGATGGATCGTGCCCCTACCTGGATTCGCCCTGCGGCGAATAAGAGACAGCTATGTCGTGACGCGGTCCCGACCCTACCCAATAAAAAAGGGCAGCACGCGGTGCTGTCCTTGCCTTGATCAACTAGCCTCCGCTCAGTGCCCGCCGCCGGCCTGCTTCTCCGCCTCTTCCTTCTTCTTGTCCCACTTGTGGTGACCATCCGGAAGGGTGCCGCCGAGTTCGTAAAGCTTCACCTTATTATTGACCATTGATTCGCGCGTCAGGCCGGTCAGCGAATACTGGCTCTGCAGGAAGATGGCTTCTTCGGGGCAGACTTCTTGGCACAGGCCGCAGTAGATGCAGCGCAGCATGTTGATCTCGAATTCCTTCGGCGCTTTCTCAACGTGGGCGTTCGTGGCGTTCTCGGAGATCTCGCCGGGGGTGATGCGGATGGCCTTGGGCGGGCAGACGAATTCGCAGAGCTGGCAGGAGACGCACTTCTCGCGGCCATTGGGGTCCATCACCAGCGTGGGCACGCCGCGATAGTTCTTCGGGATGGTGGGGCGTTCTTCCGGGTACTGGAGCGTCACGGACGGACGCACCATGTTGTCCCAGGTGACCTTGAGGCCCGCGAGGATCTGCGGGAGATAGGTACGCTCAGCGAGGGTGAGCGGACGACGTTCGACGACTTTGATGGCCATGGTGTGGGTTATCCGCGGATGGCGTACCATGCGAAGTACGCGAGAAGGTTGAGGACAGCGATGGGCAGGAGCACACGCCAGCCGATACGCATCACCTGGTCATACCGGAAGCGCGGAAGGGTCCAGCGCACCCAGACGAAGAAGAACAGGAAGAAGCAGAGTTTGAAGAAGAACGTGGCGACGCCGATGAGCGAGCCGATCCAGCCTTCACCGACCGTCGGCATCCACGGCAGCACGTGCCAGCCGCCGAGGAACATCAGGATGAACAACGTCGAGCCGATGATCATGTGGCTGTATTCGGCCACGAAGAAGATGCCGAACTTGAAGGCGCCGTATTCGGTGTGGAAGCCGCCGACGAGGTCGGTCTCGGATTCCGGCATGTCGAACGGATGGCGGTTCGTCTCGGCGAACACGCAGATCAGGAAGACCAGCGCGGCGATGGGTTGGGTGAGGATGTTCCAAGCGCCGCTCTGGGCGTTGACCATCGCGACGAGGCTGAGGCCGTGGTCCTGGCCCGGGGCGGAGGTCGCGAGGAAGACGGTGAGCACCGAGAGGCCCATCGCGAGTTCGTACGAGATCAGCTGGGCGGCGCCGCGGACCGCGCCGAGGAAGGGGAACTTCGAGTTGGCGGACCAGCCGGCGAGGGCGATGCCATAGACGCCGAGGGAGCTGATCGCGAACATGAACAGCACGCCGACGTCGGCGCCCTGCGTGAGCGAGATGGCGTAGCGTTTGCCTTCGTAGAGGAACTCGCCGAACGGCAGCATCACGAGGACTGCGAGCGCGGGCGCGAGGGCGATGATCGGCGCGAGGACGTAGTAGAACTTGCGCACGTGGCCCGGGAGCGCGTCTTCCTTGAAGAGGAACTTGCCGCCGTCGGCGGCGGGCTGGATGAAGCCACCCTTCGCTAGGAAGGTCCCTACGAACGGGATCCATCCGATGAGCGGGTGGATGGTACGGTTCGGTCCGATGCGGCCTTGGATCCAAGCGGAAGCCTTACGCTCGAGGAGTACGCTGTAACCGGCGAGCGTCATCACTATCAGGATCAACGTCAGGCCACGAGCCGCGGTGAAATACCATTCCGGCGAGAGGACGAGATCGTGGAGGAGTTTTTCCATGGTCGTCAGGGCTTAGGCGAGGACGACCGGGGCGAACTTCAGCAGTTTGCCTTCGGGGAATTTGTGGGCGGCGAACGCGGCGCCGTCGAGCTGCACGCCGTCAGCGGGGAGCAGGCGTCCGTCGAGGCCGGTGAGCGTCGCGACGTTGGCGGAGAGTTCGGACCAGACCGTGGCGGCGTCGGCACCGGCGAGGCGGGCGAGCACGAGCGCGTCAGGTAGCACGCCGGTCGGACCGGGGACGGCCTGAGCGAAGGACTGCAGACGGAACTGGCAGTTGATGAACGAGCCACTGCGTTCGAAGACCGTCAGCGCGGGCAGCACGACTTCGGCGGCCGCGGTGGTGACGTTGTGATGCGTGGCGAGGACGACGCTGCGGACCTTGGCGAGCGTCGAGGCGGGCAGGCCGAGCATCGCGGCGTCTTCGCGCACGATGAGGAGGGACTTCACCTTGCCGGCGTCGATATCGGCCGCGAGGGCCTTCAGGTCGGCGACCGGCGCGCGGTCGGTGAGACCGGTGACGAGGGCTCCGCGGAAATTCGGGGTGCGGTCTTCGGAGACCAGGAGGCCGTCGCCCTTACCCACGTGGGCCGGGATGTAGACGGAAGCGTCCTTCGCCTTGGCGAGACGCGCGAGGAGGCGCTGCTCTTCGACGGACATGTGCGAAGAGCCGACGATCGCGAGCGAGCCGGCGGAGAGGACTTCGTCGGCGGTGGCGAGGGCGGCTTCGAGGGTCGCCTTCGCGGTCTTCACCGTCGCGTAGTTCACGCGGTTCGGGGCGTCGACGGATTTGAAAAGTTCGCGGCCGGAGTCGGCCATCCACGTGTCGTTCACGGCGTCGTTCTGGCGCGGCGTGACGCGGTAGATCTTGCCTTCGCGGGACCAGACGGTCGTGTTCGCGCCGGCGGAGGATTCGGTGTCGATGCTCGGGGTCTGCTTCAGGAACCAGACGCGCATCTTGAAGCGGAAGTCGGTGCTCGTGAGCGCGCCGACGGGGCAGATGTCGACGGTGTTGAGCGAGTAGTTGTTATCGAGTTCGCGGCCCGGGAAGCAGGTCAGCGTGTTGTAGGAACCGCGGTTCACGAAGCCCAGGACGGGGTCCTTGGCGATCTCGCTGGAGAAGCGCACGCAGCGCGAGCAGAGGATGCAGCGTTCATCGTCGAGCGTGACGCGCGGCCCGAGGCGGGTCTTCTTCGGCTTGGCGTTCTTCTCGTCGACATAGCGCGAATAACCGCGGCCGTATTCGGCGGAGAATTCCTGGAGCTTGCACTCGCCGGCCTGGTCGCAGATCGGGCAGTCGAGCGGGTGGTTGAGGAGTAGCATCTCCGTCACGCCTTCGCGGCAGGCCTTGACGCCGGGCGATTCGAGGCGGACGTGCAGGCCCGGGGTGACGTTGGTGGCGCAGGCGATGGCCGGCTTAGGCTGCCAACCGATCTTCGGCAGGCCGTTCTCCATTACCAGCTCGTTGGTCGCGCGATCGCGCATCGGCGAGCCGAGCTCGACCAGGCACATGCGGCAATTGCCGGCGACCGGGAGCTTCGGGTGGTAGCAATAGTGGGGGACTTCCTTCCCGATTTTGCCCAAGGCATCGACCAGGTTGGCCCCGGCCGGGACTTGATGTTCGACGCCATCGACGTTGATGGTGACCAAAGAAGGTTTGTTGTCCGTGACCATGGGTCTGGAAAGATGACCGCAAGTTAGGTGACCCCCCACCTGCCGCAAGGGGAAAGGCGGGAAAAGGGGCTTCTAATAGGGGTAGGGGTGGGGGTGGGATGCGATGACATCGCATCCGCCTGTGTCGGGTAGGGTTGAGCGGCCCGCTCAACCGTGCGGCTGACCGGGCCGGTCAGCCCTACCTGTGCAGCGGGGGTAGGGGCGCCACTGCGTGGCGTCCGTGGGCGGATAGATCGTGGGAATCAGGCTGCCTCCGCCCGGCTCAGGGCACGTTTCTCCGCCCACGGACGCGACGCAGTCGCGCCCCTACCAAAAGACAGGCGGATGCGATGTCATCGCATCCCTACCTTCCCCTTTTATGACAGATTAAGTTTACATTAATCTGACTAATCTGACCAATCTTACAGTTCACAAAGCCGATGGCTTTATCAGATTTAATGCGAATAATCCTGCTTATAAATCGCCATGCCTGCCGCTAAATTCGAGAAAAAAGCCGTCTTTGAGCTTCTTGCCGACAGTGTCGAGGCCCAGATCCGGCAGGAGGGTTGGAATGGGCTGCTTCCCTCGGGCAGAGACTTGGCTAACCAGCATAAGGTCAGCCTGCCGACCGTCCAAAAGGCCATCGCCCTCCTGATTGAGCGACAAGTCTTGGTCAGCCGGGGCGGGAAGCGACGATTGGAAGTGGCTGCGGGCGTTTCGGGGTCCTTGCGGACCGTCGGACGACATGAGGTCCTGGTGCTTTCGACACAGCCGCTGATTGCTTACGACGCCTCCATCTCGTTGGGCATCCTGCAGCTCGGCGAGAATCTGAAGGCCAAGAGCGACGGCTTCCGGTTCGTCGACCTGAGCCATGTCCATGGGGCAGAGCGCCGCAAGGCCGCGCACGCCGAGATGGTGAAATCGCGCCCGACGCACGTCATCCTGATGACGCCGGATGCGGCGCTCTTCGCCGGCGTCTC
>JAPLTV010000110.1 GCA_026397955.1 Verrucomicrobiota bacterium | reverse complement strand
GGCGAGTGTCGCAAAATCAGCGGGCGTCGAGCCGCCTTGATCCGCCAGAGGGTCGGCGCCCGCGTCGAGGAGCAGGGTGGCGATTTCGACATAGCCCTTGAAGGCCACGCCGCCTAGGGGCGTCTGGCCCTTGTCATTGCGCAGGTCGACCGTGGCACCCGACTTCAGCAGCAGCTTCACGACCTCGGTCCGGCCGTGGTACCCGGCCAGCATTAGGAGTGTGTTGCCCTTGGCGTCACGTGCGTCCACGTCCAGACCTCCCTTGAGCAGGGAGCCAAGGCCTTCGGCATCGCCTTTGCGGGCGAGCTCGGCCGCGGCTTCGGGGAGAACGCGAGAGGTCATCGTGACGTCACCTCGCGGAAGCGCTTCTCGTAGTCGGGATGGTTGGTGCCCATCCAGCGGTCCCAGAAGTTAAAGTAGAGTCCAAAGTTCCCTTTGAAACTGTCGTGATGCTGGATGTGGTTCGTGGGGGTGTTCAGGAACTTGCCGAGCCAGGAATCCATCAGCCACTTGGCGTGGAACTCGTAGCCGGTGTGTCCGGCGATGTTAAACGTGATCTGCCAGAGCATGAAGATGCCGAACGCACCGGGGTGAATCGGCATGGTCAGGGCGACGAGCGGGAAGATGCCGGCCTGGATAACGGCCTCGCCGGGGCTGAAACAATAGGCGGCCCACGGACTGGGATTATGGCTCTCGTGGTGTACGCCGTGGAAGAAGCGGAAGAGCCTGGGGTGATGGATCAGACGATGCGTCCAGTAGAAGTACGCGTCGTGCACGAAGATCACGACGACGATGCTGCCCCAGAACCAGCCCCAGCCGAAGTCGTCGACCTTGGTATAAATCTGCGTCCAGCCGAGCTTCTTGAGCGCGAGGGTGCTACTGCCGACGAGCCCATAGATGATGACCGTGAGGGCTGACCACGTGGCCTCGCGACGCATGTCCGCGCCGCTGGGCATCTCTTGGATGATCTTGCGATTGTGCCACCAGCCCCGGAAGAGCACGTATCCGAGCAGCCAAGCGATGCCGGCGAAGACGACATAGTGCGTGAGGTCGTTGAGCGAAATGAAGAGCGCGGTCTTCCCGAAGTTGGGAATCTCTTTTGGGAAGGTGAGTGCGATCATGAAATTAGGTGCCGAGCAGTTTGCGTAGGCCAGCCTCGTCGAGGATGGCGACGCCGAGTTCCTGGGCCTTGGTAAGCTTGGAGCCGGCTTCTTCACCGGCCACGACGTAATGGGTGTTCTTGCTGACGCTGCCCGAGACCTTGCCGCCGGCCTTCTCGATCATGTCACGGGCTTCGTCACGTCCGAGCGAGGGTAGGGTGCCGGTGAGGACGAAGGTCTTGCCGGCGACGCCTTCGACGGAGCCCGCCGCGGCGGCTTCGACGAGGTTCAGGCCCGCCGCACGCATGGCCTTCACCCAGTCGCGATGATTGGGGTCGCTGAAGAAGGAGAGGATGGATTCGGAGACCTCGACGCCGACGCCGGAGATGACGGACTCATACGAGACGCCGCCTTTCTTGCCGACCTTGGTGAGGAGGAGGTCGCTGGCCTGCGCCGACTCGAGCGCGTCCATGGACTTAAAGTGTCGCGCGAGGTCCTTGGCGGTCTGCATGCCGACGTTCGGGATGCCGAGGGCGTGAATCGCGCGCCAGAGCTCACGCTGCTTGGCCTGCTCAAGGCCGGCCATCATGTTGTCGACGGACTTATCCTTGAAGCCTTCGAGCATGCGCCACTGGGGCGGCGTGATGCCGAGGGCATCGACCGGGACGTTGACGAGTTGGCTGTCTACGAGCTGTTCGGCCACGGCGTCGCCGAGGCCATCGATGTCGAGGCACTGCTTGCTGGCGAAATGCACGAGGCGACGGACCTTCATGTCGCGCGAAGGGGTGCGGAGCTTGTAGGCGGCTTCTTCGCCATCGCGGGCGGCATCGAGGCCGAGTTCCTTGAGGCGGGCTTCGAAGTCGAACGGCACGGCGTCGGCGGGGCGTTTCTCGAGGACGACTCCAAGGACCTGCGGGATAATCTCGCCGGCCTTCTGGATGCGGACGGTGTCGCCTTCGCGGATGTCCTTGCGGGCGATCTCGTCGGCGTTGTGCAGGGTCGCGCGGGCGACGGTCGAGCCGGCGAGCAACACGGGGTCGAGTTCGGCGACGGGCGTGATGGCGCCGGTGCGGCCGACCTGCATGCTGATTGTACGGAGGATGGTCGAAGCCTGATCGGGCGGGAACTTGAACGCCACGGCCCAGTGCGGGAACTTGCTCGTCGTGCCGGCGCGGCGCTGGTCCTCGAGGCGATTGACCTTCACCACGGCGCCGTCGGTCGGGAAGGGGAGGTCGCGGCGGAGGACGTCGAGCTGCTGGATGGCTTTCCAAGCGGCGTCTACGCCTTGTTGGACATCGATGTCGTCGCGGATGGGGAAGCCCCAGGCCTTGAGCCTATTCTTAAAATCCTTGAGGGAGGGGAAGGCCGAAGCCGGTTCGCAGGCGCCGAGGCCGTAGCAGACGATACTGAGGCGTCGCTTGCGGGCTTCTTCGCCATCGAGGAGCTTCACCGTGCCGGCGGCGAGATTGCGGGGATTGGCGTAAAGCGGTTCGCCCTCGGCTTCGCGGAGCTGGTTGAGGCGCTGGAACTCGGCGAGGGCCATGTAGATTTCGCCGCGGACCTCGAGAAAATCGGGCGCGCCCTTGAGCGTGCGGGGGATTTCACGGATCAGGCTGACGTTGGCCGTGACGTCATCGCCCCGGGCGCCGTTGCCGCGGGTGACCGCGCGCACGAACTGACCCTTTTCGAAAGTGAGCGAGACCGCCACGCCGTCGATCTTGGGCTCGACGATGAACTCGAGGCCGGAGCCTCCGAGGGCTTTGTAGAGACGATCGCCGAAGGCGCGGAAGTCGGCCTCGTCGTAAGTGTTGTCGAGCGACAGCATCGGGGCCTTGTGGTCGGCCTGCTGGAAGCCTTCGGACTTGTCGTCGCCGATGCCGAGGTCGGGTCCGGCGAACATCGGGAACTCCCGTTCCAGGTCGGCGAGCTGGTCGACGAGCTTGTCGAACTCGAAGTCGGAGATCTCCGGCGCATGCTCTTTGCGATACTTGTCCTCGTAGCGCAGGATGAGCGCCCGAAGCTTGAGGATCTGATCGCGGGGGGATTCCGACATGGACGTCCGCGGAGGATAAAGGGGGGAGGGTGGGGAGGGGAAGGTTTAGATGCTGAGGGGTAGGGGTGGGGGTAGGGGTAGGGACAGCACCACGTGCTGTCCTAGGTGCAAAAGTGCAAATCGGCCTACGGCCTGTGCAAAGGTGCAAAAGTGAGAGGCCGTCGTTTCGGGTGGCGGGTGGCAGCCCCGGGTGGCAGGTGGGAGCGGGATGAACTCAAAGGGAAGCCGGAGGCCGGATGATTGGCTGGGGGGAAGTCCTTTGCCGTATGCTTGACCCTTCTTGCCCGGGTAGTAACTTGAACAACGTATCCGAAAGCGCCTTCTGAGGCGTCGTATGATACCACCAGGGGGCCGCCGCAAGGCGGCCTCGCTTTTTATACGTCTATCCAGCCGAGGGACAGGTCATTGAGTCTCCTGATCATGTTGTGAGCGCCTTGCTCTTTGAGATAGCGATTCGGCTGAAGGGTCTGTTTGAGCAGATAGGCGATGAGGTCGGCAACCTGAAGTTGGCGTGATTGTCGCGAGGACATCGCTACAGGTCTTCCGATGATGAATGCATGGTGGTCATGCTGCCACGAACTTGGCTTTTGATGCATCTCGTCGTGAATGATGAAGAGTCGCCGACTGTCTCTGAATTGATCTGATTTTAGCCATGCTTCCATGTCGGTCATGGATCTTCCGCCAACACGTTGCAGCGGTTCTCCTAGGTCTTTATGCGCGATCCAGCCGAAGAATCTAAGTTCATCGCACAGGCTTAGGATGCCAATCAACCTCCTGATGATCAGCAGCCTTTGCTCGCGCCTTAAGCCGCAGTGGATATTAGCGGCCCCAAGGAATTCTGCCGCATGGATCTCATGGGTTGGCGCAAGTCCATACGTCTCTTGTGCCCAGCTGCGGAAGTCTAGAAGCTTCCGGTCGATTTCGTGCCAGTCCGTATGGTGGACCCCGAATCCTGCTAGGATATAGTGTTTAGTCGGTGAATTGGTCAGGCCTGGGTCGCCACTTTCGTCGAGGTAGATGAAATGCATCAACCAACCTGTTCCTTTGAGCTTGGGTGGTCGATTGGCGGAATTACCTATGTGCCGGGTAGGGACAGCGCCACGTGCTGTCCTGGGTGCAAAAGTCAGAGGCAATCGTTTCAGGTGGCGGGTGGCAGCCTCGGGTGGCGGGGGAGGGGATGCACTCAAAGGGAAACCGGAGACCGGATGATTGGCTGGGGCACATTTTCGGGTGACGGGTGACGGCCACGGGTGCCGGGAGTTCAGGCGCCGGCCGCTCGGGAATCGGCCGCAGGAACCAAGAGCCGATGGCTGATGGCTGAAAAGCTGATCCCCGAATCGCCGATGCCCCGGCGGCTGTCACCCGTCACCTGAAGCAATGTGGCACCGAAGCATCCTTCCCGGTTTCCGGTCTCCTTTTGATCGTCTGTCTACCCCTGCCCCAACCCCTATCCCTACCCCTTCCTCCACCTTTGCACTTTTGCACCTTCGCACCTTTGCACATGCTCTCCCCCATGCCCCACCCCCCTTTGCCTGCCGATCTCCGTGCTCGTCGTGATTTCCTGCGTCAGGTGGCCTTGGGTGCCGCGCTCTTCGCCGTGCCGGGGGCTTTTGCCGAGGCGCTGACGCGCACGCCGAAGCAGACCGAGGGACCGTTCTATCCCGACAAGCTACCGCTCGATACTGATAACGACCTGATCATCGTGAACAACGGCGTCACCCCTGCCGTCGGCGAGATTGCCTGGCTGTCCGGCCGTATCCTCGACGAGCATGGCGATCCCGTGCGCAACGCGTTGGTCGAGATCTGGCAGGCCGACAACAACGGCGCGTATATCCACACCAAGACCGGCAACGCCGACAAGCGGGACGGCAATTTCCAGGGCTTCGGTCGTTTCCTCACCGGCGCCAATGGCGAATACGTTTTCCGCACCATCAAGCCCGTGCCCTACAAGCCGCGCACGCCGCACATCCACCTCGCGGTCAAGATCAAGGGCAAGAAGGGGCTCATCACCCAGTGCTATATCAAGGGCCATGAGCAGAATGCCAAGGACGGCATCTACATGGGCATCAAGGATGTCGCTCAGCGCGAGAGCGTCACGCTCGCGTTCGATCCGCTCAAGGGCTCCAAGGCCGGCGAACTTTCTGCGCGATGGGATGTTGTGTTAGGGTTTACGCCGGAAGGGTGAGGCTGAGGTAGGGACAGCACCACGTGCTGTCCTCGTTCGCCGCAGGGCGAACTAAGGTAGGGGCACGATTCATCGTGCACTCCGCATTAGGTATTAGCGGTTAGCGGTTGGCGGTTGGGAACACATCGAGACAGGAGGGCGCGGCGGAGCCACGCCCCTACCTTTAGCCGCCCTGCGGCGGCTTGACACAGGCTATGTCGTAACGCGGTCCCGACCCTACCCAAGGCAAGAGGAATGAACTCAAAGGGAAACCGGAGACCGGAAAGAATGCTGCGGTTATAAATGGCCCCAGCCAATCATCCGGTTCCCGGTTTCCCTTTGAGTTTTACGGTTTTGCCGAGGCACAAAAAAGCCCCCGTAAAACCGGGGGCTTGATGCGCACGCGAGGAGCGCGGCTTACTTCGCGCGGGCTTTGACGAAGTCGATATTGTGCTTCACCTGCTGGACGCTGTCCTTCCAGTCGGCTTCGTGCTCGATGGAGATATGGCCGTCGAACTTCTGGCGGATGAGCTCCTTCAGGCAGCCATCGACGTCCACGACACCCTTGCCGGCGACGACGACCTCGGACTTGCCGAAGGCGGCCTTATCCTTGAGGTGCACGCTGATGATACGGCCTTCGAGGACCTTGAGGCACTCGACGGAGTTAAGGTTCGAGGTAGCCCAGTGGCCGATGTCGGCGCAGGCGCCCACGCGCGTGTCGCGGCTTTCGACGACGCCGAGAATGTAGAAGGGATCCCAGACCTTGTACTTCGGATCAAGTTTGCCGTCCTTGGTGGTACGCTTGCCGTGCTCATGGAAGGCGACCTTCATGTCGAACTCCTTGGCGGCTGATTCCCAGTGGGCGATCTGTTCGGTGGATTCGGTGCAGACGGCGTAGAGGCCCATCTTCTTGGCGAAGGCCATGATCTCATAGACCTCTTCCTTGGTCTTGGCGGCGACGACGCCGTAGTTCACGGCACGTACGCCCTGACGGTCGAGCTCGGCCTTGATCTCGGCCATGGTGGCGTCGGACATCGAGTGGTGGGTCTTCTCCTTCGAGCCCGGCTTCACGGACTGTCCGGGGAAGAGCTCGATGACGTTGCCGCCGGCTTCCTTGGTCTTAGCGATGGCTTCGAAGAAGGAGAACTCCTTGAAGGTGTAGGCTTGGGAGCCGACGAACCAACCGTTCTGGCGGAAGGATTCGGGGATCGGGTCGGCGCTGACGCAGGCGGCGGCGGCGAGGGCGAGGAGGGTGAGGAAACGCATGGGTGTGGGGGTAAGGACAGAGTAAAGCCCCCCAAGGTTCCCTAGGTCAAGAACCCCTCTATCATGATGTGGCGGAAAAGCCTCCTTTTGGGTGCCCTCGACCATGTTTTTCTTCGAACTGTGGTCGGCGCTCCGTGCGTGGTGGCAGATTCGTCCCGCGCCGGCCAATCTTGGGGCCCTCGGCGAGCGTCTCGCCGAGGCACACTATCGTCGCCAAGGAGGACGCTGCCTCGCGGCGAACTGGCGACACGGTCGCGACGAACTCGACCTCGTCGTCCTTGAAGGCGAAGTGCTCGTCTTCGTCGAGGTTAAGACACGGACGGCGGAAATCGGCGGGGAAGGGTATTGGGCAGTGAATCGGCGGAAAAAGACGGCTTTGCGACGGGCGGCGGCCGGCTGGATGCGCCAAATCGGGGGTGCGTGTCATACGCGCTTCGACGTCGTGGAAGTTCTGGTTTGCAAGAAAGGCACCGTCCGCCTCCTTCAACACCGTGGCGAAGTCCTCTTCGGACGGCGCCGCTTCTAGACTCCGATGTCCGACACCGACCGTCATCCGTTCCTCTCTGGCCTGAGCAAGCATCGTGGCGCCCAGCCCACCTGCGTGGTCATCTTCGGCGCCTCTGGCGACTTGGCTGCCCGCAAGCTCCTGCCCGCCCTTTATAACCTGGCCGTCGACAGCCTGCTCCCGGCCGACTTCCACCTGATCGGCTTCGGCCGCAAGCCCATCCCTGACGCCGAGTTCCGCACCCAGGCCGCGGCCGACCTCAAGAAGTTCTCCCGCCGCGAATTCCGCCCCGACATCTGGAAGCGCATCGAGGACAACACCACTTACCAGTCCGGTGGTTACGATGACCCCGCCGCCTTCGCCGCGCTGAAGGAACAGATCGCCGCCGCCGAGAAGCGCGCCGGTCGCCCCCTCCAGCTCGTCTTCTACGTCTCGACCCCTCCCTCGGTCTTCGAGCCGATCCTCGAGAACCTCGGCCAGTCCGGCCTCGCTGCCCGTGGCGTTGGCACCGACCTCGAGAGCAAGGTCATCATCGAGAAGCCGTTCGGCAAGGACCTCGCCTCGGCCGTCCACCTCAACGCCGTCGCCGCCCGCAACTTCCGGGAATCGCAAATCTTCCGTATCGACCACTACCTCGGTAAGGAGACCGTCCAGGATCTCCTCGTCCTGCGTTTCGCTAACCCGATCCTCGAGCCGCTCTGGAATCGTCGCCATGTCGACCACGTCCAGATCACGGTCGCCGAAGAACTCGGCGTCGGCACCCGCGGCGGTTATTACGACGGCAGCGGCGCCACGCGCGACATGCTGCAGAACCACACCATGCAGCTCCTCGCGCTCGTCGCGATGGAACAGCCGCGTTCGCTTTCCGCCGAACACATCCGCGACGAGAAGGTGAAGCTCCTCGAGTCCATCCAGCCGTTGCGCCTCGGCGCCAACGCGGACGCCGTCCGCGCGCAATACGACGCTGGTCTCTCCGCCGGCGAGAAAGTCCCCGGCTACCTGACCGAGAAGGACATTCCGAAGGACTCCGCCACCGAGACCTTCTGCGCACTGCGCTTCTCGATCGAGAATAGCCGCTGGTCCGGCGTGCCGTTCTATATGCGTTCCGGCAAGCGCCTCGCCCGTCGCGTCTCCGAAATCGCCATCCAGTTCAAGCAGCCGGAGTCCGGCCTCTTCGCCGGCGACGCCCGCTACGACCTCGCGCCGAACCGTCTCGTCATCCAGATCCAGCCCGACGAAGGCACGACGCTCGTCCTCAATTCCAAGGTGCCCGGCCTCGAGCCGCGCACGCAGCCGGTCCGCCTG
>JAPLTV010000093.1 GCA_026397955.1 Verrucomicrobiota bacterium | reverse complement strand
CTCCTGCAGATGGCCGCTCCGTACATCCTCCGTCGCTCCAAGGTCGCCGTCGCTCCCGAACTGCCCGCCAAGATCGAGCAGATCGTCTACTGCGACTTCGAGGACAACCAGAAGAAGATCTACGACGAGATCCTCGAATCCACGCGGCAGGAGATCTTCGAGATGGAGATGGGCGGCGCCACGCAGGCCCGCATCCAGATGGCGGCCTTCAATCAGCTGCTCCGCCTCCGCCAGATCTGCGCCGACCCGCGCATCCTCGACCCGAAGCTGGCCGAAGCCGATTCGGCGAAGCTCCAGGCCTTCCTCGAACTCGTCGAAGAATCCAAGGACGCCGGCCACCGCATGCTGGTGTTCTCGACCTTCGTCACGGCGCTCCAGCTCCTCAAGGAAGCCCTCGAGGACCGCGACATCCCCTATTGCTACCTCGACGGCTCCACCAAGGACCGCCAGGGCGTCTGCGATACCTTCAATTCGACCCCGACCATCCCCGTCATGCTGATGTCCCTGAAGGCGGGTGGCACCGGCCTCAACCTGACCGGGGCCGACACGGTCATCCATTTCGACCCCTGGTGGAATCCCGCCGCCGAGGCCCAGGCGACGGACCGCGCCCACCGCATCGGCCAGACCCGGACGGTGACCAGCATCAAGCTGATCGCGGCCGGAACCATCGAAGAACGCGTCATGGAACTGCAAAAGTCCAAGTCTGAGATGTTGCGTAAGCTCCTGACCGAATCAGACTCCGTTTCGTCCGGCCTCAGCCTTGACGTCATCAAGGACCTCCTCCGTAAGGACTAACCCCATGCTTTCCTCCCTCATTCGCCGCAACCGGCCCCGCAGCGAGATGTCCTTCATGGAGCATCTCGACGACCTCCGCATCTCGATGATCCGGGTCGTCACCGTCTTCGCCGTCGGCATGGTCTTCGCCCTGATCTTCTACCGCGAGACGCCCGTCCTGCTGAACATGCCGCTCGAATGGGCCAAGCATCCGGAGACATCTCCGCTCGCATTCGCCCTCAGCCAACCCGGACCGGGACTCGTCAACATGGGCGAGCTCAAGGAGTTCACTTTCATGGGCGTCTGGAAAGTGCTCATGTACGCCGCTTTCGGCGTAGGCGTGGCCCTTGCTTCCCCGGTCTTCCTCTACGAGACTGCTCGTTTTGTCGGCCCAGCGCTCTCCGACCGTGAAAAGTCCGGACTCGTCCCCTTCTGCGTCGCCGCCCTCATTCTCTTCCTGATGGGAGCCGCGCTCGCGTTCTACTGGCTCAGTCCGATGTCGATCCAGATCTGGCAGCACTTCGCCGAAGGCATGAAGATGGAGGTCACCTGGCAGGCTTCCGACTACTACGCGTTTGTGGTCATGATGTGCCTCCTGACCGGCCTGACGTTCCAATTCCCGCTCGCCTTGATTGTCCTGATGTGGCTGGAACTCGTCCGACCCAAGACGCTGCTCAAGTCCTGGCGTGGCATGCTGGTCGGCATCATGCTGCTGGTCGCGCTGATCACCCCGATCGCCGAACCGCTGTCGCTCATCGTAATGACCAGCGTACTGTTCAGTTTCTACCTCGCCGCTGTCGCGGTCGGCACTGTCATCGTCCGCCGCAAACGCGTCGCCCGCGGAGATAAGCCTAACCCGGAAGACGATGACCTCCCGTATGACGATGAAGACGATGAGGATAAAGATGACGGTGACTCTCGCCCGAAGCGCCAGAAGCCGGTGACGCCCTCCGACAGCAGCCCGGCCCCGGCCAAGCCCAAGTCCACCCCGCCTCCCGTGGAAGGTGACCTTTCCTCCCTCGACTAATCCCATGATCAAGAGACTGCTCTTTGTCCTCTTGGCTTCCGCCACCGCGGTTTCAGCCCAGACGACCGCCTTCGGCACGAAAGCCACAGCGAACGCGGCCGAGACGACCGCGACCACTCCCGCCAC
>JAPLTV010000075.1 GCA_026397955.1 Verrucomicrobiota bacterium | reverse complement strand
CGCAAGACGCGGAAGGAGTGCCCTTCGGGCAGCTCGACCTTCTCACGGATGGCTTTCATAGGGTCATTCGTATCAGTAGCAGCCCCGCCCGCAAGGGGGAATTGAGACAAAAGTGCCACCCGCTCCTGACCTGCGGGCGCGAGCGCCTAAGCAACGCGGCTCCTGCAGGGACGAACAGAGCAACCGCCTTACTTGGTTTTTTTCGTCTCCTCGTTCAAGAGCTCCGGGAGTGACGCTTTCTTCTTCGCTTTTGATGCACGCGCTTTGCCTTGCTCGGGTGCGTCGTAGTAAGGAGAGGGAGTGTGCTCGGCGGTCATGATGGCTTCGATCCGCTTGACGATGTCCGGGTGGGCGGCAGCGAGGTTCTGCTTTTCGGCCGGGTCGGACTTAAGATCGTAGAGTTCGAGCGGGGCCTTGGTACCGAGCCGGTAGCCCTTCCAATCACCCATGCGCACGGCCTGCTGGAAATAGGGTTCGTAAATCTCGAAATAGAGCGATTCATGGACCACTTGCTGACCTTTGCCGAGCAAGGTCGGCACGATCGAATGACCATCGAGACCTTTAGGTCCGTGAACTCCGCTGAGCTCTGCCGCCGTCGGCAGGAAATCCACGGACGAGGTCAGCAGATCGCTGGTCGTGCTAGGCTGAATCTTTCCGG
Organism: Verrucomicrobiota bacterium; assembly: GCA_026397955.1. Lineage (GTDB taxonomy): Bacteria > Verrucomicrobiota > Verrucomicrobiia > Opitutales > UBA953 > UBA953. The sequence continues at coordinate 4,348 of JAPLTV010000075.1, read as the reverse complement.
GCCAGCGGGCGATAAAGGGTGTGCGCGTACCACCTTCGTAAAGCATCCGCTTATAACCACGGAGCCCGCCCGTGCTGCCGAGCGACTCAATGAATTCGAGGTTCGCGCCGTTGTCGGAACTGAAAACCACCAGCGTCTTCTCATCAATGCCCAGGTCTTTCAGTTTCTTCATCAAGCGGCCGACATCCCTGTCGACGAGCGCGACCATCGCGGCGTAGTTCCGGACCTCCTCCGTCCAGGCTTTCTGCCCAAAGACCGGATTCTCCGGGATGACAAAGTCTCCGTGCGGAGGAGTCCACGCGGCATAGCAAAAGAAGGGCCGATCCTTGTTCTGCTCGATGAACTTCAGCGTCTCATCGGCGATGCGGGTATGAGAATAATCTTCCCAGGTGCGCTTGCCGGACTGCGACTGTGGTACGTCGACACCGTTTTTGACGAGATGGTCGGTGTAGTAGTCGTGCGCGTGTTTCTGGTCGTAGTAGCCGAAGAACACATCGAAGCCTTGTTTCTCCGCCGCGCCGGTCGAGCCAGGATTACCGAGACCCCACTTGCCGAAGCCACCAGTGGCGTAACCGGCACCATGCAACAGGCTCGCCACGGTCTTCTGATCCGCAGGAAGGGACAGAAGCCCGATATTGCTTTGGTTGGCGCGGCGCAGGGCGTGCCCGGTATGCTGGCCGGTCATCAGCACGCACCGCGAAGGAGCACAGACGGCACTGCCACTGTAGGCACGGGTGAACTTCATCCCTTCCGAAGCCAGGCGATCGATATTGGGCGTCACGCCATACTTGCAGCCGTAGGGCGAAAAATCCCCGATACCCGCGTCGTCGACTAGGATGAAGATGATGTTGGGCTTATCGGCGGCGTGGATCGAAGCAAAGAAAGCCGCAAAAAGCAGAGCGAAGGAGAACTTCATGGTCGGTCTATTAATACCCCTGAAGCGAAGTAAGGTTTCAGCACAAGCCGTTTGGGACGATAGTGCCACCCGGAGAGACTCTGAGAGTAGCCCGAACGGCATGTTTTTGGTAGAATGGCCCTTTCCCCATGAGCACCCCCGTCACTTATCGATTCTCTTTCGGCCCCTGGAACATCAGCGAAGGCGGCGACCCCTTCGGCGGCGACGTCCGCAAGGTCTTCCCCCACGAGGAGAAGTTCGCCCTCTATCGCCCCCTCGGCTTCGAGGGCGTGCAGTTCCATGACGACGATGTCGTCCCGGGCATGGACGGCCTGAAGCCCGACCAGATCCAGAAGAAGGCCACCGAGGTGAAGGCGATGCTCGCCAACCAAGGCCTGACCCCGGAGTTCGTCGCCCCGCGCCTGTGGTTCGCCGACCAGACCGTCGACGGCGCCTACACTTCCAACAGCGCCAGCGACCGCGCCTACGCCTGGGATCGCACCAAGAAGTGCATCGACATCGCCAACGCCGTCGGCTCCAAGGCCATCGTGCTCTGGCTCGCCCGCGAAGGGACGTACATCCGCGAAGCCAAGGACGCCAAGCTGGCCTACCAGCGCCTGCTCGAGACGGTCAACGCCATGCTCGACTACGATAAGAACATCGAAATCTGGATCGAGCCGAAGCCGAATGAGCCGACCGACCAGGCTTACGTGCCCACGATCGGCCACGCCCTCACCCTCTCCTACGCCTCCAAGGACCATAAGCGCGTCAAAGGCCTCATCGAGTCCGCCCACGCCATGCTCGCCGGCCTCGATGCCAGCGATGAGATGGCCTTCGCCCTCGCCCACGACAAGCTGGCGAGCGTCCACCTCAACGACCAGAACGGCCTGAAATACGACCAAGATAAGAACTTCGGCGGCGCCAACCTCCGCGCGGCCTTCAACCAGGTCCGCGTCCTCGAGGAATCCGGCTACGGTAACCGCGGCGAATTCATCGGCCTGGACGTCAAGGCCATCCGCACCCAACGCGGCTCCCCCGTCACCGACCACCTCAAGAACAGCCGCGAGCTGTTCCTTGCGCTCGTCCAGAAGGTCCGCACGGTAGACCAGAAGCTTGTCCAACAGTATCGCGACGCCCGCGACTACGAAGCGCTCGAGCTCTACATCCTGAAGCACATCATGGGACTGAAGTAAGTCCCGCCCTCCTCTCCCCTCATGAAGCAGTATCGCCTCAACCGCCTCTTCAACGCCTCGTCCAAGCGCTGCTTCGACGTCGCTGTCGACCACGGCTTCTTCAACCAGCCCGGCTTCCTTCAGGGTATCGAAGACATGCGTCAGGTCGTCGCCACGCTCGTCGACGCCGGCCCGGACGCCATCCAGCTGACGGTCGGCCAGGCCCGCCACCTGCAGTCCATCCCCGGCAAGCAGAAGCCGGCCCTCGTACTGCGCACCGACACGGCCAACGTCTATGGCAAGGAACTCCCGGCCACGGCGTTCAGCCTGATGATCGAGGAGACGATGCTGCAGGCCGTCCGCCTCGACGCCGCGTGCGTCTGCGTGAACCTATTCCAGATTCCCGGTGCGCCCGACGTAACCGCGCAGTGCATCGAGAACATCATCAAGCTGAAGCCGCAGGCCGATTACTACGGCATGCCGATGATGGTCGAACCGCTCGTCTTCCAGCCCAACGCGATCGCGGGCGGCTACATGGTCGATGGCGACCTCACGAAGATCCTCCACCTGGTTCGCCAGGCGGTCGAACTCGGCGCCGACGTGATCAAGGCCGACCCGACCGAGGACGTCTCGCAATACCGCAAGGTCATCGAGACGGCCTCGGGCATCCCGGTCCTCGTCCGCGGCGGTGGTCGCGTCAGCGATAAGGAAATCCTCGTCCGCACCGAAGGCCTCCTCAAGCAGGGCGCCTCGGGCATCGTCTACGGCCGCAACGTCATCCAGCACCCGAACCCGCGTGGCATCACGCAGGCGCTCATGGCGATGGTGCACCGTAACGCGTCGGTCGACGAAGCCCTGAAGCTCATCTGAGTCCAGTGTCCTCCCCTGCCCCAGCGCTCCTCGCCCGCCTACGTGCCATCGTCGGCGATGCACATGTGCTGACGTCGCCGGAGGACACGATACCCTATGGCTTCGACGGCACGGCCGCCCTCAAGGGCCCAGTCGGCGTCGTCGTCTTGCCTTGTTCGACCGCCGAAGTCTCTGCGGTCGTCAAACTCGCCCACGAGCTGAACGTCACGATCGTCACCCGCGGCTCCGGCACCGGACTCAGCGGCGGCAGCGTACCCTCTGCAGGCTGCATCGTCCTTTGCCTGACCCGACTGGACAAGATCCTCTCCGTCGACGCCGCCAACCTCACCGTCCGCGCCCAGTGCGGGGTGATCACCGCCGCCATCGACGCCGCAGCGAACAAGCACGGTCTCTTCTATCCGCCCGACCCGGGTTCGATGAAGATCAGCACCATCGGTGGCAACGTGGCCGAGAACTCCGGCGGCCTGCGCGGCCTGAAATACGGCGTGACGCGGGATTACGTGATGGGGCTCGAGGTCGTGCTGCCGGACGGTCGTATCGCCCATTTCGGCAACGCCTGCGTGAAGGACGTCGCCGGCTATTCGATGAAGGACCTTTTCATCGGCTCCGAAGGCACGCTGGGCATTATCACCGAAGTCCTGCTCAAGGTGCTCCCCCGCCCCGCCGCCCGCCGCACGATGCTGGCGAGCTACGACCGCATGGAGGACGCCGCCCAGACGGTATCCGACATCATCGCGGCTAAGATCATCCCTTGCACGCTGGAGTTCCTCGATCGCATGACCATTGGCTGCGTCGAGGACTACGCCAAGATCGGCCTGCCCCGCGATTGCGAGGCGTTGCTGCTCATGGAGACCGACGGGCATCCGGCCGCGGTCGCCGAAGAAGCCGAGCAGATGCTGGCCCTGGCCCGCGCCCGTGGTGCCCGCGACGTCCGTGTCGCCCGCGATGACGCCGAAGCCCTGCAACTCGCCTCCGCCCGCCGCTCCGCCTTCTCCGCCCTCGCCCGCGTCCGCCCGACCACCATCCTCGAGGACGTCACCGTCCCGCGCGACAAGCTGGCCGAGATGGTCGCCTTCGTCGCCGAAGTCGCGAAGAAGCATAACCTGCTCGTCGGTACGTTCGGACACATGGGCGACGGCAACCTGCACCCCACTTTCCTGACCGACGAGCGTAACACCGAGGAGATGGCCCGCGTCCACGAAGCCCTCGAGGACATCGTGACGAAGACCCTCGCGCTCGGTGGCACGATCACCGGCGAACACGGCGTCGGGCTGGCGAAGAAAGCCTGGCTGCGACGTCAGGTCGGCGAGAACAGCCACGACCTCATGCGTGAGATCAAGCGCGCCTGGGATCCGCGTAATCTGCTCAACCCCGGCAAGATCTTCGACTGAGGGATGAAGCCTTCGCTCAA
>JAPLTV010000032.1 GCA_026397955.1 Verrucomicrobiota bacterium | reverse complement strand
GGGGACGGACATCGAAGGACGCTGAAATCGAGCAGTAGGCGTGCCACCGAGCAGGGTCAACGGTGGAGGCAAAAAGCAGGGTTAACGGGTGTTTTTCCCTGATAGCCGTCGGTCGGTTGCCTGGGCGCGACGGGCAGGCGGGTCCTTCTGTCCCGGAGGTGTGACGCTGAAGTCGTAACCACTTGTGCGCCGCCCGCGGGGGCGAGGTAAGGCTTGCGGCGGGGCGTAGGGTGGGCTTCCTCCATACTCCAATGAGTCAGGAAGCCGCCAAATTGATGCTCGGTCTGCCCAAAGGCAGCCTGGAAGAGGCCACTCTCCAGCTGTTCGCCCGCGCCGGGTTCCCCGTCACCAAGAGCAGCCGCTCTTACCGCCCCTCCTTCGATGACGCCGCCCTCGACGGCCGCTTCATCCGCGCCCAGGAAGTCGCCCGCTATGTCGAACATGGCTTCTTCGACTGCGGCCTCACCGGCCAGGACTGGGTCCAGGAAAACAACGCGGACGTCGTGCAGGTCTGCGAACTCATCTACAGCCGCGCCTCCGCCCAGAAATCCCGCTGGGTCCTCTGCGTGCCGGAAGCCTCCCCGGTCCAGACCGCCAAGGATCTCGCCGGCAAGCGCGTCGCCACCGAACTCGTCGAGACCACCCGCCGCTGGTTCAAGGCGCAGGGCGTCGAATGCGAAGTCGAATTCTCTTGGGGTGCCACCGAAGTGAAGGTGCCTGAGCTCGCCGACGCCATCGTCGACATCACCGAGACCGGCTCCTCGATCAAGGCCAACAAGCTGCGCATCGTCGCCCAGCTCATGGAGACCACCACCGTCCTCGTCGCGAACAAGGCCGCCTGGGCCAATCCCGCCAAGCGCGCCAAGATCGAGCAGATCGTGCTCATGCTGCAGGGCGCCCTCGCCGCGCAGCACATGGTCGGCCTCAAGTTCAACCTCCCGAAGGTGAAGCTCGACCAGGTCGCCGCCGCCCTTCCCGCCTTGCGCAATCCGACGGTCTCCCCGCTGAGCAATCCCGAGTGGATCGCCGTCGAGACCATCATCGACGCCCGCCAGGCGCGCGAGTTCATCCCGACCCTCAAGGCCGCCGGCGCCGAGGGCATCGTGGAGTACCCGATCAACAAGCTCGTCTACTGACGACCCCGTCATGGCTGACTCCGTCCGCGTCGGTCTCATCCAGCTCACCGCCGAGGACACGCCGGCGGCGAACGTGCGCAAGACCTTGCCCCGCATCGAAGAAGCGGCGGCCAAGGGCGCCAAGATCATCGGCCTGCAGGAGATGTTCACGACGAAGTATTTCTGCATCAACCAGGACCCGAAGAACTTCGACCTCGCTGAGCCGATCGAGACCGGACCGTCCGTGACCGAACTCGCCAAGGCCGCGAAGCGCCTCGGCGTCGTCATCGTCGCCCCGCTGTTCGAAGCCCGCGGCAGCGAGGTCTACCACAACACCGCGGCCGTCATCGATGCCGACGGCACCGTGCTCGGCAAGTACCGCAAGATGCACATCCCGCAGGACCCGGGCTTTGAGGAGAAATTCTACTTCACGCCCGGCGACCTCGGCTTTCGTACCTGGAAGACTGCGCATGGTGATATCGGCGTGCTCATCTGCTGGGACCAGTGGTACCCAGAAGCCGCGCGCCTCACCGCGCTCGGCGGCGCGCAGATCCTCTTCTACCCGACCGCCATCGGCTGGCTGCCCGAAGAGAAAGCCGCCCTCGGCCACGCGCAGCATAACGCGTGGGAAACCGTCCAGCGCGGCCACGGCGTCGCCAACGGCTGCTACATCGCCGCGACCAACCGCGTCGGCACCGAAGGCCGCACCCAGTTCTGGGGCCAGAGCTTCGTCTCCGACCCGTATGGTGAGATTGTCGCCCGCGCTTCCGTCGAGAAGGAGGAAATCCTCCTCGCCGATTGTGACCTCGTGAAGCAGCGCGAATTCCGCCGCATCTGGCCGTTCTTCCGCGACCGCCGCATCGACGCCTACGGCGACCTGACGCGCCGTCTGCGCGACTGACCTTCCGCATGGCCACGCCTCGCTCCCTCGGTTTCCGCATGCCCGCGGAATGGGAACCCCAGTCCGCCACGTGGCTGTCCTGGCCGTCGAACACCGCGCTCTGGCCCGGTCACTACGGCCTCATCCCCGTGAAGTTCGCGGAGTTCGCCGCCGCGATTTCGAAGTTCCAGCCGGTGAAAATCAACGCCGCGGGCAAGCTGCGCGCCGAAGCGGAACGCGAACTCAAGGAAGCTAAGGCCGACCTTTCCGTCATCGAACTGACCGACATCGCCACCGACGACGTCTGGTGCCGCGACCATGGCCCGATCTTCGTGAAGAACGACAGCTCGAAGGAGCTCGCGCTCACCGACTGGGAATTCCACGGCTGGGGCGGCAAGTTCGAGGCCTCGCTCGACAACCAGGTCCCCGGCAAAGTCGCCGCGCGCCTCGGCGTGAAGAAGTTCAGCTATCCTTTCGAACTCGAAGGCGGGGGCATCGAAGTCTCCGGCGACGGCCTGCTCCTCACCACCGAGGCCGTGCAAAACAATCCGAACCGCGCCGAAGGCCGGGATGACGCCGCGTTCCACGCTGCCATCCGCGACGGGCTCGCGATCGACGAACTCCTCTGGATCGGCGAAGGCCTGGCCAACGACGACACCGACGGCCACATCGACAACCTCGCGCGCTTCATCGCACCGCGCACGATCCTCGCCGTCAGCGAAGCCGACACGGCCTCGCCCAACTACGCGCCGATGCAGGAGAACCTCAAGCGCCTGCGCGAGATGCGTCCGCGCGGCCAGCGTCTCGATATCCTCGAACTCCCGCTCCCGAAGTCCATCCGCCTCGCCGGACGCGACCTCCCGCCGAGCCACGCCAACTTCCTCATCGTGAACGGCGGCGTCCTCGTGCCGCTCTACGGCCAGGATTCCGACAAAGTCGCCATGGGCATCGTCGGCGACTGCTTCCCGGGCCGGAAGATTGTGGGCATCGACTGCCGCGTGCTGCTTATCGAAGGCGGCGCGCTGCACTGCCTCAGTCAGCAGCAGCCTGTTTAAAGCCGTGACTAGTTGATTAGTTGACCAGTTGGCCAGTTGACAAGGGATGCAAATGAGAGGCCCTGAGGCTCGGAGGCTCGGTTGACCAGATGAGAGCACCACGAACTCAAAGGGAAACCGGAGACTGGATGATTGGCTGGGGCATCTTAGGCAGGGAGGCGATTGCCATCGCCTCCGTTCGAGACCGCAGTCGCGAAGTCGTCGGGCCTTAGCTAAACCGAATAGACAACTGGATCACCTGGCGAACGGACGTGATAGCAATCACGTCCCTACCCATTGCATCCCTTGTCAACTGGCCAACGATTCAACCCATCAACTTACCTATCGCGCTTACTTCTTCGGCTTTAGTTTCGTCGCACAGCCGCAGTCGCCTGCGCAGCCGCCTTCTTTACGACGGCGGGCCGCGGCGAGCCAGCGGCGGATCAACCAGCCGGCGGCGGCACCCACGACCGCCCCGACGATGATGGCTTCGAGGTTCATGTGAGGCGGATGACGACTTGGTAGACGGCCGTCCCGGCGAGCCAGGCAAGGGCTGTCATGTAGACAAAAGATCCCGCGGCCCACTTCCAGCCACCGGTCTCCTGCGCGAGGGTCGCAATCGTCGGGCCACACTGCGAGCAGAGGGCGAAGAAGACCATCAGGGCGAGCACCGCGGCGAGCGAGAAGATCGGGGCGCCAGCGCGCGGCCCCTCGGACCACTTGGCGTCCTGCATCGCCTTACGGAGATGCTGGCCGTCGGCCTTGGCCCCTTCGCCGACGGAGTAGGTGACGCCGAGCGTCGAGACGATGACCTCGCGGGCCGGGAAGCTCGCCAGCACGCCGACGGTGATTTTCCAGTCGAAGCCCAGCGGATCGAAGATCGGCTGCACCGCCTTGCCGAAGCGGCCCATATAGGACTGTTCGACGTAGGCGGCCTGCACCTTGGCCTTCACGACTTCTTCGGCGGCCGTCGGGTTGGACGCCTTAATGCGTTCGGCGACGGAGGCGTCGCGCGGGAAATAGGAAAGCGCCCACACGATGATCGTGATGGCGAAGATGACCGTGCCAGCCTTGGAGACGAACTCGGCGGCGTTCTGCCACATCCGCCATAGGACATCCCGCGGCTTGGGCATCTGGTAGCGAGGGAGCTCGAGGACGAACGGATGCGGCTTCACCTTGAGCACGAGGCGGGTAAGCACGAACGCGGTCGGGACAGCGAAGAACAACCCGACGCAGTGCATGCCGATCATGACGACGGATTGCCAGCCCGGGCCGTAAAGCGGCCCGATGAAGGCCGCGCACATCAGTGCGTAGATTGGGAAGCGGGCCGAGCAGCTCATGAACGGCACCACAAAGGCGGTCGCGAGGCGGGCCTTAGGGTCTTCGATCGTACGCGTGGAAAGGAGGCTCGGAATCGCGCAGGCAAAACCCGAGAGCAACGGCACAAAGCTCTTCCCGTTGAGGCCGCACCAGCTGAACAGGCGGTCCATGATGAACGCGGCGCGCGCCATGTAGCCGCTATCTTCGAGGATACCGATGAAAAGGAAGAGGATCAGGATCTGCGGCAGGAAGACGAGAAACGCACCCACACCGCCGATAATGCCGTCAGCCAACAGGCTTTGGAGCATCGGGTAGGCTTCGAGCTGCGGGGCTACGACGCCTTTCAAGGCGTCGACGCCGAACTGGATCCACTCCATCGGGAACTTCGCCAGCCAGAAAACGGAGCCGAAGAAGCCGAGCATGATGCCCAGGAACAGAACGGGCCCGAGGAAGCGGTGGAGCAGCAGACGGTCGACGGCGGCACTGCGTCCGGCCTTCCCTGCACCTTCGGTCACTACACCTTCGAGGACGATGCGCAGGTGCGCGTAATGCACGAGCGGCTCGGCGGCCATCGGGTTGTAGCCGGAATTACGGACGCGATCGCGAGCGGAGCGCAAGGTCTTGTCCCGTTGGGCGAGAGTCCAGCCCAGGCGATCAGCGGTCGAAGGATTCGTGTCGAAGAGCAGGCGCTGGCCCTCTGCCTCTGTGACTGGCTTACCCGTGTCAGCAGCGGCGGCCGTCGCGACATCGGTCAAAGCGGCGGCGATGTTGGTCGGCCAGGCGACGCGCTTCATGGGCGTCTGGTTAGCTACCGCGCTGGCGATCGCGCGACGCACATCGAGGATGCCTTCGCCTTTCCAAGCAGACGACATCACGACAGGCACGCCGCCAAGGCGTCGGGAAAGCAGCTCGGTATCGATGCGCAGGCCTTGCTCCTTGGCGACGTCGGCTTGGTTAAGCACGATGACCACCGGACGACCGAGCTCGGCGACCTGCGAAGCGAGGAAGAGATTACGGAGCAGGTTCGTGGAATCGACGACGAGCACCACGGCGTCGGGACGGCGATCGCCAGCAATATTACCCGACAACGCATCGATGACGACTTGCTCATCGGGCGAAGCCGCGGCGAGCGAGTAAAGTCCGGGCAGATCGACGAGCTCGACCTTCTGTCCGTCGCCGAGGTCGCACGTGCCGGACTTGCGAGCGACCGTGACGCCTGGGTAATTGCCAACGCGCTGACGCAGGCCCGTCAGGGCGTTAAAGAGGGTCGACTTGCCGGTGTTAGGGTTACCGACGAGCGCGACCAACAGTCCTGCATCGGGAGTGCTCACGGTTGGCGCGGTCGTTGGATGGGACAGTCGGCGGAGACGTCGACGATCAGGTTCTCGGCTTCGGCGAGACGCAGGCTAACGACTTGGCCACCGAACTCGATGGCGAGCGGGTCGCCGAGGGGCGCCCGGCGGATGAGCTTCAGGACCATGCCCGGGAGCAGGCCAAGGGCCATCAGACGCTGATCCACCCCACGCTCGGGATTGAGCGAGGCCAGCTTGCCGAATTGGCCGGGCAGAAGTTGGGAAAGCGGAGTCACTCTAATTGAGAATGAGTCTCAAAACTAGACCTTAGACCCCCTTTGTCAACGCCGACCCGCTGGCAGGTCCGGATTGCATTCCGGCTCCCCCTCCCCCCTTCACCCGCTTATAACCCCTTACGATGCACGAACTGACCCCAGACGTCGAATCGCCGGCCAAGCACACCGAGCGCGACCATGGGGGCATCGCTGGCCACCCCCGCGGGTTGAGCATGCTGTTCTACGCCGAGATGTGGGAGCGCTTCTCCTACTACGGCATGCGGGCGATCCTCCTGCTGTTCATGATCGCGCCGCTCGCGATGGGCGGGATGGGGATGGACCAGAAGTTCGCCGCGCAGATCTACGGCAACTACACCATGGCCAGCTACATGGTGTGCATCCTGGGCGGCTACCTGGCGGACAACTTCATCGGCGCCCGGCGCGCGGTCCTGATCGGCGGCCTCATCATCACCGCTGGGCATTACTGCCTGGCGTTCGCCTCCGTACCCGCCTTTTACGCCGGGCTCATCCTCGTCGCGCTCGGCACCGGCCTGCTCAAGCCGAGCATCAGTACGCTCGTCGGCGGACTCTACTCGCACGGCGATACGCGCCGCGACGCCGGCTTCTCGCTTTTCTACATGGGCATCAACCTTGGCGCGTTCGCGGCGCCTTTGGTGGTCGGCTGGCTCGCGCAAGGCGAACAGTTTAAGGCCCTGCTCACCGGCTGGGGGCTCGACCCGACGCATAGCTGGCACTGGGGCTTCGGCGCTGCGGGAATTGGGATGACGTTAGGCATGATCGTGTACCTGCGCCACTGGCATTGGCTGTCGCACATCGGATATCCGCCGGAAGCGAACGCGCCGCGCCCGTGGGGCAAGCTCGCGCTCGTCGCGCTCGGCACAGCCGCGCTGCTCGGCGCGATGATCGCGTCGGACACCTTCCCTTGGATCAACCCTGTGGTCTATGCGCTCCCGTTCGTCGGCGTCATCTGGTTCGGCGTCGTGAAAAGGGACCAAGACAGCCGACGCATCGCCGCAATTCTCGTATTCTTGATCTGCGCGATCCTCTTCTGGGCGGTCTTTGAACAGGCTGGCTCCTCGTTGACGCTCTTCGCCGACGAGCTCACGCGCAACGAGCTGCTCGGCTTCGCGTTCCCGTCCTCGTGGTTCCAGTCGGTGAACTCGCTCTTCATCCTGGCGCTGGCGCCGCTGTTCGCGTGGCTCTGGGTCCGCCTGCGGGAGCGTCAGCCGTCGATCCCGATGAAGTTCGTCTGGGGCCTCGTCTTCCTCGGGCTCTCCTTCGCGTTGCTCGTCCCGGCCGCGCAGCTCACCGCCGCCGGCAAGGTCAGCCCGTGGTGGTTGATCGCGGTCTACTTCCTGCAGACCCTCGGCGAGCTCTGCCTCAGCCCGGTCGGCCTAAGCACCATGACGAAGCTCGCGCCTGCGAAGCTCGCCGGGCTGGTGATGGGCATCTGGTTCCTCGGCACCGCGCTCGGCAACAAACTCGCGGGTTCGATCGCGGCGGATTTCAACGCCAAGGACCCGCAGGCCCTCGCGCACTTCTTCTGGCAGCAGGCGCTGCTCGTCGCGGGCCTGACCGTGCTGTTGCTCGTACTCGTCCCTTGGGTGCGCCGACTCACCGGCGAAGACACGACAGCGAATCAGAGCTCAACCTGAACGCAGACGGAAACCGGACAGTGATCCGAGCCGGTGACCTTATCGTGGATGTCCGGTTGCGAATACTTCAGGCCGTCGGACGTCAGGCAGTAATCCAAGCGCCAACCAATATTGCGGGCGCGGATACCCGGCCGATAGGACCACCAGCTGTAACGCTTCGCTAATTCGGGGTGCTCCGTACGGAAGGTGTCCGTGAAGCCGTGTTGTGAAAGCAGCTGGCTGAACGATTCGCGCTCCTCGTCGGTGAAGCCCGCGTTGCGGCGGTTCGTGGACGGATTGGCGAGGTCGATCTCGGCGTGCGCGACGTTGAGGTCGCCGCAGACCACGACCGGCTTCTTCTTGGCGAGGCGGGCGAGGTACTTACGAAAATCCGCATCCCACTGGAGGCGATAGTCGAGGCGCTCGAGTTCGCGCTGGGAATTCGGGACGTAGGCGCTGACCACGAAGACGCCCTTGAACTCGGCGGTGACCACGCGGCCTTCGGCCGGATGGTCGCCCGGGAAATCCGTGGCGACAGAAAGGGGGGCAGTCTTCGAGAGCACCGCGGTACCGGAATAGCCCTTCTTCTCGGCTTCGTGCCAGAACTGGTGGGGGAAGGAGAGGCCCAGGGTTGAAGCGACGGCGGTCTCGCACTTCGTCTCCTGCAGGCAGAGCACATCCGGGTCGGCCGACGAGATGAAATCGGCGAGCCCCTTACCGAGGGCCGAGCGGACGCCGTTGACGTTCCAGGAAAAGATCTTCGCGTGACTCACGTTCAGTTCACTTGAAGAGCTGGTTCATCTTCCGATCAAGATCCTTACCCTTTTCGACGGCCTTAGGCTCAGCCGCCGGGGCGGCTTCGGCGACAGGAGCAGCAGGCGCGGCGGCCGCGGGGGCCATCGTAGCAGCGGGTGCGGCCGCCGGAGCTGAAGTGACGGGCGCGACGGGTGCGGCGGGAATGACGGCATCAGGCTTGTTGCCGAAAAGAACGTCGACGCGCTGCGCGAGCGTGAGCGGGCCCTTAGGGGCGACGACGGCGACAGGCGCCGGCGGAGTGGTCACGGCCGGAGTCATGGCGACCGGCGCGGTGACGGGAGCTACGACCGGAGCCACGGCGAAGGGTGAATCAATCTTCACGCCCTTAGCGACGAGTTCGGAAACGCGCCTGCCGAGTTCGACGGAGAAATCCGTCAGGCTGCTCTTGATCTCGAACTTGGCTCCCTTGGCGCGCGCTTCGAGCGAGCCGTCGGCAAGAACCCTGGAGACCTGGAGCACCGTACCGACGTCGAGGGAGAGATCCTGAACCTTCTTGCCGTCAGCCATGACTGGGACCGTGGTCGCGGTCTTCACCGTGACTGAGGTCGGCCAGAGGATGAGGTGCTCCGAGATGGACTTGAAGTCGATGGTCGGTTCGGCGGCGGCCGGCGCAGCAGGGGCAGCCGGAGTCGGGGCGACGGCGACGGCCGACGGGGCCGGGATTGCCACTGACGCCGCAGCCTTAGGCGCGGCGGGTACAACCGGGGCAACAAGCGGAGCCGGAGCGGCCGCTACTTCGATCGGCTGGGCCGCAGCGGGGCTGCGGCTGACGACGACATGAAAGCTCGGCGTGAAGAAAAGGACGCCGCCGGCGCCGACGATCGCGCCGACAAGGAAGAGGAGAAGACCTCGGAAAAACGCAGCCATGGATAAGTTCAGGAGCCCGCCTTGATTTCGATGACGTCGTGCGGAGCCGCTTCGCGCTGGCCGGCCGGAGTCACGCGGATGTAGCGGGCGCGCTTGCGGTGTTCGGCGAGATTAGCTGCGCCGAGGTAGCCGAGGCCACTCTGGACGCCACCAGCGAGGGTGCCGAGGACTTGGTCGACCGTGCCGGAAACTTCCTTGAGGGCTTCGATGCCTTCGGCGGCTACCTTGCTGAACTTGCCGCTGGCGGAGTGTCCGTAGCGGGCGGCGGAACCCTTGCGCATGGCTTCGTGCGAACCCATGCCACGGTATTCCTTATAAGTCTTACCGTTGATTTCCATCAGCTTGCCCGGGGCTTCGCGGCTCCCGGCGAGGAGTCCGCCGAGGATGACCGCGTCGGCGAGCGTGAGCGCCTTGACGATGTCACCGCTCTTCGTGATGCCGCCGTCAGCGAGGATGCGCACGCCCTTCTTGGCGGCGGCGCGGGAAGCGACGTAAAGCGCGGTGAGCTGCGGGATGCCGACTCCTGCGACGATGCGAGTGGTGCAGATCGAGCCGGGGCCCTGGCCGATCTTGACGGTATCGGCGCCGGCGGCGGCGAGGAATTCGACGCCTTCGCCGCTGGTGACGTTACCGGCGATAAGGGTGATATCCTTATGGGCCTTGCGGAGCATGCGCAGCGCGTCGCCAACGCCCTTGGTGTGGCCGTGGGCGGTGGAGATTGCGAGGGCGTCCGCGCCTTCGTCAATAAGGGCGCTGACGTGCGCGAGCAGACGGGTGCGGTCGATTTCGCCGTCAGCCGTGCGGGGCACCGAGATGGCGACGCCGACGCGGAGGCGGAAATCGACGTCGCGGGTTGGGCGGACGTGGGCGCGAGATTCTTCGGAGATGCGCTCGATGTCGCTGAGGGTGAAGAGGCCGCGCAGCTTGTTCTTGGCGTCGACGACGAGGAGCTTGTTCTGGCCGACGTGCTCGGAGAACTTACGGTCGGCGGTAGCGATGGGGTCCTTGCCGAGATCCTTCTCGCCGACGGTGAAGACCTTATCGCGCGGGATCATGACCGCGGCAACCTTGCGCTGGCCGTGGCGTTCCTTGACCGTGCTGCCGGGCAGGAGGCCCAGGAGCGTGCCGTCGGGGGCGGTGACCGGGAAAGTGCTGAAGGCCAGACCGTCACGCTCGATGCGGGCGAGGACCTGGGCGATGGTATCATCGGCCGAGACGACCGCGGGGTCGCCAATCATGCCGTGGATATGGTTCTTCACGCGGCGGACTTCGGCCACCTGATCGGCCTCCGGCATATTGTAGTGAAGGAGACCGAGGCCGCCGTTGAGGGCCATCGCGATGGCCATCCGATGCTCGGTGACCGTGTCCATGTCCGACGAGACGATCGGGAGGGACAGCGCCAGGGAGTCGGAGAGGGACGAATCGAGGCGGGTCATCCGGGGGAGGACCTCGGAATAGCGGGTCGCCAGGGAGACGTCGTCATACGTCAAACCGAGTCCGGCGTTGGCGGGGAAGAATTCGTCCGCGGACAGGTAAAAGCGTTCGTCTAGGGAAACGCGGCCCTTGGATTTCGAGGAGGCCATGAGTGGTCGGTTTCCCAAAAGGGTGTTAGGCACCCCCCCAAGGGGTGGCAAATTGATTTTGCGAGTTTGTCCGGATTGCCGTCTATTCGCCCCATGACCAGCGGTTATTTCGACTTCAAACGCGTCCGCCGACGACTGCGCTCGCCGGTGACGACCGGCGCTGGTGCCGTCGACAGCGTGGATCGCATCATCCTGCGGACCCAATCGGACCAGGGCACCGGGTACGGCGAAATCGCCCCGTGGCCCGGCTTCCCAACCGAGTCCGTGGAACAGGCCCTGGAATTCCTCCGCTCAGCCCAAGGAAACCTTCCCCACCTGATCGCTGCCGTCGACGCCTCGCCCACGTCGCTACCCTGTCTCTCCTCAGCACTCTCCAGCTGCCGCCTTTGGGATAAAATCGCCGGATTCGGCGGCAGCCTGCCCTGTGCCGGACTCATGACGCTTTCGGTGATGGAGACCGACGCAAAAGTCGCCGCTGGTTTCAAGACGCTAAAGGTCAAAATCTCGCCGGAGACTTCCGAAGAATCCATCCACGGAGTCATGAGCCGCTTCCAAGGTCGCCTTCGTCTGGATGCCAACGGCTCGCTGGATCTCCAAGCGGCGCGGCGCTGGACCGAGTTCGCGCGCATGCAGGCGCAGATCGAATTCCTCGAACAACCTCTGCCCGTCGGGCACCCGGGCTATGCTTCGCTCGGGCCCGACAAGATCGCGCTCGACGAATCCTTCCTCACTCCGGGCGGAGTCGACTGGAGCGGAACGATTGTCGTGAAGCCTTTGCTCGCCGGAGATTGGGAGGACCTGCTGGCGTGGCGAGCGACGCATGCGGGCGAAGTCGTCTATTCTTCCTGCTTCGAGACCGCCATCGGCCGACAAGGCGCGCTCTGGCTGGCCGCACAAGACGCGTCCGCTGGGACGGTGGGCTTCGATACGCTCGGGCGTTTCGAAAGCGACGGACGTGATCGACATGCGCACGGTCCGGCCGCAAGCGGCCTGCCGGGCTACGATTGGGCGACCTTCTGGCACGACCTAACATGAGCGCCGTCGCGGTCTTCCACGCGGATCATGCCGCGCACCTACAGGAAGCCCTGCAAGCGCATGACGCCGGCTTACCGGTGTTCCTGGGCAACGCGCGCTGGTCCGAACATGATCTCGCCGAAGCCGCTCGCCAGATTCCACGCGGCACGCTTGTCAAAGGAAAGGCCCCCGAGCCACGCGGCCTCGGCACCTGCGATTGGCCGAAGAACTGGCGCGGGCGCGTGATGATTCCGACTGGCGGCACCGGCGGTAAAATAAAGTTCGTCATCCATTCTGGAGAAACCCTCCGCGCCGCGGCGCTCGGCCTGCGTGACGCGCTCGTCGCCCGCGGCCTCTCACCGATCCTCCACGGCGTGACCTGCACCCCGCCCTGGCACGTGAGCGGCTTCATGCCCGCGATCCGCGCGCGGGTCACCGGCGGACAGCACCAAGTCATCGATGGTCGCTTCGAAGAGCGCGCCGCCCTGCCATCCGTCGACCTTCCCACTCCGGGCACGAAAATCATCTCACTGGTCCCCGCACAGCTATCGCGGCTGCTCGCGCGCGCCGACGGCGAAGCCTGGTTGCGCGCTTTCGATGTGATCCTGCTCGGCGGCTCGTCCGTGCCGACGCCATTACTCGCCGAAATACATTCTCGGCGGCTACCCGTCTTCCTCACCTATGGATCGACGGAGACCGCAGCGGCCTGCGCGCTCTGTCCGCCGGAAAAAATCTGGTCGGGTGAATCCGTGCGCGGCACTCCCCTGCCTGGCGTGATCTTCGCGACGAACGCCGACGGCGTCATCACGATCGCCACTTCGGCACTCGGCATTGGGCTATGGCCAGACGCGCCGCTCGAAAGCCCGTGGGTGAGCGGCGATCGCGGCGACGTCTCCGCCGATGGCAGCGTCAAGATTTCCGGCCGCGCCGATCGCGTGATCATCACCGGCGGCGAGAAGGTGGATCCCGCACGCGTCGAGCAGGCCCTATTGTCTACTGGCCTGGTGAAGGAAGCACTCGTGCTCGGCATGGTCGACGCACGCTGGGGCGAAGTCGTCACCGCCTGCGTCATCGGTCCCGAGTCCGCCGAAAGCGCGCTGCGCATGGCCTGCGAGGCGCTCGAGCCGGCGGCACGTCCGCGGCGCTACGTTTTCGTTCCAAGCATGCCGACGAATGCCAGCGGCAAGCCGGACCGGGAAGCGATCGCGAAGCTGACCGCTTAGGCGCGGACGGCTTTCCAGACGCGCAGGCAAGCTTCGACGAGCGCCGGGAATTCCGAGAGGGGCACCTGCGAAGGACCGTCGGAGATGGCCTTCTTCGGATCCGGATGCGTCTCCATGAAGAGACCATCGGCGCCTGCGGCGAGGGCCGCCTTGGCGAGGACCGGGACGTATTCGCGCTGGCCACCGGAAGAACCGCCGGCGGCGCCTGGGAGCTGGACCGCGTGCGTGGCGTCCATGATCGTCGGATGTCCGAAGCCAGCCATAATCGGGAAGGAGCGCATGTCGACGACGAGGTTCTGGTAGCCGAAAGTCGTGCCGCGGTCGGTCTGCCAGATCTCAGCAGCCTTGGCGCCTTCGAGCTTATCGACGACGAAACGCATCTCGAACGGGGAAAGGAACTGGCCCTTCTTCACGTTGACGACCTTGCTGGTCTTGGCGGCCGCGACGAGGAGGTCGGTCTGGCGGCACATGAACGCGGGGATCTGGAGCACGTCGACGACCTTACCAACTGCTTCGCACTGCTCCGGGCCATGGATATCGGTGAGCACGTTGAATCCGTAATCCTTCTTCACCATCGCGAGGAGATCGAGGCCGGCCTGCAGGCCGGGACCGCGGTCGCCGCCGAGCGAGGTGCGGTTAGCCTTATCGTAAGATCCCTTGAAGATGATGTTCAGCTCCGGATAGCGGGCGGCCAGGGCCTTGAGCTCCGTGGCGACGGTCCGGCAATTGGACTCCGATTCGAGGGAGCAAGGTCCGGCGATGAGGAGCAGACGGCGCTTATCGTGCAGCATGCGGCAGGATAGGACGGGCCGCGCCCTCAGGGCGAGCCGTAAGGAGTGCTCACCGACCGAGCCAGGACAGCACTTCCGGCAACGAACGCGTATTGAGCACCTGCTCCGGCGTCAGCCAGCCCTTGCGAGCGATACGCACACCATGGGCGGCGAAGGCCAGCTGGTCGATGTCATGCGCGTCCGGATTGATGGAGCACAGCACGCCCTTCTCGGCCGCGCGGCGCCACCAGCGCCAGTCGAGGTCGAGGCGCCACGGGTTGGCGTTAAGCTCGATGATCGTGTCGTTAGCCGCGGCGGCATCGATGACCTTGGCGATATCAACGTCGTAAGGCTCACGCTTGTTGAGGAGGCGGCCGGTGAGATGGCCGATCATGTCGACGTGCTCGCTCTCGACGGCCTTGATGATGCGCGCCGTCTGGGCCTCGCGATCCAAGGTGAAGAGGTTGTGCACCGAGGCCACGACGAAGTCCAAGCGAGCGAGTACGTCGTCCGTGAAGTCGAGCGTGCCGTCTTTGAGGATGTCGACTTCGCTGCCGGAGAGTACGCGCACGCGATACTTCTTCGAGGCATTGAGCTTGGCGATATCCTCGAGCTGCTTCTCCAGGCGAGCCTCGTCGAGACCGCCGGCCTGGAAACTGGACTTCGAGTGATCGGAGATGCCGAGGTATTCCCAACCGTGGGCTTCCGCGGCGGCCGCCATCTGGTCGAGCGTATGGTCGCCGTCGGATTCCGTCGTATGATTATGAAAGACGCCGCGCAAGTCGGAGAACTGGACGAGCTTCGGCAGTTTGCCGGCTTCGGCGGCATCGATCTCGCCGTTGCCCTCGCGGAGTTCGGGCGGGATCCATGGTAAACCAAGCGCGCGGAAGACTTCTTCTTCGCTCGTAGCACCAGGGGCGACGGACTTCTCGTCGACAGACTTAAAGCCCCACTCGCTCATGCTGAGCCCGCGGCCGAGCGCACGGTGGCGCATGGCGACGTTATGCTCCTTGGAGCCGGTGAAGTGATGGAGCGCGAAATAGAACTGCTCGGCCGGCACGACGCGCAGATCGGCCTGCAGGCCATTCTCGAACCGCACGCTGGACTTCGTCTCGCCGTGGGCGGTGACCTCCTTGACCCCCGGATAGGCGACGAACCAATCCATGATCGGCTTGGGCTCCGACGAGGCCACGAGGAAGTCGAGGTCGCCGACCGTTTCGCGGGCACGACGGAGGGAGCCGGCGGATTCAGCGAGCGAGACCTGAGGCAGCGCGCGCAGGCCGGCGAGAATCGGCTCGGCGATGGCGGCGGCTTCGTACCAGCGGTGACGCTTACCGTAGGCGATGCGGTTCTTAATCCCTTCGAGAATTTTCTCCTGGGTCTTCTCCCCGAAGCCCTTGAGCTCAGCGACGGCGCCGGATTCGCAGACCTCCTTGAGCTTCGCGAGGTCTTCAACCGCGAGCAGCGTCCAGAGCGCGCGGACCTTCTTCGGGCCGAGGCCAGGAATCTGCATCACCTCGAGAAGTCCGGCGGGGATGGAAGCCTTGAGCTTCTGGTGAAAAGGCAGGACGCCGTCGCGACGGAGCGTCGTAATCTTGTCGACCAGTGCTTCGCCCAGGCCCGGGATATCGGCGAGCTTGCCGCTATCGATGAGCTCGCCGAGGTCCTCGGTCATATTCTCGAGGATGCGAGCGCCGGCCGAGTACGCACGGATCTTGAACGGGTTCTCCCCGGTCAGCTCCATGAACGTGGCGATCTCGTCGAGGACGGATGCGATGTCATTCTTCTCCATCATGGGCGACGGGCCTTCTCGGCAAGGTAGATGCTTTGCAGGGCGGTGAAGTCGGCTTCGCGGCTACCGCTCTCAATCACGTGCTGGTAGGAGCCCGCGTGGCGGATCTCCTCTTCGGCGGCGGCGACGCGACGGGCGATCTCATCAGCCGGGTCGGTGCCGCGGCCAGTGAGACGCCGAAGCAGTTCGGCGTGATCACTCACGCGGATGAAGACCGTGACGAGCGCGGCAGCGAGGCGAGGGTCAGCGGCGCCCTTGGCGCGGATCGTGGCGGCACCTTGGACGTCGACATTCAACAGCGCATCGAAACCGGCACCCAGGTGAGTGGCCACGTCGGCCGCCCGCGGGCCGTAAAGATTGCCGTGCACGGTAGCGTGCTCGAGGAAGACGCCGGAGGCGACCTGCTCCTCGAAGTTGCTGCGCGTCAGGAAATGGTAGTCCACGCCGTCGGTCTCGCCGGCGCGCGGGGCGCGGGTCGTACAAGTGATCACCCGACGGATCGCTCGAGGATAGGCTTCCGTCAGCCGGGAACAGAGCGTGGTCTTGCCGCTGCCGGCAGGACCCGAGACGACGATGAGCAGGGCGCGGCTCACGCGAGGCGGAAGGACTGGACGACGCACGCGACGGCCAGCAGGAGGCTCAGGCCGCCGACAACCTTGCGGCGACCCTCTGTGGCGAGGACCCAGTCACACTGGCGGCAGAAGACCGGCGGCGAGCAGGCCCACCAGAAGCCGAAGAGGATGAGCACGCCGTAGCTCACCGAGGCATCGAGCAAGCTATAAGGAAGCTGGCGATAGCCGGCATCCAAGGCGTGGCGTGCGAGGAAGAGCATAATGACTCCCAGTGCGCGGACCGACAGGAAGTCCGGCATATAAATAAACGTCAGGAAGCTGGCGCCGATGAAGCCGGCGACCACTGGCATGCGCGGCAGGCCGGCGAGATCGGCTTCAGGAATGTTCATCAGCCACCAGCCAAACCAGGCGATGGCGACGAGGCCGAGAAAATACGTGGCGGTCTTCGAGCGACGGAAAGAACGCAGGACCGGCGCGTCGGTGACGATGAGCCAGCCAGCCAGGAGGAGGAAGGCGGCGAGCGCGTAGTAGGCTTGGGCGAGGGTCACGCCATCCATTAGGACAACCCAGTCGGCCGAGGCAACCCGTAGGTTCAGCGGGTGCGCAGACGAGCGACGGACCAGGCAGCGTGTTCCGCGACCATCGGATCGGCGGACCCGAGGAGCGCCTCAGCGGCGGGAAGGTCGGCACGCTCCCCGACGTTACCCAAGACCGTGAGTGCGTTGCGGCGCCAGCGGGCAAGTCCGAGGCGTTCGACCGGCGTTCCCTTAAAGTGCGCGAGGAACTGTTCGTCCGTCCAGGCCAGCGTCTCACGGAGCGGCGGATGTGGGCGCGGGGCGAAATGGGCTTCACGGGTGGCGACGGCCCACTTGTTCCACGGGCAGACATCGAGGCAGTCGTCGCAGCCGAACACACGATTGCCGAGGGCTTCGCGGTATTCGACGGGGATGGCGCCCTTGTGCTCGATGGTGAGGTACGCCAGGCACTTGCGGGCATCTAATTTATAGGGAGCGATGATCGCAGCCGTCGGACAGGCGTCGATGCAGCGGGTACACGTGCCACAGCGGTCGGGCTCCTTGGCGGCGGAAACCTCGAGCTCCAGGGTGGTCAGGATGACGCCGAGGAAAAGCCAGGTCCCGGCGCCGCGGTGAATGAGAATCGTGCTCTTGCCCTGCCAGCCAAGACCGGCGGCGGCCGCGACGGGCTTTTCGAGCACCGGACCGGTATCGACGTACGGCTTCTGCTCACCGCCAAGGTCGCGCATCACCTCGCAGAGCTGCTTCAGGCGCTCGAGGATCACTTCGTGGTAGTCGGCTCCGAGAGCGTATTTCGCGATGCGGTAGCCCGCCGGTGGATGCGGCTGGTAATAGTTGAGGCCGACCACCACGAGACTGCGGGCCTCGGGCATGACCTTACGGGCGTCGGTCCGGCGATCGGGATTACGGGCCAGCCAGGCCATGTCGCCGTGCATGCCGTCGGCGATCCACTTCTTAAAATAGTCGGCGCGGACATCGACCTCGACGGGTGCGACGCCGAACGCATCAAAGCCCAGCGCCTTCGCCGAAACCTCGAGTTGCTGGCGGAGGGCGCGCGGGTCCATTGGGCTTAGCCCAGAATCGAAAGCACGCGGCTGACGATCTCGTCGACCGGCGCGAGCTTGCCGATACCTTCGTAACCGCAGGCCAGCATACCTTCGGCCGGCTCGACGATTGCGTGGCCGCGGGAGCGGAGGGTCTTCAGGTTGGCCTGAGTCGCGGCGTGCTCGTACATCTTACCGTTCATCGCCGGGCAAAGGAGGACTGGGCCACGCGTCGCGAGGTATACGCTCGTCAGTAGGTCGGGGGCGAGGCCGTGGGCGAACTCGGCCATCACATGGGCGGTCAGCGGGGCGACCAGGAGAAGGTCAGAGGAATCGGCGATTTCGATGTGACCCGGGATGGAGTTAGCGCCCTCGGCCCAAAGGTCGAAAGCCACTGGGCGGCGCGAGAGGACCTGTAGCGTCATCGGGGTGATGAACTGGGTTGCACCCTTCGTCATGACCACCTGGACCTCGGCGCCATACTTGACCAGTTGGGAGGTCAGGTCCGCGGCTTTGTAAGCGGCGATGGATCCGGTGATACCGAGGGTGATGCGCTTGCCGACGAGCTGGGACATGACAACGATGAGCAAAAGCGGTGGTGACGGTCTGGCGAGGGCAAAGCCCCGTGGTGTCCTCTACTTTGCGGACGGGGGCAACGGGGGTAAGGCCGCCAAGCGCGTTATGGCCCGGATATCAGTGCGGATCCGCTCTTTGCCATCCTTACCATAGAGGATGCAATGGGTGGGCACCGTCGCCCCATCGAAGTCCTTCGGTTCGGAAAAGAGGAACTGCTGGCCCTTCCAGTCGATGCGCACGAGACCATAGGACTCGGCATCAAAATAGGCGACGATGGCAGGCTCGATGGTGCCGCTCACCTTCAGCGCGTGGGCGTTGCGTCCGGCGACCACCGCATCCGGTGCCGCGGCGAGTTTCGTCTTCGGGTCGACCAATGGCCCGAGCGTCCACATCCAGACATCTTGGCAGACGGAGCCCTTCCCAGACTCGGAGACCCGTTCGGTCTGGCCTAGGTACCATAATTCCGGCGGCTGTAACTTTGAAACCCGCTCGCTATTCTTCTTCCCGCCATTGGTGCTGTAGGTCTCCGCTAGGCTGAACGTCTTCAGGAGGCGATCGGCGCCGCCATGTCGTCGGACGATTTCCGCGGCGTATTTCGCCGGGTCATCGGACGGTCCGGCCGGGAACGCCTGCGCCGTCATGAGGAGCAAAAGGGCGAGGCGGAGGAGCATGCAGCGGGGGGTTCTGTAGGCTAAACTAGCCATTAGCTTGCAGAAAACACGGCTTTTCTTGTTTGCCATGCCTGCCCCCCGGGGTTCGCATTGGCTCCTCTTATGCAATCCGACATTGGTCTCATCGGTCTGGCCGTCATGGGTCAGAACCTCGCCCTCAACATCGCCGACCACGGCTTCGCGATCTCGGTGTACAACCGCACGACCGCCAAGACCGACGAGTTCGTGAAGGAAAACCCGAAGACCCCGGGCAAGCTGACCGGCTGCCCGACCATCAAGGACTTCGCGGCCTCCCTCAAGAAGCCCCGCAAGGCCGTCATCCTCGTCAAGGCCGGCGCGCCGACCGACGCCGTGATCAACGAGCTCGCCGCGGCCTTCGAGCCGGGCGATATCATCATCGACGGCGGTAACGCCCTCTGGACGGATACGATCCGCCGCGAACGCGAGCTCAAGGCCAAGGGCCTCCGCTTCATTGGCTCCGGCGTCTCCGGCGGTGAAGAAGGCGCCCGCTTTGGCCCGTCCCTCATGCCCGGTGGCGATGCCGCCGCCTGGGCCGAACTGAAGCCCATCTGGGAAGCCGTCGCCTCTAAGGTCGATGCCGTGACCGGCGTCGAGCTCACCGGCGCGACCCCCGGCAAGCCCATCAAGGGCGGCGTCCCCTGCGTGGCCCATATCGGCCCCGACGGCGCCGGCCACTACGTCAAGATGGTCCACAATGGCATCGAGTACGGCGACATGCAGATGATCTGCGAAGCCTACGACCTGATGCGCGGTCTGCTCGGCATGACCCCTGACGAGATCGGCACCACCTTCGAAGAATGGAACAAGGGCGACCTGAACTCCTTCCTCATCGAGATCACCGCCAAGGTGCTCAAGCAGAAGGACCCCGAGACCGGCGTGCCGCTGGTCGACGTCATCCTCGACACCGCCGGCCAGAAGGGCACGGGCAAGTGGACGAGCGCCAACGCCCTCGACATGGGTGTCGCCGCCCCGACCATCGCCGAAGCCGTCTTCGCCCGCTGCCTCTCCGCCGTGAAAGATGAGCGCGTCAAGGCCGCCAAGGTCCTCCGTGGCCCGAAGCGCGCGATGACCAATCCGGACCGCGCTAAAATCATCGAGCAGATCCGCGACGCCCTCTACTGCTCCAAGATTTGCTCCTACGCCCAGGGCTTCCAGCTCATGCGCGAGGCGCAGAACGAGTATAAGTGGAAGCTCAACTTCGGCGAGATCGCCCAGATCTGGCGCGGCGGTTGCATCATCCGAGCCAGCTTCCTCCAGAAGATCACCGAAGCCTTCGCCAAGAAGCGCTCGCTGGATAACCTTCTCCTCGACCCGTACTTCAAGAAGACCGTCAAGAAGGCCCAGAAGAACTGGCGCAAGGTCATCGCCCTCGCGGTGAAGCATGGCATCCCCGTGCCGACCCTCGGTTCGGCGCTCTCGTACTTCGACTCATACCGCACCGAAAATCTCCCGCAGAACCTGCTCCAGGGTCAGCGCGACTACTTTGGCGCCCACACCTACGAGCGCAAGGACAAGCCCCGCGGCGAGTTCTTCCACATCGACTGGCCGGATCCTAAGCGCCCGCAGATCAAGGCCTAAGCGCCTGGAGGGAAACAGAAGGGCGTCCCCAGGGACGCCCTTCTTCTTTAGCAAGATTACTTCGCCGACCAACCGCCGCCGGTGGCCGCGGCGAGTCGCACCGAGACCTGGCGGCGTTCCCAGACGACCATCGAAAGCGTCCGCGCGGCGAGCGCTTCATCGCGACGTGCACTCAGGCTATCATTCTCGTTCGCGATGCCGGCCTTGCGGCGAGCTTCGGCGTTCGCGAGACGGACCCGCACGGCGGCGAGAACGCGGGCGGTCAGTTCTTCCTGTAAGGCGAGCTCACGGAGGTCGGCGAGCGCGTCCTCGACTTCACGGAAGGCACCGAGCACGGCCTTGGTCCACTCGCCGGCGGAGCCGTCGATACGCGCGCGGGCGACCTCCAGGCCGGCCTCGCGACGACCGGCGTCGAAGAGCGGCAAGTCCACTGAAGGAGTCAGCGACCAGAAGCTGGACGAGCCACGGCCGATGCGGGAAGCGGGATCGGCCTGCCAGCCGGCCTGACCGTTGAGCGTCACAGAGGGATAGAAGTCAGCGATGGCGGCGCCTTCGCGCGAGATGGCGGCATCCAGGCGCGCGGCGGCGGCGGCAAGATCCGGGCGACGGAGCAGCAGCTCCGAGGGTACGCCCGCGCCGAAGGTCGGCATCGCGACGGCTCCCTTCGCATCGGGCAGTTTGTCGCCGGGAGCCGAACCGATCAGCGCACGCAAGGCGTTCTCGGCGGACGCGAGGCGGCGGCGGCCGAGGCCTTCGTCGACCTTGGCCTGCGCGGCGGCAAGACTGGCGGAAGAAAGCGGGTCGGAATCTAGCAAGCCAGCGCCGACGGTTTTCTCGATGATCTGCATCTCGCGCAAGCGGGTGGCAAATTCGGTCTCAAGGTAAGCGAGCTGCTCGCGGGCTCCGCGGACGGCGAACCACATTCGGGCGACTTCAGCGGACAGGGCGAGATCGGCCTGCTCCGTAGTGAACTTGGCCGCTCGCGAATCTGCGTCGGCGGCCTTGGTCTTAGCGGCCTCGCGGCCCCAGACGTCGAGCTCCCAGGAAGCCTTCACGCCGGCGGCACCGACGTCGGTACGTCGCGGGATGCCGACGCCGAGCGGCACGCGGCCCGTCTCGAGCGAGATGCGGGAGGACTCCAGACCCGCACCGGCAGAGATGGCGGGCTGGTCGCCGGCGTTGGCGGCGATGAGGAGTGCGACTGCTTCACGCTGACGCGCGCGAGCGATGGCGAGGTCGGGGCTGTTCTTGCGCGCCAGGGCGATGAGTTCCAGCAACGCGGTGTCACCGAAAGCTTCGGCCCACTTCGCATCCGTGACGGCACCGGACTGCGAGAACGCCGCAGGCGTGGCCGGACCCTTGGGCTTCGCCATCGGGTCGTGCGCACAGCCCGCGAGGACGAGCGCCGCGAGGAGGAACGTCTTATTTGCCCGGAGCATTTTGGGAGGCGTCGATATAGACGTCCATCTGCTGACCGACGAAGAGCGCGCGGCCCGTCGGACGGTCGAACGAGTAAATTACCTGCAGGACGCGGGTGTCGACGCGTTCGATGCTCGCGCCGGTGAGCGAGGTCTTCGGGATGACGAAAGGCTCGATGCGGACGAACTTCAAGGCGATGGAGCGATCCTTGCCACCGGCGAGGGAGCTCTCGCCCTTCAGGTAGCCCTTGGCGGGGAGGCCTTCGCGCATACGCGTGGCCAGCTGCTCATCGACGTCGCAACGGATCTGGAGGGTGGAGATGTCGCCGAGGACGACCGGGGCCTTGGCGCCGGCGACCACGAATTCGCCGGCCCGGACGCCGACCTGGAGCACGGTGGCGGCAATGGGCGAACGTAACACGAGACGATCGAGGAGTACCGAGGTCTGGTCGAGCTGCGCCTTGGCGAGGGCGAGCTTCGCTTTCGCCTCCTTGGCAGCCATCTGGAAGGAAAGGAGTTCGGAAGCGGAAACCGCTCCACTATCCTTGATGCCGGTCCAGCGACGGGCGGCGTCTTCGGCGCGCTCAGCAGCAGCCTCGGCGGCGGAGACCGCGGCCTTCTGCACGGCGTGCTGGGCGCGGAGATCGCGTTCGTCGAGCGTGAGGATTGGGTCGCCAGCTTTCACTTTGTCCCAGACCTTCACGTGGACCTTGGCGACCGTGCCGGACGTGGGCGAACCCAGAAGGGTGTTCTCGGCGGCGGCCTCGATCAGGCCGGCAGCGGCGATGAGTCCGTCCTTGTCGCGGATGGCGGGCTCATAAGGCGGCGGCTTGATGGGCGCCTCGGTCGCGGTACCGCGGGTGAGCTGCCAGGCAGCGACGGCGCCGGCGAGGGCCAGGGCGAAGAGCAGGATGCGTTTCTTGAACATAAAGAGAATCAGAGATGGGTGGTGTCGAGGAGCTTGGGATCGTCGACCACGCGGCTGATACGGCCGTCTTCCATCTCGGCGATGCGGTCGGCGAAACGGAAGATGCGATGGTCATGCGTGACGACGACCACGCAGCGCTCCGGCGAACGGGAAAGATCCCGGACCAGCTCCATGATATGGGCGCCGGTATCCTTATCGAGAGCCGAGGTCGGTTCGTCGCAGATCAGGAGCGGTGGCTCGTGGACGAGCGCGCGGGCGATCGCGACGCGTTGCTGCTGCCCGCCCGAGAGCGCGTTGGGGCGGCCCTCTTCGCGGCCCTTAAGACCGACCTTCTCGATGATCGCGAGCGCACGCGCATGGGCTTCGTCGTGCGGACGACCCTGGATCAGGAGCGGCACCATCACGTTCTCGATGACGGAAAGCGTGGGGATGAGGTTGAACGACTGGAAGACGAAGCCGAGGTTCTTGCGACGGAAAGCCGTGAGCTCCTCCTGGCCGAGGTCGTCGAGTCGCTGCCCAAAGACCTCGACTGTACCGGCCTGCGGCGTGAGCGTCCCGGCGATGACGGAGAGGAGGGTCGTCTTCCCGCAGCCTGAAGGGCCGACGAGCATGATGAGTTCGCCGCGACGGGCTTCGAAGGAGGCCTGCTTGAGCGCGACGACTTGGTTGTCCGGCGTGCCAAAGAACATATCGACGCCAGAGGCGCGGACAGCGACGGTGTGGGCTTCGTGGCTCATCCTCGGAAGACGGAGGCGGCATCGACTCGCGATACCTTGATGATGCCGATGATGGCGGAGACGAAGCTGATACCCAGCACGAGGGCGAAGGTGGCCCAGAGGATTTGCGGGTACATGACGAAGGGCGGCATGCCCTTCTCGATCATCGCGCGGCCGATGGCCTGCGCCATGCCGGCCCCGAGGCCGAAGCCAATGAGGCCAGCCGTGAAGGCCTGCACGAAGAGCATGCGGGCGATGACGCCCATGCCCGCGCCCATCGCCTTAATCGCCGCAAAATATTTCAGGTTCTCGAGCACGAAGGAATAGAAGGTCTGGCCCGAGATCGCGATGCCGACAAACAGGCCGAGGAGGACCGCCGTGCCGAAGGAGAACGGGATGCCCGTATTGGTCCAGAACCACCAGAACGTGTTACGGGCGAGGCTGCGCTCACCCCAGTTCCAGATCACCGTGTCGGAGGTCCAGGCCTTGAGCCCCGTGTCGCGTTCGATGCGCCCGCAGAGTTCGGCGGGCGTCACGCCCTTCTGCGGCTCGACGAGCATGAAGCTCAGCGTGCGGCGGGCGCCGAGGGTATAGCCCTTGGCGCGGTCATAGGTAGTATAGACGAACGGTCCGCCAGTGAAGGCGCGCTTCACCTTACAGATGCCGACGATGCGGGCCTGGATGTCGTTGATCTCGAAGGTGTCGCCGACCATGAGCGGCGTGGAGCGCGGCTTGCCATCCGGCCCGACGCCCATGCGTCCCATCAGCGCGGCGCCCCATTCGTCGACGATGACCGTATCGGGCAGACGCAGGTCTTCGATGCGGCCCTGTGTGAGGATGGCCGGAGCGCCGGCAAAAGTGTCGGCGTCGATCCCGACGAGCGTGATGAGCTTAAAGTTGCCGTCCTGCATGCGCGCCTGAACGAAAGAGGTGTGCAGCGGCGCGGCCCAGGCGACGCCGTCGACGGAGCGGACGCGGCCCAGGTCGGTGTCGCGGAGTGGCTTGGCGTCGTTGACCTGCTCGACCATCGGGTCGCTCACCCAAACTTGGGCGCGGATGTTGACCATCGGCGTGTAGGTCCAGCTCATGATGCCGAAGAAGACCGAACTCTGCTGGGCCATCAGCAACGCCGAGAACGACAGGCCGCACAGGAGCATCGCGAGCTTGGCGCGGTCTCCGAAGAGCATGTTAAGGGCGAGGCGATACATCGGACGAGTTCCTTGAGTGTCTCTCCAACAAGCCTCGGGTCAATGGGAAGTCAAACGGCCCGGACAATGTCCGGGCCGTCGTGACCGAAACGTGACTTAGAAGCTCACTTGCCTGTGGCAGGCTGAGTGGCCGCAGGGATCGACTTAATCGGAAGAATTGGCTGGCCGGTCTTTTCGTCCTTAAAGAAGGAAGGGCCCCAGGAGGCGTTGACAGACCAAGCGGCGACGAGAAGGACGAGCGCGATCGAGAAGCAGCGAACGACCTTGGCTTTGTCTTCGCTCTTGGCGCCAGCGTGCAGGAGGCCGACCGCTCCGAGGGCGAAGATAGGATGGAGCCAAGAGACGTTACGGGAGCCGACCTGAAGAACGGCCACGAGACCGACGACGAGGTTGATGTCGACGAGCACGGCGACGATGCGCTGGAAGACGGGCTTCGGGCCCTTGACGAGAGCGACGATGATGACGGCAAGGACGAGGACGAGCAGCAGGGAGCCGTAATGCTTATGGGCGATGAAGAGTGCGTTCATGCACTCACCTTGGTCGGCAGCCCGCCCAATTCAAGCCATCCTAACGGATTTTACCGGTCTTCCGGGAATAGTAGTCGGAAGAGCCAAGCCGCCAGGGCCGCGCCGGCGAACTGGACGGCGATTTCCGCCAATACGCGCGGCGCGATCTTTGCCAGGAAAAGGGATTCCGTGACGAAGGCCTTGGTTCCGATGAGGCCGTCGCAGATGGCGGAAAAGACCCCGAGCAGCGAGGAAGCCAGCGAGACGGCCGGATTCATCGTCGGGTTGAATTCGCCGAACGTACCGGAGAGACCGAGCACGACCGCCGCGATGGCCAGGCCGAAGTAGCTGTTGCCCGCGGTAAGGCGCGAGGTCCCGACCATCAGGATAACGAAGGCCAAGGCGAACGTGGCGAGCAGTTCGACGACGGCGGTCGCGCCGAAACCGGCGAAGGCCGATTCGCTCAAGGCGTCGATGGCTCCCTTAGCGTGTTCCGAATCATGGCCCAAGAGAAAGCCAGCCACCATCACAGCGAGTAGGGCCGCCGTCAGCTGTACGCCGATGTAGGACCAGAGGGCGCGGGTGCCGGAGCGGCCGCGGAGACGGAACGCCAGCGAGACGGCGGGATTATAGTGCGCGAGTGAGACCGGTGCGCCCATGTAGATCAACGCGCAGAGCAAGGCGGCGACCGAAAGCGGACTAGACGCAACCATCGCAGCCAGGCAGAGGAAGAAAGTCCCGACGGCCTCAATGAGCAGCTTGTTGCGCATGGGTGAAATGTCGTCAGGCGGCGGGTAGGCTCAAGCGCTGAGTCGCTCAGCGCGGGGCGCGAGCGGTCAACCAGGTCTCGCTGAAGGTCGCAATCTCCTCGTAGCCAGGCAGGCGGCGCGTGCGACCACGCATTTCCTTGGCCGCTTCTTCCTGGGCGGCGAAAAGTTCGGTCAACGTCGCATGGAGCGGCGTCTTGTTGTTCTTGTTGTCGACGAGCCAGAAACCGACCTGCTCCCCTTCGACGACCTCGTTATTATAATACTGCCAGAAAAGAGTCATCACCGGCTTCCAAGTCATGAACTTCGCCAGGATCTCACGGTTGCGCTGCTCGTGCTTCGCGCCGTCGGCGCCGCAGGCCTTCCAGGACAGGCCGCACTCGCCGATGAAGAGTCGCTTCGCCGGGAGGCCCGGCTTCGCGGGGATCTGCGCGTTGACGTAATCCAGCGTGGCCCGGACCTGGTCCGCGGGGAGGAGCTGACAATCGTAGGCGGAGTAGGAGACGAAATCGACGTTCACCTTGGGCAGCACCGCGTTCACGAGGCGCTTGCGTCCGTCCTTCATCGCGTCACGGACGCGATTGACCTCGGCGTAGGTATAGATGCGGCACTTCGCGTAAGGCACCTCGGCACGGGCGTCGTCGACGGCCTTCTGACGGATATTGAGCCATTCGATCATCGCCGCAACCAACTCCGGCGACGCGTCCTTCTTCACATCCTTGTCGGGCAGGAGATACCAGTCGCCTTCCCAGTGCCCAAGGAAGAAGGTCTTGCCCGCCGTATCGTAGCGGGTGAGCAAGTCCTTCGTGAAAAGGTAGACGGCGTTGTATTCGCGGCGCTTCAGCTCGGGAGTGAAGCCTTTCGTCCACTCGTTCGAGGAACGAAACCACAGGACGTAATGCGTAAAGGGCATCGCGATGTACGGCGTGAGCTGCTGGCCGGAGGTCGCGTTAATCTTGAGGATACGTGAGCCCATCGCGCTGATGCCTTTGGCGGCCTCGAGCACAGCGTCGTCCTTGGTGAACTTATAAGCCGGTCCAAACGCTTGGGTGCCCACGACCTGCGGGAACGCGTCGGGCATCGTCAGCACGGCGGGCAACCGGGTCATCTCTAGCGGCTGGTCAGGTCGCTTCTTGCCTTGGGCCAGCAGAGCGAGCGGGAACAGCAGAAGAACTCCCAGAAGGAGGCGAGGGGTTGAACTCATGGGGTGAACCTCAGAGCGAGGGACTTGTATTGTCCTTCTACGACACCCTTCCTTCAAGCCCGTTCCCACCCAACACCATGATAACCATCAAAACTACCCTCGCCGCCGTGCTTCTCGCCGCCGGCGTCCACGCCCAGCTCGCGGCCGCCCCCGCCAAGGAGGAAGGCCATCCTGCCGATCCGGATCACACCCGGCTTGTCGCCGCCCGCAAGGCGGCGAACGACCTGCCGGAGGTCATGTCCGCCGAACAGCAGGCCAAGGCCGACCGAGCGCTGACCAACAAGGCCTACGCCGAATACAAGGCGGCACGGAAGCGCTCGACTGACTCCGAAGCGACCTACCGTAAGGCCTTCGACGCGGCCCTCGCCAAGGTCGACGAAGGCGCTCCCGCCCTGCAGGAGAAAGAGCGGGCCGCTTTCCGCGAGCGGATGCTGAAGGCCCGTACGTCCAAGAAAGGCGGCGCCAAGAAGACCGTCGCCAAGTCGGATGACGATGACGACGACGCGGACGACGAACCGTCGAGCCCGACCAAGTCCTCGAACTGAGGATCGCAGACCCGCCGCAAGGCGGGTCTTTTATTTAGCGAGGGCAGCTTCGAACGCCGACCAGATATCCTCGACGGGCTCGAGCCCGACGGAAACGCGCAAGAGATCGGGGTCGAGTCCTGCCGCGCGGATATGCGCCCTGCCCTGCTCGTTCGTGACCTCGTCGAAATGCGCAAGCCAGAGAAACGGGGCGGCCAGAGTATAACGCAGTCCGAAGCTCGGACCCTTGGCGACAGCCAGGCGATCGTAGACGCGGCGCATGTCGCTGCGCAGCTCCAAGGTGATGAGCGAGCCGGCGCCGGCGCCCGGACGCAGCAAGCGGCGGTAAGCGGCAGCCGTCGGACCTTGGTCGGCCGTACGCACGCGGGCAACGGCAGGATGCGCGGCGAGACGCCGGGCGATCTCCGCCGCAGTCGCGGAAAGACGATGGGTGACTTCGGCCATGCGACCGATCTGCGTCGCGAGAGCGGCCAGGTCGAGCGCGTGCAGCGGCTCAATCCGGTCGCGCACGGCGGCGAGTAGTTCCGTGGCGTCTTCTCGAGAAGGATGCACGGCGATCACGCCGGCCATGACATCCCCTTCGGAGCCGGCGTATTTCGTCAGACTGGAAACCACGATGTCCGCGAACGGCAGCACGTCCACGGTGGCGAGCCCGACGCTGCTCGGGTCGAGGAGAAGTTTCGCCCCGTGCTTATCGCAGAGCGCGCGCAAGGCCGGAATATCGGCGGTCTCGAGCTGGGGGTTGTTCGGCACCTCGGTGAACACGCCGGCGATATCTCCCGCCGCAAGGAGGCGTTCGACGGAGGCGAGATCGCGGACATCGGAGACGAAGTGGTGCTTGGCCTCGCGGGCCTTCCCGAAGAGGCGGGTCGAGTCGACGTAAAGCCAACCGAGCTGAATCCAAGCGGAACGACCACGCGGACGCTGCACGGCGTCGACGGCCGCGATGCCCGCATCGACAGCGTTCATGCCGGACGTGGCGACAAGGATATCATCGGCGGCCACCCCGGGAAGCAGCGGCGACAAGGCCTCGCGGATCGAAGCAAGGGCCGCGGCGCCATCGTTCATCGCCGAGCCGGCGAGCCAAGCTTCCGCCTGACGCGACGAAATCAGCGAACCGGTATGCTGCACCATCTTCGCGAGCCGCAGCGCGGCATCGCCCGCCGACGTCGTGACCAGGCACCAGTCGCCGACGCGGTCAACGGAGGTGAGCGTGGCGCCGACATGTTCGGCGAGCCGGCGAGCGCTCGCCTCGGAGACCAGCGGGAAAAGTTCGCCCGCGCGGCCGAGCCGACGCGCGGCTTCCTCGGCGGCACGGGTGACGAGCGCGTTGCGGACGAAGCGCGGATAACCGGCACGCAGGAGTTTCCAGACGCGCTCTTCCTTGCGCTCGTAGCTCTCGACGTCCGCGAGCGTCGGCAGGCAGACGACGGTCGCATGCGGCGAGTCGGGCACCGTGGCGCCCAAGGCTGGCGAAAGAATCGGCACGATCAGAGACCTTCGGCCGGCTGCTCGTTCTGCAGAATCTGCTCGAGCGACTGGCGGCGACGAATCAGCGAGAACTTCCCATCACGACGCAGGAGGACTTCCGGCGCCTCGGGGAAGGAGTTGTAATTCTTCGTGCTCATGCCGGCGCAATACGCGCCGGCTCCGCCGATGACGCAGAGATCGCCGGAGGTCGCTTCGGGTAGCGTGCGGGTGGCGAGCGTCTCCGGTTCGCCGGGAGCGCAGCTGATGAGGTCGCCTGATTCGCAGCAGTGGCCGACGATGACGTAATCGCGCGTGGCACCGGTAGCCTTCGCCGGGTAGAGATGCACCGGATGCTGCGCGCCGTAGAGCGAAGGACGCAGGATCTCGGTCATGCCTGAGTCGAGCTTGAGGAATTCGCGGGCACCGGTGGAGACGATGTCTTGGACGCGGGAAAGGACGGCACCGGCATTGGCGACGAGGAATGTGCCTGGCTCGATCTCGAGGCGGAGCTTACGTCCGTCGGCGACGGCGAACTTCTCGAAGGCGATCTTGACCGGCGCGCCGACGACCTGCGGGTCGGTGCCCTTCTCCGCCGCGACGCGCGCGACCTTGTAGCCACCGCCGAGGTTGAGAGTGTGCACGGTCGGGAAACGGCTGACGAGCGCGAGGCTGGCTGCGGAGACTTCCTGCCAGACGACCGGATCGCTACCGGAGCCGATGTGCGTATGGATGCGGACGACCTTCAGGCCGTACTGCTTCACGATGGCCTGAGCTTGGTCGGCCCACTCATGCCAGATGCCGAAAGAGGAGTCAGGGCCGCCGACGTTGGTCTTGCCCGTGCCGCCCGAACCGCGGCCGGGATTGAAGCGCAGGCCGACCTCATGGCCGGGGAGTGCCTTGCCGATCCGCTCCAACTGCAGGAGGGAGCAGGCATTCACGTGCACGCCCTTACTAAGAAGAGAGGGGAAATCGTCCGGGAGCTCCTGGGAGGAGAGGGAGAGGCGGTCGGCTGGGACGCCGGCGAGCATCGCGCGGCGGACTTCCCAGCCCGAGCTAGCATCGAAATGGAGGCCCTTGTTCGCGAAGACCTTGAGGACTGAGGCGTTCGGGCAGGCCTTCATGGCAAAGCGGACCGTTACACCGAAGGCGTTCGGGAAGGCCAGCATGGCGTCGGCCTGGGCCTCGAGGGTGGCCTGATCATAAACAAAGCAGGGGGTGCCATGGGCCGCGGCGATCTGGCGGGCCGAATCAGGAAGAAGGAAGCGGTGATTTTCCACGGGAGTGTCTCGGACGGACTGTGTCAGGCCCGCCCTTCCCTTCCAGCCTTTTTGCGGACGTATGACACCGCTTGCCTCCCCTCCCCTCGCCCCTTGGGATGACCCCAGCTCACGCCATCCTATGCCCGCCACCGAGACCATCGTCGCCGCCGCGACACCCGCCGGCCGCTCGGCCTTGGCCATCGTGCGCGTCGACGGCCCGCTGGCCTCGGCCATCGCAACGGCCGCCCTCGCTCGCAAGACCCCGCTCACCGAGAAGACTTCGACGCTCGGCATCTGGCGGAACCAGGAAGGCGAGGCCATCGACCAAGTCGTCGCGGTGCTCTGGCATGCCGGGCGCTCCTTCACCGGCAACGACTCGCTCGAGATTACCTGCCACGGCAACCCGCTGCTCGTGCGCCGCATCACCGAGGATTGCCTCGCGCGCGGCGGCCGTCTCGCCGAACCCGGCGAGTTCACGCGCCGCTCCTATCTCGCGGGTCGCATCGACCTCACGCAGGCCGAAGCCGTCGCCGACCTGATCCACGCCAGCTCCGCGCGCGCGCTCGCCTCCGCGCGCCGCATGCTCGCCGGCGAACTTGGCCGGCAGGTCGCCCGCTGGACCGACCGTACGCTGCAGATCCTCGCCGAGCTCGAGGCGCACATCGATTTCCCTGAAGAAGACCTGCCGCCCGAGGACCCGCGCGGCCCAGCGGCCCGCTTGATTGAAATTGCGTCAGAACTTTCTGGATACGCTCGCACCGCGAAGCATGACGGTGCCCTGCGCGAGGGCTTGCGCGTCGCCGTCGTCGGCGCGCCCAACGCGGGCAAGTCGAGCTTGCTTAACGCGCTCGCCGGTGCCGACCGCGCGATCGTGAGCCCCGAAGCCGGGACGACGCGTGACTACCTCGAGGCGCCGGTCGCCGGCCTGCCGCTCGCCGTGACCGCGATCGACACCGCCGGACTTCGCGACGGTGGCTCGACGCTCGAGAACCTTGGCATGGCCCGCTCGCTCGAGCAGGCACGTGGCGCGCATCTCCTCCTGCTGGTCGTCGACGCTTCAGCGGAGCCCCCTGCCCTGCCCGCGGAACTTGTCGCGCTGCTCGACCCGGCGCGCACGCTCATCGTCGCCAACAAGTCGGACTTGCCCGCACATCCCGCGCAGAAGAATTTCCTGCCGCAGATCGCCAAACTTTCCGCCTGCCTCCTGGACGGGCGTGACGCGGATGCGCTCCGAGCCAAGCTCGGCGACTTCCTGATCGCCCAAGAGATCGCCCCCGGAGCCGAAGATCTCGTGGTCAGCGTCCGCCATGCCGAGGCCCTGGCCCGGGCGGCGACCGCCCTTTCCGAGGCCGCCGGCCATCTTAAGGCCCCCATCCAGACCGAGCTCGCGGCCGCCCAAGGCCGGGTCGCCCTGGACGCCCTCGGGGAAATCGTCGGTCGCATCGATAATGAGCGTATGCTGGACAAGCTCTTCGCTTCCTTCTGCATAGGTAAGTGATTCCCTCTGGTGAGGGAGCGCCTATGCGACCTCACAAACAAATCCGCCTCGGGCCTGACCGCCCCTATGACGTCATCGTCTGCGGGGCCGGCCATGCCGGCGTGGAAGCCGCCCTGGCTGCCGCCCGCATGGGGGTCGATGTCCTGCTCCTGACGGGCAACGTGGACACCATCGCCCAGATGAGCTGCAACCCCGCCATCGGGGGCCAGGCCAAGGGCCATATCGTCCGGGAGATCGACGCCCTCGGGGGCGAGATGGGCCTGACCGCCGACGTCACCGGGATCCAGTTCCGCCTCCTGAACTCCTCCAAGGGGCCCGCCGTCCAGGCCCCCCGCGCCCAGTGCGATAAGAAGGCTTACCAGTTCCGGATGAAGCACCTCTGCGAGCTGCAGGACGGCCTCACCATCTTCCAGTCTCAGGTCACCGGGCTCATCTTTAAGAACGGCGCCGTGGTCGGGGTGCAGACCAACCTCGATCTCGACTTCCACGCCAAAACCGTGGTCGTCACCACTGGAACTTTCTTGCGCGGCCTGATGCATATCGGCGCGAACAAAACCGAGGGCGGTCGCCTAGGTGATTTTAGTGCTAAGTCGTTGTCTAGCAGTTTCTTAGAGGCTGGAATCGAACTCCAGAGACTCAAGACTGGCACCCCTCCGCGGATCCTGGGAAGGTCCATTGATTTCAGCAAATGCGAGGAGCAGCCCGGCGATGCCTCCCCCACCCTGTTTGCCTTCCATGACACCCGCCAGCAGACCGATTTGTTCCACGTGGAACAAGCCGGCGAACGCCTCCCGGGATGGACTCCAGGTAGCGATCAGGTCTCCTGTTGGATGACCGAGGCGACTTGTGCCACCGGCAAGATCGTCCAAGAGAACCTTCACCTCTCCCCCCTCTATGGCGGCGAGATTACCGGGGTCGGCCCGCGCTACTGCCCCTCCATCGAAGACAAGTTCGTGAAGTTCTCGGACAAGGATACCCATAAGCTCTACCTAGAGCCTGAAGGTCGAAATACCGACGAATGGTATATCAACGGCCTTTCGACCTCCCTGCCCTTTGCCGTTCAGTTGCAGATGCTGGCTTCGGTGCCTGGACTCGAGAAAGCCGTCATGCTTCGCCCAGCCTATGCCGTGGAATACGATTTCGCGCCCCCTACCCAGCTCTACCCCACCTTAGAGTCCAAAAAGGTCGATGGCCTGTTCTTTGCCGGCCAGATCAATGGGACCTCCGGATATGAAGAAGCCGGCGCCCAAGGCCTGGTTGCCGGAGTTAATGCCGCCTGTAAGGTCAAGGGCCAGACCCCCATGGTCATTGGCCGCGACGAAGCTTACATCGGGGTCCTGATCGATGATTTAGTGACCAAAGGCACCCAGGAGCCTTACCGTATGTTCACCAGCCGGGCTGAATTCCGCCTCTTATTCAACCACGGCAGCGCTGAACTCCGCCTAAAGGACAAAATCGCCGAATTCGGCCTGGTCCCGGCAGATCGTCTAGGCCGCATTCAAGCCAAGGCAGAAAAAGTGACCCATTGGATCGAATATCTGGAAAAACTGGCCATCCCTGGCGGAATCGCCGGCGACGTCATCCGCCGCAACTGGGATTCAACCCCCAAGGATCTACCGCCGACATTCCTAGCCGAAGCCCCTGAAGTTCAGGCGGAAGTCATGTACCGGGTCAAATACCGTGGTTATTTAGAACGGGAAACGCGTAACGCCCGTAAGCTCCACGACCTAGACTCCTTTAAGGTGCCTGAAGGGTTTGATTTCTTGAAAGCCTACGGCTTGCGCATCGAAGCCCGCCAGAAACTCCAAGCCATCCAGCCCAAGACCTTAGGCCAAGCTAGCCGGATCAGCGGGGTGAACCCAGCGGATATCTCGCTGCTGATGGTTCTTTTCCGGGCCAAGTAATCCTAGAGGGAAGGGGAGAGCAGGGCGGTGTTCCACGGGGAACACCGGCCTATGTAAAGATTATGGCAGCGCGGTGTGACGGTCGTGTTTCTTAACTACATAACTTCTTTATAGTGAATGATTTATGGTTTCTAAAAAGGGCTGTAACACGACCGACATGTTTGTCACCTAACTCTGGCGCTTCTTTTGGCGGGGCCTTTATGTAATGACGCACCCATGGACGCCGAACATCTCAAGCGAATCCTGATCGTCGACGACGAGTCTGACGTGACGGAACTATTGGACTACAAGTTCAAGCAGGCCGGCTACGCGATCCGTACGCTGAACGACCCACTGCGCGCCATCGGCCTAGCCCGCGACTTCCGCCCGGACCTGATCATCCTCGACGTGATGATGCCCGAGCTCACGGGCGTGCAGTTGCTCCGCATGGTCCGGGCCGACGCGCTCCTCCAAGATACGCCGGTGATCTTCCTCACAGCGAAGGGCGAGACGGTCGACAAGGTGAAGGGCCTCGAGTCCGGTGCCGACGACTATGTGACGAAGCCTTTTGATACGCGCGAGCTGATGCTACGCGCCCAGGCTCTGCTGCGCCGCGCGAAGTCCGCCGCCGCCAAACCTTCAACGCGCCTCGCCGCCGGCGCACTGATGCTCGACATCGAGCGCCACGAAGTGACCGCCGCCGGCAAAATCGTCGAACTGACCGCCACGGAATTCAAGCTGCTCCGCATGCTCCTCGAGCGGAAGGGCAGGGTGCAGTCGCGCGAAGAACTCCTCGCCGACGTCTGGAACTATTCTCCTGATCTCGAGACCCGTACGGTCGACACCCACGTCCGCCGCCTGCGCGAGAAACTCGGCCCGGCGGGTGACGTGATCGATACGGTGCGCGGCGTCGGTTACCGCGTGAACGGCTAAACCGCTTTGCGCTCGCGCGTCCGGCGGCGCCGGACAGGATCCTCCGCAGATGTCCTGGCTTCCCTGGTTGCTCCTGCTCGCGCTCATCGTCGCTGCCGTCTGGTACTTCGCCGAGATCGCCAGCCATGTACGCTGGGCTCGCCGTGCGCTGCTCGCCGACGGCGGTGCGCCCCGTCCTCAAGGCTGGCTGGTACGTAAGCTGCGCCTGGAAGAACTCTTCGTCGCCATTGAACGGCGCGCGGCGAACGAAGGTGAAATCCGCGCCGCGGCGGCAAGGCGTATCGAAGCGCTACTAGCGCCGCTGACCGACGCCGTGCTCGTCGTCGACGCGCAGGATCGCCTCCGCCTCGCCAACCCAGCCGCGGCGGCGCTGTTCGGGCTTTCCGAAGATGATGCCGGCGGGTCGATCGTGCCACTCGTTCGCAGCGCCGACTTCATCGAACTCGTCCGCCGCGTCCGCACCGAGGGCGGCGCCCGCTCCATGATCCTCCTGAACCGCGCGCCTTTATCCGACGTCTGGATCCAAGCCGCCGGAGCGCGGACGGATCCGGAAGCGTTCGGCGACGGCGCCGCGATCTTCGTGCTAGCCGATGTGACGGCGCTGAAGCGCCTGCAGGCCATGGAACGAGACTTCGTGACGAACGTCTCGCACGACCTCCGTACACCCGTGACAATCCTCCGCGGGTACGCCGAGACCTTGGCAGAAGACCAGGCGACGATGTCGACGGAAGATCGCGCGCGCTTCACGCAGAAGATCGTGAGCTCGGTCGGTCGGCTGCAGGGCCTGGTCGAAGGGCTACTGGCCCTCGCGAGTCTTGAATCGGCGCAGGATGTCCGCCGCGAGCCCGGCGCGCTCCATGTCGCGGCCCGAGAAGTCGCGGAGGAATTCGCCGCCCGCTGCAAGGCGGCCGGGGTGAAACTGGAATTGAAGCTGGAAGCCGCCGATGGCGGCGCCGCTGATCCGGTCCAAGCCCGACGCCTGGTCCAGAACCTGATCGATAACGCCTTGGCCCATGCGGCCGGCATGAGCCGCTTGGTTGTTTCGACCCAGGATACCCTGAGCGGGGTGGAGTTAACCGTGGAAGACGACGGGGCAGGGGTTACCCCGGCAGATCTCCCAAGGCTCTTCGATCGCTTTTACCGGACCGATAAATCCCGCCGAGCTGGGGGGAGCGGCCTGGGGCTGAGCATTGTTCGGCAGGTAGCCGAACTCCATGGGGGGTCCGCCTCGGCGGAACCTGCCAAGCCGAAGGGCCTACGGATCACGGTGACCCTACCGGCGTCGGCCTAGGTCCTGAAATGAAAAACCCGCCGGGTTTCGGCGGGTTTTGGCTCCATTTTAAAGTGGAGCGCGCGACTGGACTTGAACCAGCAACAGCCACCTTGGCAAGGTGGTACTCTACCATTGAGCTACGCGCGCGTTGGATGGGAAGCAGACCAAACGCCCTACCGAGTGTCAAGCCTTTGGACGAACCTCGTCCGGGCAGCCCTAGGAGCAGGGGTAAGGCCCTGCTTTTCCAGCAGGGCGGCGGCTTCGTCCGAAAAGAGCCACCGTAAGGCAGGGGCGAGCTGGGTCAGCCGATCCTGCCGGACATAAAGGATGAGGGGAACTTGGAGGGGGTAATCTCCGTTATAAATATTGTTCTCATCAGGACCGTAGGCGGTGGAGGACTTCCCGGGGCGGCCATCCGCAACTTGGAGAACTTTACCCCGACCAGAAGGAGGGCGGGGGAGGAGGGTGACGCTGCCGGCGCGGGAGGCCAACAAGTCGGCCGCCAAGTCCAATTCGATCCTCTGCCGGACATCCAGGCGGAACGGCTGGCCCTCCAGGGCAATGCCTTGAAAAATCTCCAGCACCATCGAACCAGGCGGGGAGGAGACCGCGGGCGTGATGAGCTCGGAGCGCGCCGCCGAGTTGATGTCGTTCCAATTACGCGCCGGCGCCCGCGGATCGCGTGCGAAAATGTTCGAGAGATTTTCCAGCGTGATCGATTCAGCGCGATTGCTGACGTGCGTCGCGACCACCACCACGGCGCTCGCGAGACGAAACTCGACGACGCCGACCTTACCGGTCGGCACCGGCGCGACCTCACGGTCGCGCACCATAAGCACCGCCGCGGAGGCACGGCCATCGACGAACGCCTGCCGACCAGGAAGTGTGCCGCCGAAATCGGCGGATGTCTTGCCTGCGGCTTGATTGAAACCTCGGGCGACGGCGCCAGCCAGCAGATCAGAGCCGACGATATCAGCCGCGCTCAGCGCGCTGGAAAAAAGAAGGAGGGCTAGGAACCTCACGCGGACTCGGGACCAGGATCCAGTTCCGGCCATTGCAGAAGTTTACGGTGGAGGGTGCGACGCGAGATGCCCATCAACTCAGCGGCGCGCGTGCGGTTACCCGCGGCCGCGGCCAAGGCCTGCTTCAGGAGCTGCTTTTCGTTCTGTTCGCGATCCAGGATATTGCCACCAGAAGAGGGCAGGGCAGAAACCGCGACGACGGTAGCGGCAGGCTGGGCGAACCGGGGATCCAGGTCGCCGGCGGCGACCGTCTTGCCGGAACGGAGCACGGCGAGATTCTCACAGGCGTTGCGCAACTCGCGGATGTTGCCGGGCCAAGGATAGCGGACGAGCACGGCCAGCGCTTCCGGCGAAAGCTTCGCAGTGGCGACCGAGTTCTCCTTCGCGAAGCGCTCGAGATAATGCGAGAGAAGGAGCGGGACGTCATCCTGACGTTCACGCAATGGCGGCAGGCGTAAAGGCACCACCGAGAGGCGGTAGAATAGGTCTTCGCGGAACTTACCCTCCTTGACCATCTGCTGGAGGTCGCGGTTGGTGGCGCAAACGAGGCGAAGGTCGAGGGCGATCGGTCGATGTGACCCCAAGCGCTCGACGGAGCGGGTCTCGAGGAAGCGCAGAAGCTTCACCTGGGTAGTGGCGTCGATCTCCCCGATTTCGTCGAGGAACAGGGTGCCCCCGTCGGCCGACTCGAACCGGCCCACGCGCCGTTCATTGGCACCGGTGAACGCGCCCTTCTCGTGACCGAATAATTCGGACTCGAGCAGGTTGGCCGGGATAGCAGCGCAATGCACCGCCATGAAAGGTCCTTTGGAGCGCTGGCTCGCCTGGTGAATCATCTGGGCGAAGAGCTCTTTGCCCGTACCCGTCTCGCCCAGCAAGAGGATGGTGGCATTGGAAGAGGCGACGGAGCGGACCTGCTCGATTGAACGTTGGAGGGCGGCGGAGGAACCGACGATCTCACCGAGCGAAAATTTGCGGTCGAGGCGGGCCTTAAGGGTCACGACTTCCTTCTCGGTCGTACGGGCTTTCAGCCCGCGCTCGAGGACGAGCTCCACCTGGCGGAGGTCCACCGGCTTCTGGAAGAACCAATAGGCGCCGAGGCTCATCGCCTTCACGGCGGTGTCCACGTCACCATATGCCGTCATCATGATGCAGACCGGCTGGTTGGGCAGCTTGAGCGCGCGGTCGATGACCGCCATGCCGTCTTCTCCTGCCATGCGCAGATCCGTCAGCACCGCATCGGGGGGCACGTCCTGCATGAGGCGCGCCGCTTCCGCGGCGTCCTTCGCCACAAAGGTCTCATAGCGATCCTCCAGCGCCGCGCGGAGGCCGTCGCGGATGTTCTTCTCGTCGTCGACGATGAGGACCGTTGGTTTCATAGGTTAAGCTTCCGAAGAAGTCTGGTGATTCGCCGCGCCCCAAGCGCGGGCAGCTTTCTCCGCCAACGCAATCCGCGCGCGGTCGACTTCGGCGAGGCGGGCTTTGAGGTTAGCGTTCGAAACGCGGGCAAGGTCGTCCAGGTCGCAAAGGTAGGTGCCGTCGAGACCGTGGACGCCGGCGGCGAAATTGCGGGGGACGCCGAGGTCGACGAGCAACAGCGGCCGGCCGGAGCGGCGGCCGGCGATCTCACGGAGCGAGACGGCGTCGAGCAAGGCGCGCTCCACGGTCGCGCAACCCACGATAACGTCGTGCGCGTGCGCCTGACGCAACGCATCGGCCAGCGTAAGCGAAGCGCCGGAGAATTCCTCGGCCAACGTGCGGGCGTTTTCGAACGTACGCGAAGCGACCGAAACCTGGGAGGCGCCGCGAGAGACGAGCGCCTGGACGACCTGACGGCCGACGTCGCCCGTGCCGAGCACGAGCACGCGAGCTTCAGCCAGCGACCCGAACGCGCGCATCGCCAGTTCGACGGCGATATTGCCAAGGCTCACCTGACCTTGCGAGATGCCGGTGTTGGTGCGCGCCCAGGCGCCAGCCTGGAAGGCGCGCTGGAAGACGCGGTTGAGTACCGGGCCGGTCATGCCGCGAGCGAGCGCATCGGCGTAGGCATCCTTGACCTGGCCGGCAATCTCGACCTCGCCGACCATCTGCGACTCTAAACCAGAGACGACGGAGAAGAGGTGCTCGACGGCCTCCAGGCCTGGCACCGGCCGGAGATGCTGATCGAGTGCGGCCGCAGGCGCGCCTGTGGCCTTGAGCAGCGCGCTGCGCAGGTGAAGCGCGGCGGCTTCGTCGCCGACGGCGTACGCTTCGAGGCGGTTGCAAGTCGCTAGTAGCACCGCTTCGGCGAGGCCGGCCTCGCGGGCGGCCGCATAGAAGACTTCGGCGCCGCCAGCAGGGACCGTGAACGCCGCGCGCTCGTCGAGCCCGGCGGTGCGATGCGTGGCGCTCAGCGCCACCAGATTGCGGGCGCGTTCGCTCATCGGGATGCGTGGAGCGAAAGATAGAGGGCGACCACCGCCGGAATCGCCGCCAGCAAGGAAGCCCGTGCGAAGGCGGCGCCGCTAAGGCGCTGGCGACGGCGTTGTACGACGACCCAACCACAAGCGAGCCAGGTAATGAGCGACGCGATGAGCTTCGGAGCGGAGACAAGCGCGCGTTCGCTCTGCGCCCAGTCGGTCGTGCCGATCACCAAGGAAAGGCCAAGCAGCCAGACGGCCGCGCCCATGAGCTGCGCGCCGATGCGATCCAGCGGGACGAGCGCGGGCAGTAGTGCATAGATGCCGCC
Organism: Verrucomicrobiota bacterium; assembly: GCA_026397955.1. GTDB lineage: Bacteria > Verrucomicrobiota > Verrucomicrobiia > Opitutales > UBA953 > UBA953. The sequence continues at coordinate 34,677 of JAPLTV010000032.1, read as the reverse complement.
GAACTGGTGGCGCGCCAAGGCGCGATCCTGCAGGAGATAGGCCGTGGAGTTGAGCGCCTGGGCGCCGAGCGCACAGTAGGCAAGAATCGCGGCACCGATGTGCATCTGCATCGCAATGGTCTGCTTAAGGGGGCCATTCGAGGGATGTTCGCCAACGCCGAGGAGGCCAGCCGCCACGAGACACAGCGCCGTGGTACCCGCGATCGCCCACGTCGGCAGACGATGGTTGAACGTGACATCGAGAAAGAGCGATAAGCCGGACAGCCCCCAGGCAATCGAGAGAAGGACTGTAGCTCCATTAAGGGTAAAGTGTGCGTGCGCGTTCAGCCCCAGATAAGCCAACATCGTGGTCAGCATGACCCAGCCGCCACGGAGCAACCAGAGCCCGGAAGACTGGAATTTCCCGGCTGCACCCTTGGACGCCAAGCCATCCAGGACGGCCGCTACCAAAAAGACCGCGGCACATCCCAGCAGGCAGTCCCGAGTGAGGGGATGGGCGGCGAGTTCGGCGGCCATGGGGAACATGGAGGCAGGTTGGGGGGGGTGGGACATTTTGGCAAACCCTCAAGCCGTCCTGTTTTCTTGCGGTGAGGGGCAGGGGGGCTAGGTTGCATGTCCTTATGGCCCACGACCTCTACGACCTTACCCAGCACCCCCCTCGCAGCCCCCGCGTCCGCCTTGGCGGCTTCGTCATCCTCCCCCGGATGATCGATAAAGCCCGCGCCACCAAAGCCGGTAAAAATGGCGAATATAACTACGGTTGCCCGCTGGACGCCAACGTCCTGGATTTCCTGGGCGTCGAGGCAAATGCTCTTAAGGCTCAGATTGACAATGGTTTAGGTGACGGAGAAGTCCTCGCTTGGCTGATGGCCAACGCCAAGAAGCCGCGCACTGGTCAGGAAATCGCCGCTTTCAGCGCCTTCCATGAGCAACGCGCCCCCAGCTCACCCGGTAGCCGTGCTAAGATGAGCGACTACCAGTCCTCGACGCCGGCCGGAGCCAAACGTGAAGACATCACCACCTGGTTTGACGTGCTCGACCTGGATGATCACCAGAGCTTCGGCGGCAAGGTCTGAGCCGGCTTCGCCACCCGTGAAATAAATAGGCATTATTTAGATTATCGATGCACAGTAAGCCAAGAACCCTGCTACAATTATCCCCATGAAATCGTTCCTCGCTTCCTTCAGCCTGATGCTCTGCGCCGCCCTCGCCTCCGCCGCCGACTTTGATTGGAAGACACGTTTCCCGGAAGGGCTCATCGATGCAAACGGCCAGGCCGTCGACCTCGCTACGCTGAAGAATAAAACCGTGGCGGTATACTGCTCCGCCCATTGGTGCCCGCCCTGCCGCGTCTTCACGCCGCAACTCGTCAAGTTCGCCAACGCGAACAAAACCCAGCTCGCCGTGGTCTTTATCAGCAGCGACAAGGGAGCGGACGAGATGTTCGCGTACATGAAGGAAACCAAAATGCCCTGGCCCGCCGTCCCGTTTAGGTCTGCCGGAGGCGGGGCGATTAAGAAGGAACAGGACGTGTCCGGCATCCCAACGCTCCTCGTGTACGGCAAAAATGGCGAGCTTCTCACCAAGAACGGCCGGGATTTAGACGCCCTCAAGAAGCTGCTCGGCAAGTAAGTGCCCAAGCGACCGAGACGAATCCTCCTCGTCTGCATGGGTAACATCTGCCTTACCCGCCAATTCTAACCAATAGAATAAGGGTGTTTCAAAAAGGGTGGGATTTTATGGGATGTTAAAACCTCGCTCGGGTGGGGTGGGTTAGGGTAAGACCCTTTCCGCAACCTCCCACCAATGGCACGCCAAGCCCGACTCCTCACCCCCCTCCTCCAAGACAACCCGGACAGGCCGACGCGCAAGTGGGCGGTGTATTATCGAAAGGTCGTGATGCGTCCCCGCGATCCCAAGAAGCCGACCGAGGGAGAGTGCCGGGCGTTCAAGACCGACCGCGCCTTCTTTCCCGACGAGGCGACGGCTCGACGCTTCATCTCCGAGAAGCAAGCCGAGGCCGATACGCTCGGGGCGGGTGCGCTCATCTTGACCGACTCAATCAAGCGCGAGGCCTTGGAGTGCTTGGAGAAGTTGCGCGCCTTCGTCGGACGCGACGGCAAGACCCCGACTCTCTCCGACGCGGTGGCCGTTTACATCCGAGAGGAGAGGTTAGCCGAGTCGGACAAGAAGGTAGGCCAGGCCGTCCGCGAGTGCCTATCGGCCAAGCGTAAGGAAGGGAAAGGACTTCGCTACCTCCAACAGTTCGAGATTAACCTCCGCAAGTTCACCAAGCGTTTCGGGGACAGGCCTCTCGGCTCGGTGAAGGACTACGAGATAGAGAAGTGGCTCGACGACCAATACAAGGGAGGGAAGGGGTTAGCCCCGACGACGCGGAACAACCTCCTAACCTATGTCGTCGCCTTCTACTCTTGGTGCGTCGAGGAAGGCCGGACGGCTCAACACCCGGCCACGCGGATTAAGTATCTCAAACTCCGACGCCACTCCGACGACGACTCCTCCCAAGGCCGACTCCTTACGCCCGACCAACTCAAAGTCATTCTCGCGGACTGCCCCGACGAGTTCCGGCCGACCCTATGCCTCCTCGCCTTCGCGGGTGTCCGTTGCGCGGAGATGGCGCGCCTACGCTGGACGCATCTCAAAAACGACAGCACGACCCTTTTCCTCAATCGAGGCATCACCAAGACCGACGAAGGACGCTCGACCCCGATCCCCAAGGCCGTGGCGCGTTACCTCGAAAGGCATCGGCCGGAGGAAGGCGACGACGGCTTTATCTTCAAGGGTTGTCGCGACGACGCGGTGAAGGATATGTCGGAAGCGGAGGAGGCCAGGCGTGATGTTAACCGCGTGACGCGTCTCAATGTCCGGCTCAACCGATTGAAGAAGTCAGTCCGTAAGCACTTCCCTTGGCCGAGCAACGCCCTACGCGCCTCCGCGCTGTCCTATCGCGTTCAACTGACAGGAAGCACCGATCGGACGGCCGAGGAGATGGGCAACAGCAAAACCATCTTGAAGCGCACCTATCAAGAGTTGACGACCGAGGCCGAGGCGAAGGAGTGGTTCGCAACCGACCCCGACTACATCTCCAATTGGTCGCCCGACCACATTCTATTATACATCCGACACAAGGCGACCGAGGCCAAGTTAGCGCGTAAGGCGAAGAAAGAGGCCGTCGAGAATGAGGAGGCCTATGACGCTGAACCCTTGACCGAGGAGGAGATGCGCGAGGCAATCGCCCAAGAGCCGGAGGTGATGATAACGACCGCAGAGACTCTCCCCGATTGGCTGATTGACCCAAAGAAGGCCAAGAAGAAGTGAGCGCATAGGCCGGACTAATCCGCGACCAAGACGGCCTCGGCTACGCGACGCATCTCTCTGTCGTGGTCGTGCAAGGATTGTAGGTGGCGTAACCAGCCGTCCTTATCGCGCACCCAACGCTCTGTCTGCCCTGTCTTGGCATCGTCGAGTGATTGGGCTTTGTAATCGATGCCGGGCGCGCAGGGTGTCCTTCTGACCATAGCCAAGGCCTGCGCCTTTAACTCCTCGGGGATGAAGTCGTGCCACCCCGCGACGGCCGGACGGCTCAACCGATCACGCTCGGCTTGCTCGGCCTCGGCTTTAAGTCGCTCGGCCTCTTGTCGCTTCTTTTGGTCGGCTTCCCAAAGCGCGCTCACCCTCTCTCGCTCGACGCGCTCGGCCTCCTCTCGGGCAAGGCGACGACGCTCGGCCTCTTGCTCGGCCAGGCGTTGCGTTGCTTCGGCCTCCTCGACCGACCCGCACTTGAACCACAACCGCGCGCGGAAGTTGTAACGGAACACTCTTAACTCGGTGAGTTTCTTCCGCACCGAGGCCTCTGTCTTAACGAAGTTCTTTTCGCACCCGCACCACTTCCACTTCCTGCGCCCGGTCTTGGGATTAAGGACGCACCGATCGCGCAACCACTCGCGTATCCGATAGCCCATCTCCTCGGCCGCAAGCACCGACGGCCAATCCGCAAACGCCTCGACGAAGGATTGCCTACGCCAAGCCGAGGCCTCCGCGTTATGCTTAACCCCTTTCGCGCGCTTGGCCTTGGCCTTCTCCGGGTGGAAGTGGTGTAGATACCACGCGTCTTGGTGTTGCTTTGCCTCGCGCTCGGCCTTGGCCTTATCGCGGACGGCCTTGTATTCAAGGAAGGCGACTTGTCCGGGCGACGACTTACGCCTGGCCTTGCGGTTGCGCGGAGGCGGTGTCGGCTTGGGGTCGCTCATTAAATTGACGAAAGCCGACGCGGGAAGCCGGGCGGGTTGAGTCGGTTAATCCAATAGCCCGGAGACTGCGGAGGCGTGGCCGACTTGGGCTTCCTCTTGGCCTTCGGGCGGGGAGTGTTGTCCAGCCCCAAGGCCTCGCGCTCGGCCTGTCGCTTCTTGCGCTCAATCAATGCGACCGACTCCCAACCTTCCGGGTAGTCCTGTTTCGGGGCGACGACCAAGCAATACCACAAGCCCGAGTCGGTGTCGTAACCGATTAACCCCTCGCGATAGAGTAACGCCTTAACCGCGTCCGCTAACCAATCGCTTATCTCGGCTTCCTCCGGGGCGGTGTCGGCCAATAGATCGCAACGCTCCTCGACTGCGCGCCAATCTCCCAAGCGGGTCGGCCACTCCTCCTTTATGATTTGTCGGACGAGATGCCCCCTTCGCGTTAGGTTTTTGAAGACGCTCAACTTCATAGGGCGGTCGGCTTGGCCGGAGCGTTGAGGTAAGCGGACAGGGCGACGACGACGGCCTCGCGGTCGTATCGTTTGCCCCGACGACCGACGGACACAAAGGGGATGCGTCCGGTCTTGGTGAGTCGGCTAACAGTCATCCGGCAAATGCCGAGGGCGGTCGCCAACTGTTCGCGGGTGAGGAGGGGGGAGGGTTGAATACTTGTGTTCATCATAGTTGCTTGGATTGGAAGCACCCCAAGAGACTCGGGGGCTACTACTGCGACCATTGGCAACCTGTCCGCGTAACGCCTGGCCTCCTCGCGCGCCTATGCCTAACCCTCGGCCGGCAATCGTTTGCACCGATCGCGGAAGCCCCGAGCAACCCCTCCAAGACTGTCGGGGATGACTGTCGCGGTGCTAGTATCTTAACTTACTAATAACCGCCCCGACCGCGCGACCGTAAGGGATGCGAGAGGGAGGGGACGGGATTAGTAATAGGGTAAGAGTAAAAGGGCTACGGCCTCTCCCTCCGCTTACGCTCGGTCGGCCTCGCCCTACACCAAGCAACCCGAGACAAGAGACAGTCTTGGGAGGGAGATACAGGTTAGACCGACCCCGATACAAGAGACAGGGCAGGGAGGTAGAGACAGGACAACCGACGCACCGATCTAAACGGACAGGGAGTGGGTTGCGCCACGCGGTCGGCCGGGCATATTAGGTCGATTAATGGTGGCCTCACTTGGTCGGTGTTAAATAAAAAGACCAAGTAAACCCCTCGGGTAGTTCACCCCATCGGCCACGGCTTGCGCAACGCCTGGCCTACGCGGACGCTTTCGAGATGAAGCCCCGCAAGCGCGCATCTCTCTCCGGCTTGGTCGTCGTCGAGTTAGTGTCCGGCCGTCGCGTGATAGTATCGCCTGACGACTTGCCCCGACTCGGTGCGCTTCCTCCGATCGCGTCGGTGCGCTTGGCGTCGTTTCTTGCGTTAGCGAAAACTGAAAATCAACCCACCGCAAAAACGAACACGATCAGGAGCGAGCCAATGAAGCCCCAAGGTTCTGGCAGGTAGGTTATTAAACCCCAAAGGCAAGGAGTGAGCAAAAGGATGAAGCATCCTATCGTTACGGGCGGGTTTCTCATTGTAGAAAACATTATCCGCACCGGGTGACTCACCAAGAGATAAGCGGAAAGCAAACCCCCTCCGAAGTTGGTCGCGTGGGGTTGAGTCGTGCCACCAATCAAAACGCCTTGGCGACCCCTTCCCGCGACTGAAATAGGGGTGTCAATAGGCAGGGTCGGAGGGCAGGGCAGGGGAAGCCCCCCCCTTGAGTATTCTTTTCAAATACCCCCCTTTTCCCTCGTGGACCGTCACCGCTAAGGTTTTACGCGTGGTCATTTCGCGTTTTTAACCTATTGATAATAGGGGGGTTAGGGAAGTTGCCCGAGGCCAGGCGTTACGATCTACGCGCGCTCGGGGAGTGGGATGTTATGGGATGTTAACCCTTCAAAACAGGGGTTTAAAGGCCTCTAATCGGGGTGAAAGAGGGTCAAATTAGGCCTTTTGGGATGTTTGAAATAAATCTACATCTAACTATTTGGCAACGACTTACAAATCTCGACATACAGAGGTAACATCTGCCGGTCTCCGACGATGGAGGTCGTGCTTCGCACCAAGGCCAAGCAGGCCGACCTCGCCATCGAGTTCGATTCCGCCGGCACGGAAAGCTATCACATCGGCGACCCGCCCGATCCGCGCTCGGTGCGGCATGCGCAGACGCGCGGCTATGATCTTTCGGCGGTGCGCGCCCGCCAGGTCCACGCCTCGAATTTCCACGAGTTCGACCTCATCCTCGCTGCGGATGAGATCAATCTCCGCGAACTCCGTCGGCGTTGTCCGCAGGAGCTGCAACCCCGCCTTCGCCTTTTCTTGGATGATATCGCCTTGCCGGATCCCTATTACGGCGAAAGCGACGGATTTGAAAAAGTGTTGGATTTGGTCGAAAAACAGGCGGTTTTACTACTGTCCAGATGGTCGCTTCCGAACTGAGTGATTGCCGTGGACGTGCGTGCGGCGTTGGATGCTGGTACCGATGTATCAAGTGAACTTCAGCGACCAAGCGATGCGTGAGCTCGCGAAGCTGCCCACCTTGGAGCAGATGGATGTCGTCGAAGCATTCACTGCGCTCACACCGGAAGCCCTCCTGCGCGGAAGCTCCGAACTCGGCACCGTGCGGCGCGGCGGACACACCTATCACCGGCTCCGCGTCGGCGAATTTAGAATCTACTTCGAAGCGACCGAAGGGTCCCTGATGGCCAACTACGTCCTGCATAAGCATACCTACGCCGACTTCGCCTTCCGCTCCCATCTACCCTTCCCCGAGGACGAAGCCCGCATCGAACAAGAAGGCGGCTTCTGGAAATACCTCGACGAAACCCCCAAGCCCTAATCGTGACCACTCCCCCCGTAAAACCCCAGTATTCCTCTCCGGAAGAGGCGGCACGTATCTACTTGCTGCCCAACCTCTTCACGGCGGGCAACATGCTCTGCGGTTTCCTGGCCATCAAGAACTGCATCGAGGCGCGCTTCACGACGCTTACCGCCGAAGGCCGAGCCGATCACTATATCATGGCGGTCTGGTTCATCCTTTTCGCCTGTATCTGTGACCTCTTCGACGGACGCGTCGCCCGCGCCACCAAGCGAGAATCGCTGTTCGGGGCCGAGTTCGACTCCATCGCCGACACCGTCTCCTTCGGCGTCGCGCCCGCCCTGATGGCGTGCTTCCTGGTCATCAAGCCTGAGGTCACGGAGAACGTCCAGTTGATCACCTGGCTGCTGGCCTTCATCTATCTGCTGTGCGCTGGCGTCCGCCTGGCGCGTTTCAACGTCCTGACCAACCCGCTCGTCCCAGGTAACGAGAAACGCGCCGCCGGAGGCGATTTCGTGGGCCTGCCGTCACCGGCCGCCGCGGGGATGATCGCTTCGCTGGTCCTGGTCTTATCCAAGATCATGGAAGGAGAGGGACCCCTTGATGCGGCCGTCAAAGATTGGTCCTGGATCCTGCTACCCTTGATGCTGATCATCTCCTTCCTGATGGTCAGCAATGTCCGCTTCCCGAGCTTCAAGAAGCTGGATTGGACGGCCCGGGCGCGTACCAGGGTCTTCATCCTGATCATCATCGGCGGTGCGGTGGTGTTCCGTTATCCCCAATATTCGTTCCCAGCCGTCTTCCTCGGTTATATCAGCTTCAGTATCTTCCGTCATATCTTCCTCCTCAAAAAGAGCGAAATGGACCCTGCTCCGGACGACGATGATGAGCCGGTGTCCAAGGTGTGAATAGTCCGTGAAGGATTGGTGGGTCTGACCTCATGTGAACAACCGAGGACTTATTCACCCTAAACACACAGTCGACCTAGCCGCGGATAAGTCCGCTCACCAGAGGCTTGCGGAACTGTACACGGGATTCCGACACCTACTGATGCTACTGGTATTTATAAATGAAGAGTAACTAGATACAGAGAGTCCCGGTATGTGGGCAATGAGGGGTTGCCTCACCCCCTGCCTGTCCTCAATTCTTCGGACATCATGAAGTTCAAGGTTAACCGGAATCACTTTTTCAACGGTCTCTCCAGCGTCACCAACGTCGTCGGCAACCGCGCGACGATGCCGATTCTGCAGAACGTGCTCATCGAAGCCGAAGGCGACACCATCACGCTCACCACGACTAACCTCGACCTCGGCATCTGCTGCCGCATCAAGGCCACCGTCTCCTCCCCCGGACGCATCACCCTGCCGGTCAAGAAACTCGTCCCGATCATCCGCGCCCTTTCGAGCAGCGACACCATCGTCGAACTCACCGGCAAGGACCGCGTGAAGATCACCTCCGGCAGTTCCGTGTTCCAGATCGCCGGCCTGCCTGCCGACCAGTTCCCGCCCATCTCGAACTTCACGGGTCAGCCGACGATCTCGATCAACCAAGACGACCTGGGTGACATGCTCCGCAAGGTCAGCTACGCGCAGTCGTCCGACGAGAATCGCTACATCCTCAACGGTGTCTTCTTCGAATTCGCCGAAGGTAAGCTCACCGTCGTCGCCACCGATGGCCGTCGTCTCGCAAAATGCGAACGTAAGATCGCCGGTTCCGACAAGACCCTCGCCCTCATCCTTCCGGCCCGCACGATCATCGAACTGATGCGTCTGCTTAAGTCCGGCGGCGAAGCGCACGTCTCGCACAACGAACGTCAGGTCGGCTTCACGATCGACATCCCGAAGAACGAAGAAGGCCTCGTAGACCGCATCCAGCTGGTCTCCAAGGTCGTCGAAGGCAACTACCCGAACTACCGCCAGGTCATCCCGAAGGATGCCGGCTCCAAGGTGCGCCTCGAGCGCGAGAAGCTCCTCGAAAGCGTCAACCGCGCCGCGCTCATGACGGACGATCGCCACAACACGATCCGCATGACCGTTTCGAAGAAGACCCAGAACCTTGAGATCTCCGCGAAGTCCGAAAGCGGCGACGCGCACGAACCCATCGCCGTAAAATACGAAGGCCCGGACGTGAACATCGCGTTCAACCCTCAGTACATCACCGACCCGCTCAAGGCCCTGACCGAGGACGAGATCGATTTCGAATTCAAGGATGAGATGTCCCCGGGCGTCATCCGCGGATTGAAGGACGACTTCCTTTGCGTCGTGATGCCTCAGCGCATCTCGTAAGCCGCCGGCTGATCAGAGTCCGAGGTCGTCGCAATCCGGGAGCGATTTGATTCGCTCCAGGATTCGGCGGGACGCTTCGATCGAGCGGTCGGCGTGTTCGCTGCCCGGATCATATTCCGACGGTTGCATCGCCTTCCCGAACCGGACGCGGATGCGCGCCGACCCAAGCGGGAAGTGGGCTCCGCGCGGCAGCATGTCACGAGCGCCGCGGATATGGATTGGCACCACCGGTACGCCGGAACGACAGGCCAGGAGGCCGGCACCGGCCTTAGGCGCCGTGATGACGCCGTCTTGGCTGCGGGTGCCTTCCGGGAAGATCAGAAGGCCTTCACCGGCCTTCAGGGCAGCCAAGGCTGAGCGGATAGCGCCGATATCAGCTTCCCCGCGGTCGACAGGGATGGAATGACAGGCTTGGATGACGAAGCCGAAGACCGGATTATCGAAGAGCGAGCGGCGGGCGATGAACGAGATTTCCCGGGGTAGGCTCGAGCCGATCAAGGGCGGGTCGAGCATGCTCTGGTGGTTGGACGCGAAGAGACAGGCGCCTGACGGGACGTTCTCCCAGCCTTCGACTTCCAGGGTGGAAAAGACTTCGATGAACGATCGCGCGCCGTGGTAGACGGCTTTATAGATCAGGTTCTTCGAATCGAGAATCATCGGGGCAGGGCGGCGATCTTGATGAATTCGCCGATCTCGGCCACGACTTCCTCGAGCGACTTATGCGTGTTGTCGAGGCGATGGGCGCCGGTCGGGCAGATCATCGGTGCAGTCTTGCGCGTGGCGTCGAGATGGTCGCGTTGCGTGACCTGGTCGGACTGGCCTTCGGCGGCACGTCGCTGGGCGCGCGCATCAGCATCGGCTTCCAGGAAGATGCGGACTTCGGCATCAGGCAGCACCACGGAACCGATATCACGGCCTTCCATGACCACGCCGGCGAACCCATGGTCGTTGGCCAGCTTCACTTGCGAGCGTTGGTATTCGAGGAGGAAGGTGCGGACGGTGGGCAGGGCGGCAATCTTTGAGACGGACGCGTTGACCTCCGGGGTGCGTAGGTCGGCGTCGTCAGGCAGCACACCATCGAGGGTCAGTGCGGAGCTACGGGCCCCCTGGCGGGCAATAATACGCGAGCCGATGCGGAGCTTGCCGAGGGCGGACTTCACGGAGGCCGGCTCGTCGGCGGAGGCGCCGGCCAGCAGCAAGGCGCGCGTCAGGCTGCGATAGTGCGCGCCGGTGTCGACGTGGAGTAGGCCGTGCTTCTGTGCGAGCCGGCGGCTGGTGCTCGACTTGCCGGAGGCGGCGCCTCCGTCGACGGAGACGCGGACGAAGTTGGTGCGGAGTCCTTCGAGGGCCTCGAAGAAATGAGGGAAGGTCTTGGCGGTACAGGCCGGATCTTCGATGGCGATCCACGGACGACCGTCGCCGAAGAGGTCGAAGCTGCCGAGCACGCCGAAGCTCATCGCCATGCGATGATCCTCATAGGTGTGGATGGTGATCGGGCCGTCGGCGGCGACGCGCCGCAAGGCGGCCTTGCTCGGGAAGATAGTCAGCGAGGAAAGCGTGTCGTCCGCGCGCAGTTCGGCGGCGGTGGGAGTGACTTTGATGCCGAGTCGTTCGAGTTCCGTGGCCATCGCGAGCACCCGATCTGTCTCCTGCTTGCGGGTATGGGCGATGCCGCGGATTTTGACCGGGCTGTCCGCCAGCGTGGCGATAGTCGCAAGGGTGAGGAACGTATCGGAGAAGGCGTTGAAATCGAAATCACCGCCGCGGATGCCCGACCAGGACTCAGTGACGAGCGTACCGTTCGCCGGTTTGAGCGTGGCGCCACAGGCCGCGGCGACCTTCGCGAAGGCTGTGTCGCCTTGGAGTCCGCCGTCGGCGTAGCCCTCGATGCGCACGGAGGCGCGATATCCCGTCACGGCGGGGAGGGCGATGAAGTAGCTCGCGGCGGTGGCATCGGGTTCGATTGCATACGTCGGCTGCGCGACATAGGCGCCGGGCGCCGGGCACGTCCAGCTGCCATCGGCGAGACGTTCGAGCGGACGTCCGAATTGGGCGCACATGCGGGCGGTCATCTCGACGAACGGTTCGGAGACCGTGGAGCCTTTCATGCTGACCGAAGCGCCGGCAGAGAGCGGCAGTACCATCAGCAGGGCGGAGAGGAGCTGAGAAGACGCCGAGGCGTCGACTTCGAGGCGGCCCAGCTTAGCGGTCGTGTGCAGGGTGAAAGGGAAGCCGCTTGCGGGCGAACCATCGGGCTGGAGTGCGCGGCAGCCGCCGGCGGTCAGCGCGTCGAGCAGGCCGCGCATCGGGCGGGCGCGCATGGCTTCGTCGCCATCGAGCTCATAGCAGCCAGCCGGGGCGAGCGCCAGGAAGGCGGTGAGGAAGCGGGCGGCCGTGCCGGCGTTGCCGACATGAATCTTGGCGCGGGCGTTCGGGATACGACCGCCCAGGCCGGCGATGCGGATCGTGCAGGCGGCTTCGTCGGCCGAGACCACGAAGCCGAGGGACTGCAGCGCGGTGATGAGGATGCGGGTGTCTCGGCTGAACAGCGCGCCGGTGAAGAGCGTCTCGCCGTCGGCGAGCGCGGCTAGAATCAAGGCGCGGTTGGTGATGCTCTTCGAGCCAGGGACTTGGGCGACGCCTCGGGCGGGCGTCTGGAAGGGCCGGATGACGAGGGTTGGGCTCATTCGGACCGGTCGAGGTTCTGGCGGGCAATCCGGGCCTCGGCGAGCAGGCGGCAAAGGGTGGGGATATCGTTGGCTTCGATGGCGGTCCGAAGTTCCGCGGCGCGACGTTCGACGGCGCGCAGGCCGGCCGCCGTATGGCGCGCGTTGGCGAGCATGATACCGACCCAGAGGTTTTCTTCGCCGGCGGCGACGCGGGTCGAGTCACGCAGGCCGGCACCGACGGCGAAGCGGCGGAAGCCCGGCTGGTCCATCACGGCGAGCATCAGGGCGGAAGCAGCCGCATGCGGGACGTGGCTGATGGCCGCGACAATCTCGTCGTGCTTCGCGGCGTCGGTCTCGTGCAGCACCGAACCCAGCTCCTGCCAGAAGAGGCGGACGGCGGCCAGGGCCTTCGGGTCCTCGGCTCCGGTCGGGGTGAGGAAGCAGACGCGGCCCTCAAAAAGGTTGGCGGCGGCGTGGGCGGCACCGGCTTTTTCGCCCCCGGCCATCGGATGGGCGCCGACGAATGGATTCGCGGCCGGTAGACGACGGGCGGCGAGCAGGATGGCGCCCTTGACGCTGCCCGCATCGGTCACGACGGCTCCGGGGCTGAGCCCGGGGGCGATCGAGAGGAAGGTTTCTTCGGCTGTGTCGACCGGGGTCGTCACGATCACCAGGTCGGCGCCTTTCACGCAGGCGGCCGCGTCATCGAAGACTTCGGCGACGCCGAAACCGCGGAGCGTAGCGCGGGATTTCTCCGAGCGCGACCAGCAGGCAAGGGAACCGGCCAGACCGCGGCGCGCCGCCGCCAGGAGGATTGAGCCGCCGATGAGGCCGGCGCCGACGACGGCGATGCGCTTGAATTGTGCCATTTCCAATATTGAAGGTATGACTTTGATGAACCAGAGTGACGAACTATTAAAGCAAACAAACCGCCGGCGACGAAGTTGGCGGCCCTGACATGACCCAAGGCCCCCTGAACCCCAAGAACGACTTTGTCGCCGCTCCCGACCCGCGGGCCGGGCGGAGCAAGGTTTCGCTGGGGCAGATCTGGCTTAAGATCCAGGTGCCTTTTCTTATCGCCGTCCTGCTGGCGCTCGGGGTCGCGAGTCTCTTGCTCTACACATCAGACCGTCGGAGCACGCGCCAAGCGGAGCTCATCGTCTCGCCAGAGGCAGCGGAGGCGCTCCGGCTCCGCTCGCTCCAGCTCGAGGTCGACTTTGAAAAGATCCGGCAGGAACGCTTTGAATTAAAGGAAGCGGATATTGACCTACTGGAAGAGGCCCTGCGCCTGCAGGAGGAATACATCACCGCCCGCCAGTCCGTGGGCACGGATAATGTCAGGCAACAGTCCCTTCGCCGTCGCTTACACTTGATCCGCGGCGAACAGCTCCGTCATGACTCCGACGCGGCCGAAGCGAAGGCGCTCGCCCTCGCCAAGACGGATGAAGCCGCCGCCATCCCCCTGCTCCGCCAAGCTATCGCCTGGGAGCAAGAGATCACGAAGAAGTGGGAGTTCTCAGGCCTGGCGGACTCAGGTCGACTCGCCCGCCTCGACACCCGTCTTCGCCGGCTGGAGTCGGCCCCGCTTTGGCAGAAGGGCCGCGCTCTCGAAGCGGAAGCCGAGAAGCTCTTCGCCGCGGGCAAGTTCGCCGACGCGGCCGCCAAGTTCAACCAAGCCATCGACAGCGAGACGGATTTCCTCGCCCGCTATCGCGACGTCCGGAACACGGAGTTCGGCCGCTCGGACAAACTCGCTGAACGCCGGGAGACCGCCTTTTCCGGCGATGTTTGGAACGGCATCCGCGCGCAACGCCTCAAGGCCGAAGCTTTGGAGAAGAAGGGAGAGTGGGCGGCCGCCACCCAGGCCTGGCAGGCGGCCGTGGATGCGTTTGCCAAGCTGCTCACCGATTATCCGAAGAGCAGTTTCGCCGACCGGAATCAGGAGGCCGCGATGACCACGCGCCTCAACTTCTCCCGCTTCCATGATGAGATTGGCGCGGTGCGCTCCCGCTGCGCGCAGCTCCGCGCCGCCTTGCGCGGACGTCGCGCGGACGAGGCGCTCCGGCTCACCGACGAACTCCTCACCGAAGCCCGTCGCATCGGTTCAGCCAATACGGGGACCTTCCGACCCGAGGATCCGGAGCGCATGGAACTCGAATATCTCGCGGTGAATGGTGCCGTCATCCGAAGCGCCCTGGGTATCATCGACCAGAACTTGCGGCCGGTGCCGGCCTCGGACGTGCGAATCTATCGTACGGAAATCCCCCAAGGCCTTTATGCCTCGGTCATGGGATCTAATCCCAGTTCGACCCGCCGGGAGGCCAATCCGGTCGAGTCGGTGACCTATGCCGATGCCGAGGCTTTCGCTACCCGGTTCGGCTGGATTCTGGGTGCGAAGGTGCGCCTGCCGACGCCTGCCGAATTCACGGCGGCCGTGGGAGATCTGAGCAAGCCCGCCGTTCAGGCGCAGGCTTGGACGGCTGAGAACACCGATGGCACGGCCGTGCGCCCGGTCGGTGCGAGCGAGGCCAATGCCGCGGGGATTCATGACCTGATCGGCAACGTCGAAGAGTGGTTGATGGGTGCGCCGGGTGAGACCCGCGCTCCGGTGCTTGGGGGTAGCATCCTGACCCCTGTGGCCAAGGCGATGTCCGCCCGGGAGGTCTTCAAGCGCGAGAAGAGCCGGACGTTGGGCTTTCGTATCGTCATTGAATAAAAGCCGGAGGTCCTGATTATAAGTCGACCCCATGGCTGCCCCAGTCCATCGCCTCCAACGCGCCGCGTTCTTCTTCGCGACGTACGGCGTGCTGGCCGCCTTGTCCCTTTGGTTCGCCTATGAGCTTCGCTTCGCTGGACCTGAAGTGCTGTCCGGCGGCGAGCGGCAAGCGGCCGAGACCTATCTCTACGCGCAGCGCCCGTTGGTGCTCCTCTGGCTGATTCCGCTGAAAATCCTGCTGCTCGGAGCATGGGGCCAATTCCGGGGAGTCTTCTATTACTTCCGCCTGCCGGATGCACTTCGCATGGGGCTCGCGCTGGCCGTCGCGACCGCCATCGCTTTCGTGCTTCCGTCGCTCCTCGGTAGCGGTAACCCGTCGCAGGCGTTCAACGTGCCCCGCGGCGTCACGCTGGTAGATTTCAATCTGTCGTTGGTGCTCTTCATGGGCTTTCGCGTCTCGATCCGGGCCTTGCGCGAACGTTTCTGGACGAAGGAGCAGGCGACCCAAGGCGTCGTCGAGCGCATCGCGATCGTCGGCGCCGGCCAGGCCGGAGCGCAGCTCGCCTCCGAGCTGATGAGCCGCCGCGGCCACGGCATCGAGCCGGTGTGCTTCCTGGACGACGACGTCGCCAAGCACAACCTGCATATCCACGGCGTGCCGGTGATCGGTGCGCCGGAGCGCATGCCGGAGCTGGCGGAGAAATACGGCGTCACCGAAATCATCCTCGCCTTACCCGCTTCGGCCGTGCGCCGCATCCGCGAGGTGAGCACCCTCGCTTCGGCCAGCAACCTCCGCGTGCTCGTCGTGCCGTCCATGTCCGAGTTGGCCGGTGGCCGCGTGCGCGCGAGCGACATCCGGCCGATCTCCGTCGAAGATATCCTCGGCCGTGAGCCCGCCAAGCTCGACGACGAAGCCATCGACGCGATGGTGAAGGGCCGCACGGTGCTTATTACGGGCGCCGGCGGCAGCATCGGCTCCGAGCTCTGCCGACAGGTCGCCGCCCGCTCGCCGGCCCGCCTCATCATGCTCGATCAGTGCGAGGTGCTCCTCTATCAGGCTGAGCAGGAACTCATCGCCGCCGGCGCCGGCGCGCTCATCACGCCCATCGTCGGCGACGTCACCGATGTCGACCGCATGCGCGACGTGTTCGTCCGCTTCAAGCCGGAGCTCATCCTGCATGCCGCTGCGCACAAGCACGTACCGATGATGGAATCCCAGCCCTCCGAAGCGCTCAAGAACAACGTCCTTGGCACGGAGGTCGTCGCCCGACTCGCCGCGGAACACGGCGCGGCGAAGTTCCTCCTCATCTCCTCGGACAAGGCCGTCAATCCCACCAACGTCATGGGCGCCAGCAAGCGGCTCGCCGAACGCGTCGTCCGCACCATGCAGGCTCAGGCCGGCGGTAAGACCAGTTTCTTAGCGGTCCGCTTCGGCAACGTCCTCGGCTCATCCGGCTCGGCGATTCCCATCTTCCGTCGCCAGATCTCCGCGGGCGGACCCGTCACCGTGACGCACCCCGACGTGAAACGTTACTTCATGACCATCCCCGAGGCGGTCGGCCTCGTGCTGCAGAGCGCCACCCTCGGTAGCGGCGGCGATATCCTCGTCCTCGAGATGGGCCAGCCCCTGAAGATCATCGACGTGGCGCGCCAGCTGATCGAACTGAGCGGCCTACGTCCCGACATCGACATCGAGATCCGTATTGTTGGGCTGCGTCCGGGCGAAAAGCTGGTCGAAGAACTGCAGTACGAAGGGGAACAGTATCGTCCGACCGAACACCCGCGCGTCTTCCGCTTCATGGCGGACCTCGTCCCGCAGGATACGACCGAGTCCTTGGTGAGCCGCGTTCGCGCCCTGCTTCCCTTGGAACGCCAGGCCTGCAAGCAGGGGATGCGCGACCTCGTCCCGGAATACGTGCCTTTCACGGAGTAGTTTTTACGCTTCGGGCTTCACAGGCGGGCAGGGCTGAGGCACGCTTCGGGCATGGCTCGCGCGCTTTCCTCCGCTCCTCAGGTCGGCATCATCATGGGTTCCCAGTCCGACTGGGAGACGATGGTCAACGCCGCCGACACACTGAAGAAGCTCGGCGTCGCCTTCGAGGCCGAGGTCGTCAGCGCCCATCGTACGCCGCTCAAGCTCAAGGACTACGCTTTGGCCGCCCGTCGACGCGGGCTTAAGGTCATCATCGCCGGGGCCGGTGGCGCCGCCCATCTCCCCGGGATGGTCGCCGCGATGACCTCGTTGCCCGTCATGGGTGTGCCCGTCCAGTCCAAGTCCCTCGACGGCATCGACTCGCTCCTTTCGATTGTCCAGATGCCGGCCGGTATCCCGGTCCACACGTTCGCCATCGGCCGGGCCGGCGCGATCAACGCTGCCCTCGGCGCCGCCGCGGTACTCGCTCTTTCCGACGCTAAGTTGGCCAAGAAGCTCGACGCGTATCGCGCTGAACAGACGAAGGCCGTACTCGATAACCCGATTCCTGGCCGCAAGGGCAAGAAGCGCTAAGCCATGGAGCGACCCCTGCAGCCCGGTGGCACCATCGGTATTCTTGGCGGAGGCCAGCTCGGCCGCATGTCGGCCATCGCCGCGCGCCGTCTCGGCTACAAGGTGCGCACGTTCGATCCGTCTGCCGGCGCCTGTGCCGCGGGCATCGCCGACGAGCATATCACCGCCGACTGGAGCGACACCGCCGCGCTGACGCGTTTCGCCCAGGGATGCGGCCGCATCACGCTGGAGTTCGAGAACATCCCGCCCGCGGCCGTTGAGTTCGTCGCGAGATCCGTCCCGTGCCACCCTTCGGCCAATGTCTTGGCGACCTGTCAGAATCGTCGCCGTGAGAAGGAGTTTCTCCGTGCCTCCGGCATCCCTTGTGCTAACTTTGCCGTCGTTTCCTCGCTCGCCGAGCTGCAGGCCGCGGTGAAGACCGTCGGTTTCCCCTGCGTGTTGAAGACCGCTGATTTCGGTTACGATGGCAAAGGTCAGGTCAAGCTGCCGACCGCCGAGGCGGATCTCGCTGCTGCGTGGGGCAAGATCGGCGGCGCGGTCGGCGTCCTCGAGGCCTGGGTACCGTTCCAGATGGAAATCTCGGTGCTCGTCGCCCGCACCGTCGATGGCCGTACCGCGGTCTACGATCCGGCCGAAAACATCCACCGGAACCACATCCTACATCTTTCCATCTCCCCGGCTCGTATCTCCGAAGCGACCGCCGCCGAAGCGCGCGCCTTGGCCCTCAGCATCGCCGAGAAGATCCAGCTCGTCGGTCTCCTCGCCGTTGAGATGTTCGTGAAGGACGGCCGCATCGTCGTCAACGAGCTCGCCCCGCGTCCGCATAACAGCGGCCACCAGACTTTCGACGCCAACGAGACCAGCCAGTTCGAACAGCATATCCGTGCCGTGTGCGGCCTGCCGCTAGGTGGCACGAAGCCGCTCGCGCCTTCGGCGATGGTCAACCTGCTCGGCGACGTCTGGCGCAACGGCCAGGAGCCCGACTGGACCAAGGTCCTCACGGACCCTTCCGCCAAGTTGCACCTTTATGATAAGGGCAAGGCAGCCCCGGGCCGCAAGATGGGCCACATCACCGTCACCGCGCCGACGATCGAAGAAGCCATTCGTCGCGCCGAAGTGCTCCACGCCGCGCTTTGATTAGTCGAGCAGCTCGGGCTTGCGGCTGAAGAGCTCGATCGGGATCTGACCCAAGCTCAGGAAGAGGAGGACGGCCTGGAAGACCGGGATCTTCGCCTTCAGGTGGGCGTTCTGCGCGATGTAGTTCTTGGCCATCACTTCGCAGATCATCGTGAATGCGAAGAGCACTGAGGCGACGCAGAGGAGCGCGAAGAGCCAGCTCCAGACCTTGCGGTTCTCGATGCGGCGCCAAGGAAGAAAAAGCAGGACGGCGTAGGCGATGAAGAACCAGCACTCCACGCGGAGGGCGACGGGGAAGGTGACGACTGAGGGATCCCAGCGCGGAGGGATATGGAGTGAGCCGAGGCTGACGCCACCGATGAGGCCATTCACGCCGAGGCCGATGCACAGAAGGCCAAACGCCACCGAGATGAGGCGACCATAGCGGATGCGTTGGGCGGTGTTTTCAGGCATGGTTTGAAGGAAGGGGGAAGGGTGGGCGAAGCAACTGTTCAGAGCGGACGGAAGAGCGCGACGTCGCTCCATTCGCCCATGATGCGCCCGTCGGACTTCATGCCATCGCCCCAGGCTTCACGGCACTTGGTTTCGAAATGGGCGCGGACGGAGTCCTGCTCCTTGGCGAGGATGCCGCTGAGCGCGAGCACGCCACCGGGGCTGACGGAGTCGACCAGGTTGTCGGCGTAGATGCAGAGGACATCGCTGATGATATTCGCGAGTACGACATCGGCTCGGCCGGTGAGGCGGAAGCCTTCTTCGAGCCCGGCGTGATGGAAGGCGACGGCGTCAACGGCGATCCCGTTATCTTCGCGATTGGCGATGCTGACGCGCACGGATTCTGGATCGCGGTCGAAGCCAGCGATTCGTCCGCAGCCGAGCTTGGCGGCGGAGAGGGCGAGGATGCCGGAGCCGCAACCGGCGTCGGTGACGGAAACCTTTGCGGCGGGATGGGTCTCCAGGAAGTCCATCATGCGGATCGCGCAGAGACGGGTCGTCGGATGGTCGCCAGTCCCAAATGCCAGGCCGGCGTCGAACCAGATCACCGCGGCGTCGGCAGGCACGGCGTACTTCCCTCGCATCCAGGCCGGGACCCAGTGGAGGCGTCCATGGTCCCACGGCTTGAGGTGCTCCTTATAGGCTTCCTTCCAGTCCTTATCGGCCATGACCGTTTCTTCATAGGCCTCGGGGAGTTTCTTGAAGGCCTTGCGCAGGCCGGCCCACGCTTCGTCCGACTCAGCTTTGGTGTCGAAGTAGCCCATCACGAAGTGGGGCTTCCCGGGGCCCTCATGGAAGAGCATCCAGGAAGAGCGGGTCAGTTCACAGAAATGGTCTTCCAGCGGCTGGACCATGTCTTCGTGGATGGGGCACTTCAGTTCGATCATCAGGAAAGGGTCTCGCTCATGCGGGCGATCACGGCGGGGAGCAGGGCATGCTCGGCGGCGTGGATCTTATGGGCGAAGGATTCCAAGGTGTCCGCCGGCTCGCGGCTCACGTGGGTCTGGCCAAGGTGGGCGCCGCCGTCGATCTCGGCATTGACCCAGTGGACGGTGCAACCGGCTTCTGGGACGCCGGCGTTCCACGCTTGGCCGATGCCATCGAGGCCAGGGAAGGCCGGCAGGAGGCTGGGGTGAAGATTGATGATGCGGCCAGCAAAGGCGTCGAGGAGAGGAGCCTTGATCACACGCATGAAGCCGGCGAGGACCACGAGATCGACTTTCGCGGCCTTGAGATCGTCCGCCCAGGCCTGTTCACGCTCGGGGGAGAACTTCGTCTTGAAGGGACCCGTGTCGAGGAAGCGGGCTGGGACGCCGTACTTAGGGCCCAGCTCAAGCATCGTGCAGGTCGGGACGTCGCACCAGAGGCCGACCACCTTGGCTTTGCCGAGGCGGCCTTCGGCTTGGGCGCGGAGGACCGCGTCGGCGTTGGAGCCGCGACCGGAACCAAGGAGGGCGACGCGCATGAAGGGAAGGTGTCGGCGGTGGCCCTCGCCTGCAAACGGATTTTCGAATTCGGACTTTGAACCCCTCGGCGAACCGCCGATGATGGCCGCCACTGCTCCCTATGGACCGCCGCGAGTTTCTTCACCTCACCGCCCTGGGTTCGCTGGGCGCCGTCGCTCTTTCCGGCTGCGCCGGTGGCGGTGGTGGCGGAGGTTCCGTCGGCCCTGCGCCTGTCTCGCCGACATCGGGCGCGCCGATCGCGGGCAAGGTCATGCTCGGTATCGATGTCCTCGCCGCCGAAGGGTTTGCCCGGCTCAAGGGGCTGCGTTGCGGTCTCGTGACGCACCGCGCCGGCGTCAACGGTCTCGGTCAGCGCACCGTCGACGTACTCGCCCGCGCGCCCGGCGTGAAGCTGGTCAAGCTTTTCGGCCCGGAGCACGGCATCGACGGCGTGGCCGCGGCCGATGTCGCCGTCGGTCATGCGAAGGATGCGCGCACCGGCCTGCCGATCTATTCGCTTTACGGCGCGACGCGTCGTCCGACGCCGGAGATGCTGTCGGGCCTCGATGTCATCGTCATCGACTTCCAGGACATCGGCGCCCGTTCTTACACCTACATCAGCTGCATGCGGTATGTGATCGAGGCATGCTACTCGCTGCCTCGCCCCGTGCGGGTGATGGTCCTCGACCGCCCGAATCCGCTCGGCGGTGAGAAGGTCGACGGACCGTTCCTCGACCGCAAGTGGCGCAGCTACGTGGGCGCCTACGAGACGCCGTATGTCCACGGCCTCACCATCGGTGAAATCGCGCGCTGGGCCGTGGCCACGCCGGGCGTGCTCGAGCTGGATGAAGCGACCCGCCGCCGCGGCACGCTGGAAGTCGTCGCCATGCGCGGCTGGCGTCGCTCGATGACCTGGAATCTGACCGGTCTGAATTGGGTGCCAACTTCTCCGAGGATCGATAATGCCAAGGCCGCTTTCGGTTACGCGATGACCGGCCTAGGCGCCATGGATTCCGGCTTCAGCCATAGCACCGGTACCGGGCAGAACTTCCGCTTTCTCACCTATCCTCGCCGCAAGGCGGCCGACCTTGTCGCGGCCTTCGGCAACGCCGTGCCCGGCCTCGTCTTGCAACCGCAGCAGATGGCGGACGGAACGCAGGGCGTCTATCTCTCTGTCGGGGATTGGCCGAAGCTACGCCCCACCGCGATCTCGCTGTATATGCTCCGCCAGGCGTGCGTCTGGGCCCCGAACCCGTTCGTCGGCCTAAGCACAGGCAAGCGTGAGCTCTTCATCAAGCACCTAGGAAGCGAAGCGTTCTTCGACGAGTTGCGTACGCAGGGAGCGCGGATCGACCTCGCCCGCTGGATGACACGCTGGGACGGTGACGCCGCGGCCTTCCGCGCGCGCACCGCTCCGTTCAGGCTCTACGTCTGATCAATAGGAGCGACCTTCGCGCTTTTCCCAGTAGTTGATGTAGGCCTGATTGAGCACGCCGAGACCGCCCGGAGTCGGGTAGTCGCCGGTGAAGTACCAATCGCCGCGGCTCTTCGGGCAGGCTTTGTGGAGCGACTCGATTTTCTGGAAGACGAGGACGAGTTCGCCCTTCCAGGAGCTCTTCGAAGGGTAGACAAGCTCGGCCGCCTTAGCGGCGATTTCGATTTCCGTGAAGGCGTCGTAGATCCGCTTCACGTGGTTCTGCATTTCCTTCGTCGGCTTTTTCGACTGCGCGACGCAATCTTCGTAGACTTCGCGTAGCAGGTCCGTCTTGCCGCGTTCTTTGCAGAGCGCGACGGTGGCCTGGAAGGCGAGGAACTTGCCCATCTCCGACATGTCGATGCCGTAGCAGTCCGGGTAGCGGATCTGCGGGGCCGTCGAGGCGATGACGATGCGCTTCGGGTTCGGGCGGGCGAGGATGCGCAGGATGGACTGGCGGAGGGTCGTGCCGCGGACAATCGAGTCGTCGACGCAGACGAGCGTGTCGCCGTCGCGGACGGTACCGTAGGAGATGTCGTAGACGTGCGAAGCCATCTGCATGCGATTCTTCTCCTGGGAGATGAACGTGCGTAGCTTGACGTCTTTGTGGGCGACCTTCTCGCCGCGTGGCCAGCCACCGAGCACCAACTTGTCGATGAGCGCTTCGTCGAGTTTGCCGGCGCGTTGGGCGTCGATGAGTTTATCGCGGACCTGCGAGCGGCGGCGCTTTCGGAGCTCTTCCATCAGGCCGTACCAGGCGATTTCCGCCGTGTTCGGGATGTAAGAGAAGACTGCGTTATCGTGGTCGTCGCGGATCTGCGCGATGACATCGTCAGCGAGGGCCGCGCCCAAGGCCTTGCGTTCGGCGTAGATTTCCGGGTCGTTGCCACGCGAGAAGTAGATGCGCTCGAAGGAGCAAGAGCGGGTCTCGCCGGGGGCATGGAAGGATTCGATCGAATGACGTCCGTCGGCCTTCATGATCAATGCCGAGCCCGGAGGTAGCTCATGTACGTCTTCCTGATTCACGCCGACGATGGTCATCAGCGCGACACGCTCGGAGGCGACCGCGATGAGGTCTTCGGTGCGGGCGTACCAGCAAGGGCGGATGCCGTTCGGGTCGCGGATGACGAAGCTGTCGCCGTTGCCAATGAGGCCGGCGATGGCGTAACCGCCGTCCCAGTTCTTGGCGGCCTTACGCAGGACATTACCGATGTCCATGTGCTTCGAGATCTCGGACTGCACCGCGGCGCCCTCGAGCCCTTGGTCCTTGAAGGCCTTGAAGAGGCGGTCGTGTTCTTCGTCGAGCCAGAAGCCGATCTCCTCGAGGATCGACTGCGTGTCGGTCGAGTAGATGACGTGCGCTCCGCGCTCCGTGAGCGAAGAGTTGAGCTCGCTGGTGTTCGTTAGGTTGAAATTGCCGGCGACGAGCAGGTTGCGGGTCGGCCAGATCGACTTACGGGCGTAAGGGTGGCAGGAGACCGAGTCGAAGTTGCCCGAGGTGCCGTAGCGGAGGTGGCCGAGAAGCAGTTCGCCACCGAAGTCAAAATGTCGCTTAACCGTTTCCGGGAATTCGGGGACGATGACCCCTTCGCGCATCTTGTCGGAGTAGGTCTTGATCTGGCGGGTGAAGATTTGGGTCAGGCCTTGGGCGCCAATCTCGCGGTCGCGGAAGAGGAAGGCCTCGCCGTTCTCGGCGCCGATCTTGACGCAACCGATGCCCGCGCCGTCCTGGCCGCGGTTGTGCTGCTTCTCCATCAGGAGGAAGAGCTGGTTGAAGCCGTGGAGCGGAGTGCCGTACTTCTCCTGATACCATTTCAGGTCCTTGGTCAGCCGGACAAGGGCAATGCCGCATTCGTGCCTTAATGAGTCGCTCATCGCAGGCCTCGGAGTTTGCCCACTCGGCGCGCGTCCTGTCCAGCGCTTACTATTAAGAGCGGAGGACTCGGTCGAGCCGGGCGAGGCTTTCGCCGATCAGGCCGGCCATGTCCGTGTGTTGCCGGAAGGCCGGATCGCGGTGGTATTCGGCCAGACCGTCGGCCAGTTCCTTCGCCTTTTCGTTACTGGTGAGGGGGTTGGACCGCATAGCGGCCAGGAGGTCCTTGACCCGGTCAGGTGCGGCGAGGTGCCGGCGGTGGATGAGCGATTGCTCCTCGCGGCGGTACTGGATGGAGGAGGCGGCGTTGATATGCTTGGCGCAGAGCTGGGCGAAGGGGCGGTTTTCCTTAAACGAGCCCGGGAGGTAGAACCGCAGGCGCCCATCATAGCTCTGCTGGTCGAAGTCCATCGCGCGCACGCGAATGGCGGTCGCGTCGAAGTCCGGCGTGACCGCGATGACGAAGTTATAGGCACGCATGTCGCCCAGGAGGCGCACCAGGCAGCGTTCCTCGAACTTGATGAGCTCCTTGGCCAGTCGCACGGGGTGGTGTCCGTCGGCGGCGAGCCACTTCTCGGCGAAAATATCGCCGGGGATGCCCGTGACGTGCTCTTCGACCAAGGTTTCGCCCCAGGTGAGGTAAAGCATGCGGTTGGGCGAGAGCAGGTGCTCCAGCTCAAGGCCGCAGACGCGCGAAGCATCGCCGACCTTCACGTAGAAGTAGTCGTGGTTCTCGTTGTACGCGTTGACGATGCGCACGCGGAACGGCTGGGAATTGCCGAAGGAGCAGAAGTCGACGCGATCGACGTAGACGTGGCTGAAGACCTTCATGCCGCCTTCACCGCGGAGCAGGGCGTACGTCTCGAGCAGGCCTTGGGATAGGTGGCTCATGACTTCGGGTGGATACGCGACGGTTTCCCAGAGCGTGTCCTTGCCGCGCTCAAGCAAAGGCATCGCGGCGGTGAAGTCGCGGAGCTCCGCGTACGTGACGGGCAAGGGGACTTCGCGGCCTTCGCGCGAGAGGTAGGCGCGTAGCTCGGCGCCGATCGGATAGGCCGGCTTGCGGTTGGTCCGCTTGAATTCGGCTTCGGATCCGGCGGCGTCCATCGTCAGTCGAGGTTAGGACGGTCGCGCGTCTCTTCCACGATCATCTGCAGCGGCTGTCCCGGATGGCATTCGGCGCGATAGGCCATGAACCCACGGCGGTGCTCGTCGTAGACAGGCCAGAGCAGGGTGCGGTCGGTCTCCGGAATCGCGGTGCGGTTCAGTTCTTCGCGGGCGAAGAAACCGAACTTTCCTTCGTCGATCGTCTGGGGGAGGCCCTTCAGCGGCTTGCGGCAGTCGAAGAGGAACATCAGCCAGTGCGACTGGCCTTCGTAGCCTTTCTCGGAGATCATCCCGAAGAGATGGAGGTCGGTGGTCGTCACCTTCGCGCCGGTCTCTTCTTCGGTTTCGCGGACGGCGCATTCGAAAGGGGATTCGCCCGTGGCCATCTCGAGTTTGCCGCCGATGGGGCTCCAGCAGCCGATGTTGGGGGCCTTGGTGCGCTGGATGAGCAGGAGCCGTCCGGCCTCGTCATGCATGAAGACGAGGACGCTAATCTTGAAGGGAAGGGGGGCACCGGCGGACATGGACTCCACCTTGCGGGCGGGCTTCGACGGCACAACCCCGGAGTGCTCTTTAGCCCGCCAAGATGGTGTCGATTCGCTTCAGTTCCTCGGAGGCGAACGGCGCAGAATGGGCGGCGGCCACGCACTGCTCGAGTTGGGCCACCTTGCTGGCGCCGATGATCGCCGTGGTCACGCGCTTGTCGCGGAGCACCCAGGCTAAGGCCATCGAGGCGAGGGGCTGACCGCGTTCTTCGGCGACCTTGGCGAGACCGCGGACTTTTTCCATACGGACGGCATCGACCTGTTCGGGGCGCAGGAAGCCATGAACCTTGCCGGCCCGAGCGTCCGCCGGGATGCCTTTAAGGTATCGGTCCGTCAGCATCCCTTGGGCGAGCGGGGAGAAGACCGCGCAGCCGATGCCTTCCTTTTCCACGGTATCGAGCAGGCCGGCTTCCGGGGTGCGCTCGAACATGCTATATTTAGGTTGGTGGACCACGCAGGGCGTGCCGAGGTCGCGGAGGATCGCGCAGGCCCGGGCGGTGTCGGCGGGATTGTAATTAGAGATGGCCGCGTAGAGGGCCTTACCCGAGCGGACGGCCTGGGCGAGTGCGCCCATGGTTTCTTCCATTGGGGTGTTCGGGTCGCGACGGTGGCTATAGAAGATGTCGACGTAGGGTAGCCCCATCCGCCTCAGCGACTGGTCCAAGGAGGCCAGGAGGTATTTGCGGGACCCGAAGTCGCCATGGGGTCCCGGCCACATGGTGTAGCCGGCCTTAGTGGAGATAATCAGCTCGTCGCGATAGGCGGCGAGGTCTTCGCGGAGGATGCGACCGAAGGTTTCTTCCGCGGAGCCTGGGACCGGACCGTAGTTGTTCGCCAAGTCGAAGTGCGTCACGCCGAGGTCGAAGGCGCGGAGGGCGATCGACCGGGCATTGGCGTAGTCGTCGA
This sequence comes from Verrucomicrobiota bacterium, assembly GCA_026397955.1. GTDB lineage: Bacteria > Verrucomicrobiota > Verrucomicrobiia > Opitutales > UBA953 > UBA953. Next base: position 8,385 of record JAPLTV010000032.1, on the reverse strand, counting down.
CGCTTCCGAAGTTATGCCAGAGTCCTAGCGAGACCTTGGGAAGATGGAGGCCGGACTTGCCGCAACGCGCCTGGAACGACGGGTGGGCGTAGCGAGCGGGGTCAGCTGGGTGCATGGATATAATCAAGCGGGCATGCGTCTTTTTAGCCAGCGGTAAAAAACGGAGCACGACCCGCCGCGCTGACCAATTTTTCGCAACTTGCTCACAATCGAAAACCGGTGACGCCGACTTTCGGCACGCGTGACCAAATCGTGACACGCTTTCCGCCGCGACGACGCGAAAAAACACTTTGGCACGGCCGATGCTCAAACGCTGTCGCACCCAAGCACCAACCAACACCACCACCATGAAGACCCACACCAAACTCGCAGTAGCCTTCCTCGCCGCTGCTTCCTCGATCGCCGCCCAGGCCGCCGACGCTCCCGCTCCCGCGGTGACGTTCAGCGGTTATGCCGCCGTGACTGGCTCCATCTCCAAGGACTCTGGCGCCAAGTCGGTGTCTGACCTGGACCTGACCGCCGCCAAGTTTGGCGTCACCGCCAAGCTCGCGACCAACGTCACGGCCTACGCCAGCCTCTATTATAACGGCACCGACGCCGACCTCCTGGACGCCTACGTCACCTTCGACGCGGGTTCGGGCCTGACCATCACCGCCGGCAACTTCCTGTCCTACATGGGCTACGAAGCTTTCGACACCATCAACATGGCGCAGATCAGCTACGCCAACGGCGGCCTCCTTGGCGGCCCCGTCCCGGCCTACCACACCGGCGTGAAGTTCGATTACACCACCGGTAACCATGGTATCGGTGCCGCGGTCGTCGACTCCATCTATGGCTCCACGCTCTTCAATGGCGATGGCGACTATAGCAAGAAGGGTCTCGAAGCCTACTATACCTACAAGGGTATCAAGGACACGCAGATCTGGCTCGGCGGTCTCCAGGATAACGACAACGGCGGCGCGGTCTACGACCTCTGGGTCTCCTATGCCCTGAGCAAGACCGAGTCCCTCGGCGCCGAATATCTCGTCAAGGAAAGCGACGGCTACAACTGGCTCCTGGCTTACACCAAGAGTGTCGACTCCAAGCTCTCCTACACCGCCCGTCTTTCCGGTGAAAGCAGCGACGTCCAGAACGCCAAGTTTGTAAAGTACACGTTCTCTCCTGCTTACGCGTTCACCGACAAGTTCACCGTGCGCGCCGAGGTCTCCTACGTCGACAACTCCGGTGCCGGCGCCTCGACCTCGAGCTCGACGTTCTACGCGATCCAGAGCCTCTTTAAGTTCTAATCGGAGGACTTAAACCACCCAGCTTCCCACCATGTCACCCACGCGCATCACCAGCCTGTTCTCTGTCGGGGCTCTCGCCCTGGCCTCCCTCGTTTCGCCCGCCCGGGCGGAAGAAACCGTCAAGGTTGGTGTCCTCCACTCGCTGTCAGGCACGATGGCGATCTCGGAGACCTCCCTCCGCGACGTCCTGCTCTTCACCTTCGACGAGATCAACGCCAAGGGTGGCGTCCTCGGCAAGAAGATTGAGCCGGTCGTCGTCGACGGCGCCTCGAACTGGCCGCTCTTTGCCGAGAAGGCGAAGCAGCTGCTGGAACAGGACAAGGTCGCTGTGACGTTCGGCTGCTGGACCTCGGTGTCCCGCAAGTCCGTCCTCCCAGTCTATGAGAAGAACAACGGCCTCCTCTTCTACCCCGTCCAGTACGAAGGCGAAGAAGAGTCCAAGAACGTCGCTTACACCGCCGAGGCCGTCAACCAGCAGGCCACCCCTGCGGTCGACTACCTCTTGGCGCAGGGCGTAAAGAAGTTCTACCTCCTGGGCTCCGACTACGTCTACCCGCAGACCACCAACCTGGTCCTGCTCGAGTACCTCCTGAGCAAGGGCGTTCCGATCGAGAATATCGGCGGCGGCTTCCGCAAGGACGCTTCCGGCAAGATCATCTCGGCCGGCAAGTACACGCCGTTCGGTCACACGGACTACCAGCAGATCGTCGCCGAGATCAAGCAGTTCTCCGCCGGCGGTGGTGCCGCGGTGGTCAGCACCCTGAACGGAGATACCAACGTGCCCTTCTTCAAGGAGTACGCCGCCTCTGGCCTCACGGCTGAATCCTGCCCGGTCGTCTCGTTCTCGATCTCGGAAGACGAGTTCCGCGGTCTCCCGGCCGACAAGCTCGTGGGCCAGCTCGGTTGCTGGACCTACTTCCAGACGATCAAGTCTCCGGCCAACAAGAAGTTCGTGACTGATTTCCAGGCCTGGCTCGGCAAGAGCACGGTCCCCGGTATCGTCAAGGACGGTCGCGTGACCTGCTCCCCGATGGTTCTCTCCTACGATGGCGTCTACCTCTGGAAGGCGTGCGTCGAGAAGGCTGGTTCCTTCGACGTGGATAAGGTCCGTGAAGCCTGGAAGTCCGGCGTGTCCTTCGACGGCCCCGGCGGCAAGGTCACGACCCAGCCCAACATGCACCTCACCAAGAACGTGTTCATCGGCGAGACCAAGGCGGACGGCCAGTTCAAGATCCTGAAGTCCTTCGACAACGTCTACGGCGAGCCTTGGCTCAAGGGTAAGTTCACGAAGTAAGCCTCACATTTGCCAGTTGTCGGTGCTTCATAGCGAGGGCGGACCTGAGGGGGTCCGCCCTCTTCCTTTTGGCACGGTAGTTGCTCACTAGTAATCATCGTGCGGAAGACTTTCATCATCATCGCGGCCCTTCTCGCGGGATTCGTCGCGGTTTACGCCGAAGCGCCGCAGGCTATCATCGCCCGTGCCGCGGTCGCGAAGTCCGAAAAAGCCCAGGGTGAGATCCTGACGGAGCTGATGGGGAACGCGGACGAATCCATCCTGCCGTTGCTCGATGCTTGGCGCAAAGATAAGCTCTTCCTCTTCGAGGCTCCAGGCAAGCCCACCATGGTCGTCCTCCTGGAGGGCACGAAGGACTCTCAGGGCACGCAGTCGGCCGTCGACATCATCTCAGGCAAGCCTGCCGGGGTGCGTTTGGCCGCCGACGACCTCAACGCGGCCTCCCATTCGGCGAACCTGCGTCGAATCATGAAAGCCGTCCTCGACCTAACAGACCTTTCTTCGGCCAATCCGGCCAAGAAACTCGGCGCGATCGCCGCCATCGGCCAGGGACAGCAGAGCGAGAAACTCCCGGCCCTCGAGAAGCGTCTCGCAATCGAGACCGACCCGCAGGCGATCAAAGCCCTCCGTGAGGCGCTCGCCCTGGTCCGCCTGAAGTCTCCGGACCCCGCCGTGAAGCTCGCCGCGCTAAAGGAGCTCGAGTCGCTGCAGTCTCTCGCGAGCACCGACTTCGTGAAGGCGATCATCAAGGACGCCACGGCGGTCAAAGACGAAGCGCTCCTCGCGGCGGCCCGCTCGGCCCTGCAGGCGGTCGAACGCCACCGCACCGTCGTCGACTTCGGGGGCACGATGTTCCGCAGCCTCAGCCTCGGCAGCATCCTTATCATCGTCGCGCTGGGCCTAGCCATCACCTTCGGCCTGATGGGCGTCATCAACATGGCGCACGGCGAGATGATCGCGATCGGCGCCTATACGACCTACGTCGTGCAGAATATCTTCGCCAACGGGCTCGCGCTGTCGCCCTTCGGCTTTTCGGTCAGCCTCCCCGGCCTGCATGCGACCGGCTGGTGGCGCGAATCCTACTTCCTCTTCGCGTTGCCGCTCAGCTTCCTCGTCGCCGCCGGTGCCGGCATCCTGCTCGAACGCGGCGTCATCCGCTTCCTCTACCGTCGCCCGCTGGAGAGCCTGCTCGCCACCTGGGGCGTCTCGTTGCTGCTGCAGCAGCTGCTGCGCCTGACCTTTGGCGCCAACAACGTCCAGGTTGGCAGCCCGGCCTACCTCAGCGGCAATTGGATCGTCGGCGACATCCTTCTCGGCTGGAACCGTGTCTTCGTCATCGGCTTCGCGACCCTCATCGTGGTGGGCGTCTGGCTTGTGCTCACGCGCACCTCGGTCGGCCTGCTCATCCGCAGCGTGACCCAGAACCGCCAGATGGCCGCCTGTATGGGCGTGCGCACCGAGCGCGTCAATATGCTGACCTTCGCCTTGGGCAGCGGCCTGGCGGGCCTCGCCGGCGCCTTCCTCAGCCAGATCGGCAACGTCGGCCCGTCGCTCGGCCAGTCCTACGTGGTCGACAGTTTCATGGTGGTCGTCGTGGGAGGCGTGGGTGACCTCGTGGGAACGGTCATCAGCGGACTGGGCATCGGCTCGTTCGATCAGTTCACGCAGCAGTATTCCCCCACGGTCGCCGGCGCCCTCGCCAACGTGCCCTTCGTGGGCGGCGCCCTCCAGAACCTCGCACAGGACTCCGCCGTCTTCGGCAAGATCCTGGTGTTGTGCGTCATCATCCTCTTCCTGCAGTGGCGTCCCTCCGGCCTCTTCGCCGCGCGCTCCCGCAGCCTCGACTGACCCATGGCTTCTCCCGAAAAATACGCCCCTCCGCCGCCGCCGAGCGACACCGTCGCCGCGCTGCTCGCGTTCACGGTCGTCGCGGTGCTGATCATGCCGACGCTCGACGTCTTCGGCGTGATCGACCACTTCACGCTCAACCTCTGGGGCAAGTACCTGTGCTACGCGTTGCTCGCGCTCTCGGTCAACCTGCTCTGGGGTGGCACGGGGCTGCTGTCGCTCGGGCAGGGGCTCTTCTTCGCCCTCGGCGGTTACATGCACGGGATGTACCTGATGCGCATGATCGGCGATCAGGGGCAGTACCATAAGCCGATCCCCGACTTCTTGGTCTTCTTGGGCTGGACGGAGCTCCCAGGCTTCTGGAAGCCGTTCGAGCATTTCTCTTTCGCGATGCTGATGGTCTTCCTACTTCCTGGAATCATCGCGGGCGTCTTCGGCTGGCTGGCCTTCCGCTCGCGCATCAAGGGTGTCTACTTCTCGATTCTCACGCAGGCGCTCACCTATGCCGGCGCGCTCATCTTCTTCCGCAACAACACGCTGATGGGCGGCAACAACGGCTTCACCGACTTTAAGACGGAGCTGGGCTTTTCCCTTCTCGAGCCGGCCACGCAGCGCGGGCTCTTCATCGCGACGGCGGTGGTGCTGATCGGCGTGGTCATCTTGCTCCGCTGGCTCGAGGGCACGAAATTCGGCCTAGTCCAGCGCGCGATCCGCGACGGCGAGAACCGGACGCTCTTCAGCGGTTACGCCACGCCAGCCTTCAAGCTCTTCCTGTTCGTCCTCGCGGCCCTGATCGCCGCGATTGGCGGTGCGCTCTACGTCCCGCAGGTCGGCATCATCAATCCAAGCGACATGACCCCAGAGAAATCTCTCGAGGCGATTGTCTGGGTCGCCGTCGGTGGCCGCGGCACGCTGCTCGGGCCAATCCTTGGCGCGGTCTTCGTGAATATGCTCAAGAGCTACGCGACCCGCGCGATCCCCGACCTCTGGCTCATCCTGCTCGGCGGTCTCTTCCTGCTGGTGGTGCTCTTCCTGCCGGGCGGACTCGTCAGCCTCCCCGAAAAACTCCGCGGACTCTGGCAGAGATTCCGTCCCGCCCCCACATCGGCTCCCGCCGCCTGAACCATGGCCCATCCTCTCCTCACGGTCGAAGACGTCTCGAAGACCTACGATGGCTTCAAGGCCATCTCCAACCTCAACTTCTACTTGTTCGAAGGCGAACTCCGCACCGTCATCGGACCGAACGGCGCCGGCAAATCCACGTTCTTCGACCTGCTCACCGGGCGCACGCAGCCCGACAAGGGCAAGATCGAGTTCGGCACCGATCCGGCCGACACGCATGACCTGACGAAGCTCGATGAGGTGGCGATCAATCGCCTCGGCATCGGGCGGAAGTTCCAGACACCCAGCGTCTACGCCGAGCATACGGTCCGCGAGAACCTGATCTTGTCGCTCCGCGGCACCCGAGGGGTGTTCGCCTCGCTTTTCCATCGGCTGAACTCGACGGACAACGACCGGATCGACGAGTTGCTGAAACTCATCCGGCTCGAGGCCAAGGGCGAATGGAAGGCCGGACTCCTCGCGCACGGCGAGAAGCAGTGGCTCGAGATCGGCATGCTCCTCGCCCAGGAACCCCGCGTGTTGCTCGTCGACGAGCCCGCCGCCGGCATGACGGACGAAGAGACGCACCGCACCGGCGAACTGCTGCTTTCCCTCGCGGGCAAGCACAGCCTGGTGGTGGTCGAGCATGACATGGCCTTCGTGAAACAGATCGCCGCCAACGGACGGGTGACCGTCCTCCATCAGGGCGCCTTGCTCTGCGAAGGGAAATTCGACGACGTCCAGGCCGACCCTCGCGTCCGCGAGGTCTACCTGGGTCGCGGCAAACACGGCACCCGATGAGCACCCTCCTGCATCTTAAGTCCGTCGAGGCCGATATCTCGGGCTCGCGCATCCTCCGTGGAGTCGAGCTCGAGGTCCGCCCAGGCGAGGTCGTGGCGCTGATGGGCCGTAACGGAGTCGGCAAGACGACCACGCTCAAGACGATTACCGGACTTCTCCCCGTTCGAGCAGGCGCGATTATGTTTGAAGAGAAGCCGATCCATCGCCTCGCCACCGACGTCCGGGCGCGCCTCGGCATCGGCTACGTCCCCCAGGGCCGTGATATCTTCCCGCACATGACCGTGGAGGAGAACCTCCGCATCGGCCTCGTGGTCCATGGCCGTAAAGGCGCCGATGCCGCGAACGCCCTCGAGCGCGTCTACGAACTCTTCCCGGTCCTGAAGGAGATGCTCGGCCGCAAGGGCGGTGTGCTTTCCGGCGGGCAGCAGCAGCAGCTGGCCATCGGCCGCGCGCTCCTGTGCGACCCGAAGCTGCTGATCCTCGATGAACCCACCGAAGGCATCCAGCCCTCGATCATCGAGCAGATCGGCGACACCCTTCGCCGCCTTCGCACGATTCCGCGCGCCGACGGCACGGGCCTCGCGATTCTGCTCGTGGAGCAGTACGTGGATTTCTGCCGCGCGGTCGCCGACCGCTACTACGCCCTCGACCGCGGCGCGGTCGTCTCTTCCGGCGCCATCGCCGACCTCACGGACGACGTCGTCCGCATCCACCTCCAGGTCTGAATCCATGCATCTCCTCCCTCGCGAACGCGAAAAACTCCTGGTCGTCGTCGCCGCCGACCTCGCCCGCCGCCGACAGGCACGCGGCCTGAAACTCAATTACCCTGAGACGATCGCCATCATCACTTACGAGATCATGGAGGGCGCGCGCGACGGGCGGACGGTCGCTGAACTCATGTCCTACGGCACCACCATCCTCAAGGAGTCCGACGTCATGGAAGGCGTCGGCTCGATGATCCACGATGTGCAGGTGGAGGCCACGTTCCCCGACGGCACGAAACTCGTCACGGTCCACAATCCCATCCGCCCATGAAGCCTGGAGAAATCATCCCCGCCAAGGCGCCCGACCTGGAGGCAAACGTCGGCCTGAAGGAGATCACGCTCGAGGTCGCCAACACCGGCGACCGTCCGGTGCAGGTGGGTTCTCATTTCCATTTCGCGGAAGCCAATGAGCTCCTGAAGTTCGACCGCGCCGCCGCCCGCGGTTTCCGCCTTAATATCGCCGCCGGCACGGCCGTGCGCTTCGAAGCCGGCGACACCCGTCGTGTTTCGTTGGTGGCCTTCGCCGGCCGTCGGATGGTCTACGGTTTCAACGGCCAGGTAAACGGACCCCTCTGACCATGAGCCTGCGACTTTCCCGACTCCAGTATGCCCAGATGTATGGCCCGACGGTCGGCGACCGCGTGCGCCTCGGCGACACGAACCTTTTCGCCGAAGTCGAAGCCGACCTCGTCGCCGGCGTCGGTGGCTACGGCAACGAGGTGAAGTTCGGCGGCGGCAAGGTGATCCGCGACGGCATGGGCCAGTCTTCGACGGCTTCCGATGCCGAGTCGCTCGACCTCGTCGTCACGAATGCGCTGATTCTCGACCCGGTGCTCGGCGTCATCAAGGCCGACATCGGCGTGAAGGGCGGCCGCATCGTCGGCATTGGTCACGCCGGCAATCCCGGCATCCAGTCCGGTCTCGGCTCCGCTTATCCCGATCCCGCCACTGGCAAGCCCAACCCGATGATCATCGGCGCCTGTACCGAAGTCCTCGCGGCCGAAGGCTGCATCGTGACCGCAGGCGGCATCGACACGCACATCCACTTCATCTGCCCTCAGCAGGTCGACGAAGCCATCAGCTCGGGCGTCACGACGCTCATCGGCGGCGGCACCGGCCCGGCGCACGGCACCCTGGCCACGACCTGCACGCCCGGCGCCTGGAATCTCCATCGCATGCTCGAGGCGGCGGAATCCTATCCGGTCCATTTCGGCTTCCTCGGCAAAGGCAACTGCTCGACACCCGATCCGCTCCGCGAGCAGGTCCGCGCGGGCGCCATCGGCCTGAAGCT
>JAPLTV010000057.1 GCA_026397955.1 Verrucomicrobiota bacterium | reverse complement strand
GCGGGCGAGTTCGCGGCGGGCTCGCCGATGATGACCTCGGTGCGGGGCTGTAGGCCGACCATGCGGACCTTGTCGCCGGACTTGGGATTGAGCTCGATGCGGGCGGGCTGGACGACGAATTCGAGGACCTTGCCGTCGCGCTCGACCTTGAAGGTTGCGGTGGGATTACCTTGGGAGTCCTTACGGTTGCCGAGCATCACCACTTCGGTGATCTGATTGAAGGTCGTGACCTCGTTGTCGTCGATGGACAGCACCTTGTCGCCGGAGCGGAGGCCGGCCTTGAAGGCCGGTCCAGGGACGGTGTTGCCGAGGCCGAGCTCGGCCAAGTGGCCGGAACTCGTGACGACTTGTTCCGGGACATAGCCGATGACGGTGGTGGAGGTGCCTTCGCCGACCGGCATGCCGATCACCCAGAGGATGCAGGCCAGTGCGAACGCGAAGATGACGTTGAAGACCGCGCCCATGACCGAGACGATCATCTTATCGGCGTACGAGATCTTCGGGAGCTTTTCGTCTTCCTCGCTGCTGGCGCCTTCGATGCCTTCCATCTCGGCGAGCTGAGGGAGTGCGACGTAGCCGCCGAGCGGGATGATCGAGACGCGGTAGTCGACGCCATCCTTGCCGGTCCAGCCGAAGAGGCGCGGGCCGAAGCCGATGGAGAAGCGTTCGATCTTCAGGCCGCGCTTGCGGGCAGCAAGGAAGTGGCCGAGCTCGTGGACGAAAATCGAGCCACCGAAGAAGATGGCGACGAGGGCGATACCCTTGAAGGAGCTGAGCAGGTCGCCGAAAGAAAGATTGTCCATGGAAAGAGGGGAAGGGGGTTATCTCAACGGGCAAGGCCCAGGGCGAGCCTGGACGCGGCGACACGGGTTTCGGCGTCGGCGGCGAGGACTTCGTCCAAATGGCCTGGTTCGCGGGCGGAAACGGCCGCCAAGGTACGGCCGACGAGCTCGGCGATACCGGTGAAGGGGAGCTTGCCGGCCACGAATTCGGCCACGGCGACCTCATTGGCCGCGTTGAAGATGGCCGGGGCGGTGCCGCCAGTGGTGGCGGCGGAGCGGGCCAGGCCTAGGCAAGGGTAGCGGGCCGGGTCGGGCGGGGTCATGCCCAGCGTCAGGGCCTGGGCAAGATCGAGGCGCGGGGCGGGGCAGGGCAGGCGTTCGGGGAAGAGGAGGCAGTCCTGGATCGGATAGGCCATCGAGGGCGGCGAGAGCAGCGCCTGGAGGCTGCCGTCGGTCAGCGTCACCAAAGAATGGATGATGCTCTGCGGGTGTACCACGACGTCGATGCGGTCGGCGGGGATGTCGAAGAGCCAGCGCGCTTCGATGACCTCGAGGCCTTTGTTGGCCATCGTCGCCGAATCGATCGTGACCTTCGGGCCCATGTTCCAATTGGGATGCTTGAGCGCTTGGGCGAGCGTGACGTGCTTGAGGTCGGTGACCGGCGTGTCGCGGAAAGCGCCGCCTGAGGCCGTGAGCACGAGGCGGTCGATGTCGCCTTTCGGCTTGTCGCGGAGCAGCTGGTGGATCGCGTTGTGCTCGCTGTCGACCGGAAGCAGGCGCGCGCCGGAGGCCCGGGCGGCTTCAGTGACAAACTTGCCGGCGAGCACGAGGAGTTCCTTGCTTGCGAGGGCGACGTCCTTTTTCGCTTTCAGTGCAGCGAGCGTCGGCACGAGGCCGGCGGTGCCGACGACGGCGGAGACGACCATCGAGATTTCAGCGAGGCAGGCGACTTCGGTGAGACCGGCGGTGCCTTCGAGGATGCGGGTGCCGGCGGGGAAGGCACCGGAGGCACGGGCTTCGGCGGCGGCGGCCGGATCGGCCAAAGCGATGACACCGACGCCGAACTCCTTGGCGGGACCGACGAGTTCGCGCCAACGAGAATGGGCGGCCAGACCAGCGACACGGAGGCGGGACGGATGGGCCCTGACGACATTCAGGGTAGTCGTGCCGATGGAGCCGGTGGCTCCGAGGATGGCGATGGCCCGGGACTGCATGCGCGCGTGGGTCACTCCGAGGCAACCGCGGCGGCGGAATGAGGCAAGCAGTTTGGGGCAGATAGGGCCTTTCGCCGTTCAACGCTTGTCTCTTTCGTCGGGATTGGTTGCCTGTCCGCATGGCCACTCAGCCTCAGGACCTCACCGGACTCTCCCACCTCGGGAATACCCAGAACAAGCCCCAGCAGACGCTGGAGACCTTCCCGAACCGCAATGCGGGCCGGAACTACACCGTCGAGCTCTCGACCGAGGAGTTCACCTGCCTGTGTCCAGCGACCGGCCAGCCGGACTTCGCCAAGATCACGATCCGCTACGTGCCGGGTCCGCGCATCGTGGAATCGAAGTCCCTCAAACTTTACTACTGGAGCTACCGCCAGCAGGGGATGTTCCATGAGCACCTGACGAACAAGATCCTCGACGACCTCGTCGCGGCCCTCGATCCGGTGTGGTGCGAGGTCACCGGCGCCTTCGGCGTCCGCGGTGGCATCGGCATCACGGTGCGCGCCACGCACGGCAAGCAGCCGCAGCCGTGAAGCGTCGCCCCGTCCAGCAAGAAGACGGGGAGCCGACGGATTGGCCGGGTTCGGCCCAGGTGTCCGATTTCCTGACGCGGCAGCTGGCCGGTCGTCGGCTGGCCGCGCTTTCGTGCCTGACCTACGGTCGTTCGCTCAAGGGCTTTGCTCTCTGGATGAAGTCCAATGGAGGCTGGGATGGCGATTGGTCCAAGCTGACCGCGCGCCATCTCCGCGACTTCGTCATCGAGAGACAGGGCACGCACAACCGCCGTTCCGTGCACAACCAGGTCTCGGCGCTGCGCGCGTTCCTCACCGACCTCCGCGAGCGCGGCGGCATCACCACCACTCCAGCGGCCGGCCTCGTGCTGCCGAAGCTTCCGCGGTCCTTGCCGAAGTTCCTCACCGAGGCGCAGACGGACACGCTGATGGACGCCGCGGAAGATTCCGAAAAAGACGATCCGCAGGAAGTCGCCCGCGATATGGCGATCCTTGAGCTGCTTTACGGCGGCGGCCTGCGTGTGTCCGAACTCTGCGGGATCAATGGAGGAGACCTCGACCTCGGCAGCGGGCTCGTGAAGTTGATGGGCAAAGGCTCGAAGGAGCGCGTCGTGCCCGTCGGCGATAGCGCGGTGAAGGCCGTGAAGGATTACCTCGCCTTGCGTGGCGCGCCCGTCCGCGGGGCGCCGCTGCTGCTCGCCGCTCGCGGCGCTCGCCTGAATCCGCGCGCCGTCCAGCTCATGCTCAAGCGCAAGCTCGCGCTCGCCGGCCTGCCCGCGGACCTCACGCCGCACAAGCTGCGTCACGCGTGCGCGACGCACCTGCTTTCCAATGGCGCGGACCTTCGCCTCGTGCAGGAGCAGCTCGGCCACGCGTCGCTTTCGACCACGCAGATCTACACGCACCTCAGCGTCGCCAAGCTGCGCGAGGTGCATCGCAAGTCGCACCCGCGGGCCTGAGCCGCTGATTCGCCTCGCCTCGGCCGACGCCCCGGAGCATCTTGGCCGCGTGCTCGTTTCAGCCGCCCATGCGAAGCTCAACCTCACGCTGGCCATCACCGGTCGGCGGGCGGACGGCTTCCATGAGCTCGTCAGCCTCGTCGCGCCGGTCGCTTTGGCCGACACGCTGACGCTGGACGTCGCCCGTCCGCTCGGACTGACGTGCGATGACGCGTCGTTGCCGGTCGACGGCGCGAACCTCGTGCTCAAGGCCGCCGCGGCTTATATGAAGCGTCGCCCGTCCGCGCGCGCCGGACATTTCCATCTCACCAAGAAGGTGCCGCATGGCGCCGGCTTGGGCGGCGGTAGTTCTGACGCCGCGGCCGCGTTGCGTCTGCTCGACCAAGCGTCCGGCGATCCGCTCGGGTTAGAAGTCCTCGAGGCACTCGCCGCCGAGGTCGGTTCCGATTGTCCGTTCTTCGTGCGCGGACAACCCGTGATTATGCGGGGCAGGGGAGAGCGCTTGGAAATCTTGTCGTCCGCGGCGCGTGCTGCTTTGGCCGGACGTAAGGTCGTACTCTTAAAGCCTCCGTTCGGCATTCCGACGCCAGAGGCTTACGGACTGCTGGCTAGGGCCGGAAGTTATCGTCCTTCGGCCCAGGTCGAGGCGGAGCTCGCCGCCTGGGTCGCCCAGCCAGCTTCCGATCCATCAGTTCTGGGCAACGATCTGGCCGCTCCCGTGTTCGCTAAGTACCTCGCCTTGCCCGTTGGGTTGGCTTCTTTCCGTCAGAACGCCGGGCTGAACGGCCAGATGACGGGCAGCGGGAGCGCCTGTTTTGGCTTCGTCTCGGACGGTTTCGACCACGCCCGCTTGCGGGCGGACGTCCGGAGGGCCTGGGGGCCGGGAGCCTGGGTGGAAGAGACCGTTATTTCGGGTTAGTTTCGGCTTTACTGTCGGCCGAGGGGTCGCCAAGTTGCGAGTCACTATCACCCATGGGAAGCCTCAAGAAGAAGCGTCGTCTGAAGATGAACAAGCACAAGCGCCGCAAGCGCTCGAAGGAAAATCGCCATAAGAAGCGTCTCTGGGGCTGATTAACCCACCCCACGGAACGAACCGGGCGGCCCAAAAGGCCGCCCGGCTCTTTTTCGGGCTTGCTCCGACCGTGGCCGTTCCCAAACCTCAACCTTCCAACCGACACAAACCATGGCTCGCGAAATCGTTATCATTGAATGCACCGAAGCCCGCAAGGAGGGCAAGCGCCCTTCCCGTTACATGACCACCCGTAACAAGAAGCTTTCCCAGGAGAAGGTGGAACTGAAGAAGTATAATCCTTCCCTGCGCCGTCACACGCTGCACAAGGAGATCAAGGGCTAAGCTCCTTTCTTCCTCACGCCAGAAGGGCCGGCCGCAGCGATGCGAGCCGGCCCTTCTGCTTTGGCGGGGTCAGTGGGGCCTTAGGCCGTCTTAACCGTGCGGCGCAGCAGGCGCCAGCGGGCGCGATGGTGGCGGGTCCAGTCGATCAGGGCGCGCTCAAAGCCGATGTCGCGTCCGGCCTTCTCAGACTCGATCCACTTATGACGGAGGATCTCTTCGCGCTCGGCGAGGAACTCAGCGTACAGGGACGAACGGGCCGCCAAATCGGCTTCGGTCTTCGGCTCCTGATGCATTTCTCTCATCCTTGGAGGCAGATTGAGGGAAATATGACGAACTTGCAAGCCGTAGGCGACGGCCTGGTTACGCCTGTTTTTCGAGGCCTTGGAGCACCGTCAGCCCGACGGAGCGGAAAACGCGGGCCGGATTGCTGTCCGGGTGGCTGATGACCACCGGGATGCCGTGATCGCCGCCCATGCGGATGGTCTGGTCCAGCGGGACTTCTCCCAGAAGGATAGTCTGCAGGGCCGTGGCGACCTTGAGGCCGCCGCCTTGGCCGAAGAGGTATTGGCGGGAGCCATCGGCCCCTTCGAGGAAACTCATATTTTCGGCCACGCCGAGGATCGGTACGCCGACCTTCTCGAACATTGCCGCGCCGCGGAGGGCGACCGCAACCGCCGCCGTCTGCGGGGTGGTCACGATGATGGCACCGCTGAGGGCCATCGCCTGGGCGATGGAGAGCTGGGCGTCGCCCGTGCCGGGGGGGAGGTCGATCAGCAGGACGTCCAATTCACCCCAGCGGACGTTCGTCGCGAACTGCGAGATCGTCTTCATGATCATCGGGCCGCGCCAGACCACCGGGGCGTCGGCATCGATAAGCAGGCCCATGGACATCACCTTCACCCCGAAGTTCTCGAGGGGGATGAGGGTATCGCCGTCCAGCATGGGTCGGCCGTTGACGCCGATCATCAGAGGGACCGAAGGGCCATAGATATCGCAGTCCATCAGGCCGACCTTGCCCGGGCGGCCTTGGTCGGAGAGGGCTCGGGCGAGGGCGCAGGCCAGATTGACCGCGAAAGTGGACTTGCCGACGCCGCCTTTGCCGCTGGCGACCGCGATGATGAACTTCACCTTGCCCACGCCGGCATCAGCCGGGAGCTTGGCGGGCGCGGCCGGGGCGCCGGCGGCGGTCGGGGCACCCTTGGGGACCGTCACCGTGATGGCGATCTCGGGATTTTTCGCACCGAGGGACTTCAGAACGGCCTCGATATCGGCGTAGAGTTTCTTGGGGACCTCCGGGTCGGCGCTCGTGACCGCCAGCCCGACGCTGACCTTGCCCTCGAGGGTGACCTCGATGCCCTTCACAAGGCCGAAGGAGACGATGTCGCGGCTGTAGCCGGGGTACCGGACCTGGCCGAGGGCCTTCTGGACTGATTCCTTATCGAGCGACATCAGCGGGATTGAACTCCCTGCCCAACCTAGGTCAAACTGCTAACCTCAAAACCACTCCGCTCGATGCGCTTCCTTTCCCTCTTCGCCGTCTTTCTCGCCGCTCCTCTCTTCGCCGAGGCCAACATCAAGGTCGACAACGAGATCGGCGGCTTGATCAGCCGTAAGATCGTACCGGTGGCGATCGTCTCGGACGATCCGGTGCTGGGCGGCCTCGTTCAATTCGCCCTTTCAACGCACGGAGCGATCGAGATCTCTCCCAGTTCGCCCATCAAGGTGCGCATCGGTCGCAGCGGCTCCGCCGCCGTCGTCGCCTGCGATAATCCGCTTTGCGCCTTCACGGCGAACGTCGAAGGCAAGGATGAGGACCAGCTCGCGCTCCGGGTTGCCGACGCCGCCGTCGTCGGTCTCGGTCGTCGCTGGCAGCTCAAGCCGTTGTTCGCGGACACCAAGGTCGCATTCGTCTCGCGTGGCACCGGCAACGCCGAGATCTACGTCACCAATCTGGCCCGCTCTAAGACGTTACGTCTAACGAACTATCGCAACACCTCGATCGGCCCGCGCTGGTCGGCCGATGGCTCCCGGGTCTTCTTCATCTCCTCCTTCCGTTCGAACTGGCCTGAAATCTTCTCGACCAACGGTTATGGCGATGCCGCTAAGGTCATCGTCAATGTCCGCGGCGCGCTCGGAGCCGCCAGCAGCGGTCCCGATGGGCGCATCGCTTTCGCCTCCTCCAATAAGGACACCATGGATATCTTTGTCGCGGGTCCGCAGGGCCAGACGCCGACGCGCGTGATCAAGGCTCCGAACATGCAGTGGTTGAACACCGATCCTTCGTGGTCTCCGGACGGTTCCCGTTTCGCACTCACCGCTGGCCCGACGGGCAGCCCGGGCATCTACCTCGCCAGTTCCGGCGGCGGTCCCTTGCAGCGGGTCTCCACTGGCTATGGTTACAGCACCGAGCCGCGGTGGAATCCCGTCATCCCGAATCAGCTCGTCTTCACTTATCAGGAGTCCCGCACGCTTCGCCTCGGGGTGCTCGATCTCGCCGCCGGCACCGTGACGCCCATCGTGACCAAGAGCCCGGTGCCCATCGCCCACGCCTCGTGGTGCGCAGACGGTCGTCACCTGGTCGCCGCGCAAGGTAACGGTCTAGTCGTGATCGACAGTGTCACCGGCAAGTCCACGCGCCTCACGCCTTCGCAGCTCGGTGATTGCTCTGAGCCGGACTGCTGGACGCGTCGCGCGGAGTGACCGGGGTCACTCGACGTACAGGCCTTCGGGGCGCACGGATTCTTCCGCGCTCAGGTAGAGATTGAACTTTGCGAGCTCCGCGGGCGTGATCGTCGCGCCCTTACTGGCCGCGGCGAAGGTCTTGTCGTCGACCAGCGCGTAGACGATGTCCTTGTCCGTGTCGCGGGCCACCGCGAGGTAGCGCCATAGCGGCGAGGTGCGCGTGTACACGAAGCGGTGCGTGGCCGTCTGGAGGTTGGCGTAGTAGGTCCGGCCGCCGACGGTGAGCTTGTCGGTGACCTTGTAGCGTTCACGGTCGATCAGGAAGGCCTTGGCCATCGGTTCGCTGGTCCACTTGCCGGTGCCGAGATGCTTGGAGTTCCACGGGAAGAAGACCGTATCGCCGGCGATACGCGTGCTGACGATCACCTGGTTCAACGAATCGGCGTTGATGCCAGAGATGGATGAGACCACGAACGTGCCGTCGGGGTTGAGGCGGACTTCCTTGGCGCCGGAGGTGAGCATCCAGGCGGCCAGTTCGGCGCCTGGGCCTGAACTGAATTCGTTCCAGCGCTGACGGCGAGCCGCCGGCGAGGTCAGGGCGTAGACCTTGGCCTGGAGGGCCTTGAGTCGTTCGGAGAAGGCGAGCAGCTGGCTGCTCCAGACTTTCTGCGCGGATTGCGTGCTCGCGGCCTGCGCGCGGAAGTCGACGCGTTCGATGAAGATCTTCAGCGCGCTCATGCGCATGCCTTCGGCTTCCGTGCGGAGACGACCGGCCTCCGGGAAGGTAGCAGGCGGGAAAGTGCTCAAAACTTCGGCGAAGAGCTGGGCGAAGCCGGCTTCGTCGAGGGCGGGGTTGAGGACCTCGTCGAGCACCGCCGATTGGGCTCTCAGTAGTTCGGAAGCCTTAGCGGAGGGCGCGTCGCGCAGGACGTAGACTCGGCGGTCGGCGTCGAGTTTCAGCCCCCAGATGGCGATTTTCCGGGTCAGCGGAGCGGTGTCGACCTGACCGCGGAGCGAGAAGGAGGAGTAGGGGTCGATGCGCAGGCGGCTGGCGATGACGTTAAAGCCAGGAGAACCGCCGCGCGGCTTTTCGAAGACGGCACGTTCGGCGCGGGTCTTCAGATCGGCGAACTGGCCGATTTCACTGCGGAGCAAGTGGAGGCTGGTCCGTGCGCTCACCTCTTCCTTGACGAAGAGACTGCCGCAGAAAGCGAGTGCGTCGCCGCCGAAGCCACGGGAAAGACCCAGCACGGCGCCGCCGCCAATCATCGCGAGCAGCACGGCGTAGCCGACGACTCGGTGGAAGCTATTCGTCGAGGTGACGGTCTTCTCGTGGTCGGCAAGGGCCAGCATCGCCTGGACCTGCGTGAAAGTGTCGACATTGGCAGGCTCGGCCAAGCCGTAGAGCAGGAGACGTCTCCGCGTGTCCGGGTCGAGCCGCTTGGCGGCGATCTCCTCTTCGACTTCCGTGGAGACGGGCTTGGAGAGCTTAAGCTTGAGGGTGACGCCGAACTTGAAATGCGCGGAGAGTGGTACCCACTCTTGCGATCCCTCGGGCATGCAAAGCATGTCCGCGGTAAGCGCCCCTTCGGCAATCATCGCCGAGACCTCGGCTTCGGTCAGCGGTCCGCGGGTTTCGTTGCCGATCAGGAGTGAGAAGTTGCTCATACGGGCGTAGTCCATGCCCCTTCGGGTATTTCCAAGTCTGTTTGCCTCCGATGGTTAGGCAAGACGAATGGACTCATCGATACCTTTTGCAAATCGCCTCGGAACCCTCTTTGCTAGGATTCGTTCGATGGCTAATCCAGGCATCAATCAATCGCAGAAGCAGGTCCAAGGACTCGTCCTGACGCCGCAGCTTCGCCAGTCGCTCCGCATCCTCCAAGTGCCTGCGGCCGAGCTCCTGCGTGAGATCTCGGAAGAGATGGCGGCCAATCCTTTACTCGAAGAAGTCGAGCCGACCGGCAACGAGAGTCTGGACGCGCCCGTGCCCTCCGAGGAGTCGGAAGAGGAGGGTCCGCGCGAACTCTCCTTGGGCGACGACGATTTCGACGCGCTGAAGCGCATGAAGGAAGATTGGGACGAGAGCTACTACGAGGAGATCCGCTCGCAGGGCTATACCCAGGAAGACGAAGAGCGTCGTCGTCACATGATGGAGTCCGCCACGGGCGAGGCTTCCCTTTCCGAACACCTCGCCGACCAGGCCCGCACGGCTTCCGATGATCCAGCGGTACAGGAAGCACTCAAGCTGCTGATTGCCTCGCTCGACGAGCGTGGCTTCGTCGAAGAAGACCTTTCGACCGTCGCTCTGCGTTCCGGCCAGCCGTACGAGGCCGTCATGACGGCCCACACCTTGCTGATGGCGTTCGATCCAGCCGGCATCGGTGCCCGCGATCTTCGCGAATGCTTCCTCGCCCAGCTGCGTCAGCGCAGCCGGGGCCTTTCGACCGCCGCGCGTCTGATCACCGACTGCTGGGAGCCCATGATGGGCCGCCGGCTCGAGGAGTGTGCCCGCGTGCTCGACGTCGAACTGGATGACATCCGTGAGGCGCTTGCCGAACTCGCTAAGCTCGAGACCGTGCCGGCCCGCCGATTCTCCCGTGACGACAACCGCGTGGTCACGCCCGACGCCACCGTCGAGCTCGACGAAGACGGCAAGTGGAAGGTCATCATGGACGACCGCCACGTCCCGCGCCTCCGCCTCGTCCCGGCTTACAAGGACATGCTCGCCGGCCAGACCCTCGGCGACAAGGAGCGCGCCTACATCCTCGAGCGCATGCGGCAGGGCAAGTTCCTCATCGGCGCCATCGAGGAACGCCAGCGCACCATCGAGAAGCTCGCCCACATCATCGTCGAACGTCAGGCTGACTTCTTCGAACACGGCCCTTCCAAACTACGTCCGCTCACCATGACGGACGTCGCCAAGGAGATGGGCGTGCATGAGACCACCGTCGGCCGCGCTGCGGCCAGTAAGTGGATGCTCACGCCGCACGGCCTGCGCGAGTTCCGCTGGTTCTTCACTTCGGGCGTCTCGACGTCCGATGGAGGCACCGTCGCCCAGGAAGGCGTCCAGGAGCTGATCGCCGATATCCTCGCCCGGGAGAACCCCGCTGAGCCCCTGGCCGACGAGGCAATCACCGCCGAGCTGCGCAAGCGTGGCGTCCAAATCGCTCGACGTACCGTCGCGAAGTATCGCGAAGCCTTGGGGCAGCCTTCGGCGCATATGCGCCGTAAGCGCCTCTGATCAGCCGAAGCGGCCGAGGACGGAGTCCCAGCCGAAGTTGGCCATGTCAGGGAAGACGAACTGCACGCCGGCCGTGAGGCCGTTCGGCAGGCGCGCCGGCGCGACGATGAGAGGAAGGCCAGCCAGCGAAGCAGGCGCGTTGAGCGCGAGCAGGCGCCGGCGGTGTGTCGCGTCGGAGTCAGCCTTGCGGACCGCGCCGCCGAAGGTAGCGGGCAGGGCGATGAAGTGATGGCGGCGGAAGACCGTGCGGAAGGCGTCGATCACGCGGGCGCGGACGGCTTCCGCGGCACGGAGCTCCTCGTGGGTGCGACGACGTCCGATGTCGAGGCGTTCCCAGACGATGGGATCGTAATCCGGCCGGCGGCGTTCCAGCCAGGCGGCGTGCACGCGGGCGGCGGCATGGCCGCCGAGCACCGGATAGGCGTCAGCCGCTTCGGCCAACGCGAGCCGCAGGAGCATCGTAGCGGCGACGTCTTCCTGCGCGCCGGCCTGCAGGGCGACCGCGCGCATGGCGGCGAGGTCGTCCGCCGGGATGCCGAGGCCGAGGTCGCCAGCCCAGAGGCCGGCGCCGGCGGGCGGGGCTTCGCCGAGCACGGCGGCTGAGACTTGGCGGAGGTCTTTGGCGGTGCGCGTGATCCAGCCTTGGGTGTCGTAGCCCGGTGAGAGCGGGAAGATATCACCGATGGGCGCGATGTCGGGCGAGAGGCGTAGGCCCCAGACGTCGCAGTAGCCGCAAGGCACGCGGATCGAGCCGGCGGTATCGGTAGCGAGTGCGAACGGGACCAGCCCACGGGCCACAGCGAAGGCTGCGCCGGAACTCGAACCGCCGGAGAGTAGTTCCGGGTGTTCCGGATGCGGGCAATCGCCCGAGTGTGGGTTCTCGCCCGTGAGGCCGAAGGCGAATTCATTCAGCTGTGTCCGTCCGCATTCGATTGCGCCGGCGTCGGCTTCGAAGGCAGCGGGCAAGGAAGAGGTCGTGCGGGAAGGCCCGATTTCTTCAGGCAGGAAGGTCGAGCCTGCGTAGGTCGGCTCGCCGGTACGAAAATAGAGATCCTTTGTCAGGAAGGGTACGCCGCCGAGCGCGGCTTCGCGCAGGGGCCAGGCCGCCTCGAAGCGCCGCGTCAGCGTGGCGACGTCGGGCAGGCCGCAGAGCGATGCGCGTTGTTCCTCGGCGCCCAGCGCGCCCAGTTTGATTAGAAAAGCTTCCGCCGCCATACGAGGACCGCGCGTGAGGGTGAACTCACGCCAGTCTTCGACGGACTGCGGCAGCAGGCTCACAGCTCGAGGGGGACGCCCGGTTCGGGGTCGTGCACGCGCGTTCCGGGCATGGCGGCGGCGAGGGTTTCCTTCATCCAGGCGCGGGCGGGAGGGTCGCCGTGCGTCAGGACGATGTCCTTCGGCTCGAGCGCCTTCGCGAAGTCGATGAGTTCCTCGCGATCGGCATGGCCGCTGAGGTGGAAACGTTCGACCTTGGCGCGCAGCGTCGAGGTGTGGTCGAGGGACTTGAACTTAAATTCGCCACCGGGGTTCATGCCGATGAGCTCACCGCCCGGGGTCTCGGGATCACAGTAGCCGACGAAGAACACCGCGTTCTCTTCGTGGTCGAGCATATTGGCGGCGACGCGCCAAGCCGGGGTCTTCTCGACGAGCATGCCGCTCGAGAGGAGGTAGATACCTCGCTCGGGCATGTTCTTGCCGGGCTGGGTGTATTTGCGGGAGAGCGGAAGGATGCCGAGGTCGCGGAGGATCTGGCGGCTGAACTTCACCTGCTTCGTCTTCTTACTGGCAGCGTCGAGGTAGTCGCAGAGGTCCATGCCGAGGCCCGAACAGAAAATCGGCACGTCGGCGAGATTGCCCGCGTCGGCGGCTTCCTGCAGCAGCACCAGGATTTCCTGCATGCGACCGAAGGCGAACGCGGGTAGGAGCACGGAGCCGCCCTCGTCGCAGATGGCGTTGACGGCTTTAATCAGGCGCTGCTCTTCCTTGCCGCGGTCGAAGCCTGGGACGGTGGCCGTGGCCCCGCGCGTGCACTCCATGACGAGCGTGTCCACCGGCGTGCGCGGGAAGTTAGCGGCGGCGACGGTGCGCTGGGCCTTAAAGTGGACGTCGCCCGTGAAGAAGTGCTTCTTTTTACGGTGTTCAATCAGGCAGCCCACGGCGCCCGCGACGTGGCCCGCGAGGTGCATGGTGAGGGCGACTTCCTCGCCGCCGCGACCGATGATGCGCGGGTTGGCGATGGGCACCGCCGCGAGGGCGTGCTCGACACGTTCGACGTCGGTCTCGACGTAGAGCGGGTAGTCTTGGTTGCCGGTCTCCTCCCGCTGGCGCTTCATCACCTGGATGGAGTTGCTGAGCAGGCGGCGGACGAAGAGGGTGGTGGCGGCCGAAGCGTAGACGCGCGACGACGGGTGCTGCTTCAGCAGCAGCGGCAACGAGCCCAGGTGGTCGAGGTGGCAGTGTGTCAGAATCACGCCGTCGACGTTGCCTTGGATCTTGTCGATCTGGGGCAAGGCCTTGCGGCCGTCGAGTTTGGGGTGGAGGCCGCAGTCGATCACCAGACGCAGGCCGCCGAATTCGGCGAGCATGCAGTTGGCGCCGATTTCGCGGCCAGAGTTCAGGTCAGTAAGTCGCATCAGGAAGGGTCGGTAGGAGGGGTCATGGCGAAGACCGGGATACGCGTGTAGATGCGTTCGCCGGATTGGGTGGTGCCGTGGAAGGAGCCCTCGGCCGTCAGCGGCCCGCCGGCGAGGTGGTAGCTGTTGTAGGAGAACTTCTCGCCCGGGGGCAGGGTGGGGGTCTCGCCGACGATGCCGTCGCCCTCGACGATCTCGATCCTACCGTCCGGAGCGCGAATGATCCATTTCCGACCCAGGAGCTTCACCGTCTCCTGGGAGAGGTTGCTGATGGTCAGGAAGTAGACGAACGCGTGCGGCGTTTCGGGGGGGAAGTTCGCATCCCGATGATGGACCACCTTGTCGACGGTGACCCTGAGGCCTGGGAGTTCCTTTCCGGTGGGTTGCACGTAGGCCAAGACAAGAGGGGTTAGCCCCGCTACGGAAGCCATAAATCGGCCAATCGTGCGGTATTTGCCCTTCCCGTCTTGCTCCTAGGGCCTGACGACCTTTGATGAACGTTCGATGCCTGCCTCAGCCGAGCGAAAGCGTAACCTCGGGCGAGTCCCGGGGCGATGGTGGCTCGTTTCCCTCTATCTGGTCCTGCTAATCCTTTCCGCGCAGTTCCCGTTCTTCAGCGCCATCGAAAGGTTCGCGCCAGGCACGCCGGTCGAGGTGCACGCCTTCGACTTCGTCGGAGACAAGGTGGTCAAGACGGACCGTAAGATCCCGATCCGGGCTCACCTGCACGGGGTCGACGGCCAGAAGGAGGAGGAGGCCCAGGTCGAACTCCGTCCCCGCTTCCGTAAGACGGTCTTGGTCTATCTCCATCGCGTCCCGTGGGATGATCAAGGGAGCCGGCTTTGCGAAGCGCTCGCCAAGAACCCCGAGGTTTCCGTCATCGAGGCTTTCCTGCCTGGTTTCCATACCTCTTCCGGAGACGTGCCTAGCCATTCGATGGAGTCGAACGCGGAGGTGGTGGCGGAGCTCGTCGAGTATTACGGCCTGAAGGAATATCACGTCATCGGTCAAGGACTCGGCGGTGTCGCCGCCCTGGAACTGGCCAAGGCCCATCCTGAACGCGTCCGCTCCCTGAGCTTGGTTTCTTCGCCAGGCGCCCAGGAGTTCGAGATGATGGGCAATCCCCTTGTCAACAAGTTGGTCTATGGTTTTCACGGAGCCTTCTTCTGGGGCGTCTCCCGCCTGACCCCTAATTTCGGGGCGGCCGACCTGCTCCGTTGGGATCGCGATTACGCGAAGACGGTCTTCGATACGGACCTCACGGACTCGGCTGATATCCTTCGCAAGTGGCGAAAGCCGTTGTACTTGGTGCATGGCCAGGATGACTGGGTGACGTCAGCCGATGCCGCCCGCTATTCGGCCAAGCTGGCGCCGCACGCCCGGCTCGACATTTTGCCGGGCGGGCGGGATGCCGCTTTCACCGACGTGGATGCCACGGCGGCCAAGTTGAACGCTTTCGTGCTCGGCGTGGAGCATGCCCCGCCGGCGCTGGCGTCAGAGCAGACGGCCAAGAATCCGCCCGTGCCCACCGCGGAAGGCGCGCGCTACTGGATGCTGATGGTCATCATCTTCCTCTGCTGCCTCGTGGCCGAGGATCCGACGTGCCTGGCGACGGGCCTGCTCGTGGGCATGGGGATCATCGATTTCTGGTCCGGGGTCGCCGCTTGCACGGTCAGCATCTTCGTCGGCGATGTCGCCCTCTATTGCCTGGGGCGTTTCTTTGGCCGACAGGCGCTGCATCGCGTCCCGCTGAAGTGGCTCATCAAGCCGCACCAACTTGAGCAATGGGCTGGCTGGTTCTCCACGCCGCGCGGGATGTTCGTCGTCGTCAGTTCCCGCTTTGTGCCGGCGAGCCGCGTCCCGACCTTCATCACCGCAGGCATCCTCCGGCTCAAGCCGCTCCGACTGGGCATGCTCCTTTTCCTCGCGGCGCTTATCTGGACGCCGGTCCTGATGTACATCGGTCAGAACTGGGGCCCGAAGATCCTGCTCAAGCTCAACGAGTATCACCGCATCGCGGGCTGGATCGTCGTCGGCATGCTCGCGTTGCTCTACCTGGTGACGCACTGGTTCGTGCCCGCGCTGACCTGGCGCGGCCGCCGTCAAATCGTCATGAAGGTCCGTGGCTTCCTGCAGCCTTCGCTCTGGCCCGCCGCGGTGCTCTATCTTCCGATCCGACTCGGTATCCTGATGCTCTGCCTCCGGCATCGCCACCTGACCGCTTTCGCTTCGGCCAATCCGGCCTTCGGTCGCATCGGCGGTTTCATCGGCGACTCCAAGTCGCTCCTGCTCCGTCCGTTCCAGCGCGATTCCCGCTGCTGCCCGACGCTCGCGCTCTCCCTCGAGGACCCGAAGGACGAACGCGTCAAGGAGGCCGCCGCCTTCGCCGCGTGCCATGGCTTTCCGGTCGTCTTCAAGCCCGAGGTGGCCGAAGACGGCGCCGGTCTTCGGTTCGTCCATACCCAGGAGCAGCTCGAGAAACTCGTCCTCGGGGCCAAGGAGGATTTCCTGCTGCAGAAATTCATCTCCGGCTTCGAGTTCGAGGTCGTCTGGCGTCGCAACCCGGGCAAGGACGACGGCCGCATCATGGCGATCGTGCAGAAGCGCGATGTCACCGTGCGCGGCGACGGCGAGCAGACGCTCGAGGAACTCATCTGGCTCGACGAAGTGGCGGTCTCGCGCGGCGAACTCTTCATTCAGTGTCATTCGCGCGACCTGAATCGCGTCATCCCCGCCGGCCAGAAGATCACCCTTAATCTCACCGGTAGCTATGGCCATGGCGCCCGTTGCCTGCATCGCCACGATCTCATCACCGTGGAGCTCGACACCGCGATGACCGCCTTCGCCAAGCGTTTCCCCGGCCTGCACTTCGCCCGTTTCGACCTGCGCGCGCTCTCCGTCGAGGACCTTAAGGCCGGGCGTTTCATGGTGACCGAGGTCGGCGGCTGCTGCCATGTCTCAAGCCTGCTCCGCGACGAATCGCTACGCTTCTCGCGCTCCTATGAAGTCGTCCGCGGCCAGATCCAGGCCTGCGTGGAAGCCGGCGCCTATAACCTCTCGCAGAAAGTCCGTCCGGTGCCACTCGACGAGCTCATGGCCCGCTGGAGCCAGGCCCGCGGCCGGCACGACGAGTTCGCCGTCAGCGAGGAACTCTGATCTTAGCCGCGCGCGGTGAACGCGTGGCAGAGTGCCGCGGCGGCCGCGTCGGATTCGTCCAGCGCGAGCGCGTCGCCGAGCCGGAGCACCGTGCGGATCATCCGGCCGACCTGTTCCTTGGAGGCGCCGCCATGGCCCGCCACCGCGAGCTTGATGCGCGTGGGCGCGTATTCGCCGACCTTGACGCCGAGACGGGCGAGTACGCTGAGGGCGGCTCCGCGCGAGGCGCCCATCGCCTGGGCGGTACGGAAGTTCTGGACGTAGATCGTCTCCTCGATGGAGGCGTGGGTGACGCCATGCTCGCGGGTAAGTTTCTCCACGGCGTCGGCGATACGCCCCATGCATTCGTAGGGCTCCAGCTTCGGGCCGAGCTTTAGCGTCACGCTGGCGAGCAGGCGCATCGGCTCCGCCCGCGCGTCGATGACGGCGAGGCCGGTGCCACGCAAGGAAGGGTCGATACCCAGGATGATGGCGCGGCATCCGCGGCCAGCGGGAGCGGCGGCAGCCTTCTTGGCGCGGGGCACCTTCGCCCCCGTCGGCGTCGACGCGACGCCGCTGAGCTTGTCCGTCCAGAGCGAGCGCGAGGATTTGCGGGCCATTACGCGAGGATGAGCGGTCGGCTTCTGATTTCGACAGCAAAAGAGTCGGCGACGGATTGCCAAGGGGCCTGGACAAGGTAGGGTGAGTCTATGCGGCTGACCCTACACCTCGCTTGCCTGACTTGGGCCGCCTTGGTCGTGGGCGCGGAGCCGGAGGTGATTCGTCGCCAAGTGCCTGACATGCCGACGCTCGAGTTGAAGAGTGCCGGCAAACTGAACCTCAAACTCGTGGCCGAGTGTTCCGCGCTCTGGGCGAGCCCTTCGCAGCCCGGCGTCTTCTGGACGCTTTCCGATTCCGGTGCCAAGCCAGCCATCACGCCAATCCGGGCGGACGGCACTATGGTGCCCGTCGGTAAAAGCTTCTGGGGGGCGGTCACGCTCAAGGGCGCCACCAATGTGGACTGGGAGGCCATCTCCGGGGACGCCGCCGGCAACATGATTGTCGGCGACGTCGGCAATAACGTCTCCCGCCGCAAGGAACTAGCATTCTACCTGTTCAAGGAGCCCGCGCCTGGCGTCACCGAGGTGACTGACGTCCGCAAGGTCACCTTCGCCTGGCCAGATCAGACGGCCTTTCCCGACCCCGAGCTTTCGCATGATTGCGAGGCGATGTTCCTGCTACGTGGCAAACTCTACCTCCTAACCAAGCATCGCCGCGATACCCTGACGGATCTCTGGCGTGCGGATATCCCGCCCGTCGGCGAGCACGCTACCCTGACCAAACTCGCCCGCTTTGACGTCGGCGGCATGGTCACCGACGCCTGTCTTTCGCCTGACCTAAAACATCTCGCCATCTTGACCTATCGTAATGTCTGGGTGTTCGACGTCCCCGCGGCGGGCGAAGATTTCTTCCATGCACCCGCGCTGCATGCGCCGATCGCCCCGCCGATGCTTTCCTGGCAGGTCGAAGGGTGTTCCTGGGTCGACGCTGGCCACCTCCTCCTCGGGTCCGAGCAGGGCGATCTTTTCCAGATTGCACTGACGGATCTCCGCGAGGCCAGGTGAATCCCTGAAAACAAGAAGACCGGCAGCCTTGCGGCGCCGGTCTTCGGTGTTCGGTTGTCAGGTTGCTCAGAGCGCCTTGGCGGCGGCGATCACGGCTTCCTTCGTGATGCCGAGTTCCTTCATGACCACGTCGCCCGGGGCGGAGAGGCCGAAGGTGTCGGTGCCGATGGCCTTGCCGGCGGTGCCGACGTAGCGGCCCCACGAGATCGTCACGCCCGCTTCGATACTGACGCGCTTGGTGCAAGCGGAGGGCAGGACTTCTTCCTGGTAGGCCTTCGGCTGACGCGCAAAGACTTCCATCGAAGGCATCGAGACCACGCGGACGCCCGCGCCGAGTTCTTCGCCGGCCGCGAGGGCGAGCGAGAGTTCGCTACCCGTGCCGATGATGATGTGGGTGAGGGCTGCGGTCTCCTTGCGGAGGATGTAGCCGCCCTTGAGCGTGCCTTGGCGGCGCGTGGCGACCGGGACGGCGTCGAGGGAGGGGACGTTCTGGCGGGAGAGGATAAGGGCGACGGGGCCGTCCTTACGAGCGACGGCGTGGGCGAAGGCGGCGGCTGTCTCTTCGGCGTCGCCCGGGCGGACCACGTCGAGGTTCGGGATGCAGCGCAGGGCGCTCACGGTTTCCACTGGCTGGTGGGTCGGGCCGTCTTCGCCGACGCCGACGGAGTCGTGCGTGAAGATGTAGAAGGCCTGGAGCTTGGCGAGGGCGGCGACACGGATGGAGGGGCGGAGGTAATCGGAGAACGTCAGGAAGGTCGCGCCGGAGCCCTTGAAGATGCCGTGGTAGGCCATGCCGTTGAGGATGGCGCCCATCACGTGCTCACGGATGCCGAAGTAGAGGTTGCGGCCGGCCGGGGTCGCGATGTCGAAGTCGCCGGCATCCTTGATGTAGTTCTTGGTCGAGCCGTGAAGGTCGGCCGAACCGGAAAGCACGAGCGGCGAAGCCTTGGCGACGGCGTTGATGCAGGTTTCGCCGGAGAGACGGGTGGCGAGGGCGTTCTTGCCGAACTCCGGGATCGCGGCGAGGAGGGACTGGGCGTCGCCGTGATCGCCCTGCTGGGCCTTGGCGAGGAGGACGGCCTTCTCGGGATTGGCCTTGGACCAAGCGGCGAAGGTCTTCTGCCATTCGGCGTGCGCGGCGGCCTGCTGGGCCTTGCGAGCGTTGAAGTAGGCGCGGGTCTCGGGCGAGACGTAGAATTTCTCTTCGGGCAGGCCAAGGGCCTTGCGGGAGGCGTCGACGAACTTCACGCCGGCTTCGCCGTGGCCCTTGGAGGTGCCCTGGACTTCGGCGATGCCCTTGCCGATGACGGTCTTGCAGATGATCAGCTTCGGCTTGCCGTTCTTGCTGGCGCGGGCCTGGTCGAGGGCTTCGGCGATCGGGGCGAGCTCGTTGCCCTGCTTAATCGTGAAGACTTCCCAATTGGCGGCTTCGTAGCGCTTGGCGGTATCCTCGTTCTGCGTCTTGGAAGCCATGGCGTCGAGGGTGACGTCGTTGGAGTCATAGAGCATGATGAGGTTATCGAGGGCGAAGCGGCCGGCGAAGGAAGCAGCTTCCTGCGAGATGCCTTCTTGGAGGCAACCGTCGCCGGCGAGGCCAACCACGATGTGATTGAAGATCTGATGCTCCGCGGTGTTGAAATGGGCGGCGGCCATCTTGGCGGCCACAGCCATGCCGACAATATTACCGGTGCCCTGGCCGAGCGGGCCAGTGGTGGCTTCGACGCCGACGGTCTCGCCGAACTCAGGGTGGCCCGGGGTCTTGGAGTGGAGCTTGCGGAAGTTCTTCACTTCCTGGAGCGGGAGGTCGAAGCCGGCGAGGTGGATCCAGCTGTACAGGAACATCGAGCCGTGGCCGGCGGAGAGGACGAAGCGGTCACGATTGATCCAGGAGGGGGCGGCGGGGTCGTGGCGGAGGAAGTTGCCGTAGAGTACGGAGCCGATTTCCGCGGCGCCGAGCGGCAGGCCGAGGTGGCCCGAATGGCAGGCGGCCACGGCGTCCATGGCGAGGCCACGGGCTTCGGTGGCGGCGCGGGAAAGGTCGGCGGAATTGTTGAGCGACATAGGCTTAATCCGTAAGGGATAAACGGGTGGGGTTTCCAGCCTTGAATGAGCCTCGAAACCCCTCCAAAAAGGTCACATGTCCGACAAAGAACTCGAAGAAGGCCTGGCCCTGCGACTCGACTTCGGAAAACTGCGAAAAATCGCTGCCGGGCAGGCCGATGTCATCCCCGCCGTGGCCCAGGACGCCCAGACGGGCGAAGTGCTCATCCTCGGCTATGTCAACGAGCTCGCTCTGCAGACGGCCCTGCGTGAAAAGAAGGCCACTTTCTGGAGCACGTCGCGTAATGAACTTTGGATCAAGGGCCTGACCTCCGGCGATTTCCTTGAGCTTCTCGAGGTGCGCGTCAACTGCGAGCAGAACTCGATTCTCTACAAGGTCCGTCCGGCCGGCCAAGGGGCCTGCCACACGAAGGAGAACGGCAAGGCCCGTTCGGGTTGCTATTACCGTCGCCTCAAGGCCGACGGTTCGCTGGAGAAAGCCTGAGCCTTAGCGTCGACGCAGCCCCTGCAGCACGAGGTCCGTCTCGATGTCGAGGCGGACGACCAGTAGCTTCGTGCGGCGCGTGATGCGGTCGGTGCCGGGTCGCGCGGCGAAACCGAGCGCTTCGGTGTCGCCTTGTTTTTCCGTCAGGCGTTGGAGGGCGGCTTCGGCTTCCTCGCCAGTCCGATAGGCGAACGCAATCGTCGCGACGAGGAAAGCGCCGTCATCGCTTTCGCCGACCGCGATCGTGGCGGTCTCAGCCTGGGCGCCGGCTTCGATGAGTGCGCGGCCGAGCCAGCGACGGCGGGCGGCCGCCGCGAGCAGGTCGGAGGCGGGGTCGGCGTGCACGAGCAGGTAGCCATGCGGGACGCCGCGTAACTGCACGCGGGCCAGTCCTGGGATGACCTTTCCGCCTTCGGAAATTTCCGGAGTTTCCAGGCCGAACTCGGCCGGTTGTCCGGGGATGAAGCCCACGGTCACACGCTGGGCTGAATTCACCGCGGGGCTCGCGAGCTGGGCGCGCAGCGCGGCTCGCTGTTCGGGGAGGGAGAGTTCCGGTAGGGCCAGAATTACCGCGGTGGCGGTGCGTCGGCCGACCATCTCCGCGGGGACGATGAGTGCGACTTCGCGGCTACGCGGGTCGACGCGGAGACGGAGCGCCGCAGGATCGAGCCACAGCCAAGCCAGCCCGCTCGCCATCGCGAGGAATGCGAGCAGCAGCCACGGACGTCGCATCGGGGCTTTATTTGGCGGACGGAGCGCCAGAGCCCTTCTGGGCTTTCTCGATCACCTTGGAAATCGCCTGCGCCGCTTTGTCGGCCGGGTAATCGAGGTCGAGCGTCGCCTGCTTGCCTTCGCCGCCGATGCGGATCTTCTGCACCAGCTCCGAAAGTAGCGCCAGGTTCTCCTTCTCGTCGGGTGACTTGCCATCGTCATTTGAAAGCCCGATCATCGCGAACGCCTGTAATCCTTTGATCTGCTTACGCATCGTCGTAGCCTTGTCGGCGGTCACGAAACCCGCGGCGATCGCAAGCTGCAGGTCGGTCGCGTTTTCGCCGAGCACCAAGGAAATATCTTCCGCGCCGACATTCTCTTTGGCGTTCTGCATCTTCGACGCATCGGCATAGAGGGTGAACCAGCCTTGCGGGGCGGCGGCGAACTTGGACGCCACCGCGGCGGGCAGCTGCGTGGACTTCTCGTGGCAATCGGCCGCGTCGAGGGCGCGTTCGAGGAATTCCGTGCTGGCGATGATCACGAGGCTTTCCGAGTGGGCGACGATGTAGGCGTCCTTGGCATTGTCCTTAGGTTTTTCGCCCGTGACCTTCTCGATGAACGTGCTCGCTTCCCAGGCCTTGTGCTTGCCGACGCTCTTTGAAGCGATGCCGTTCTTCGCCCCAAAGGCGTCGATGGTCGTGGGTAAGAATTTACCGCGGATCAACACGATGGCGGAAGCGTTCTTTTCGGCGACCTTACCGTCGGGGCCGGGGTAGATTGCGACGACGAGGTTCTGCAGGTCTTTCTTGGAGTCGATGCCCAGCTGCTCGCTGAGCTTGCGGGAAGCCTCGAGGTCCTTGGTCTTCAGGCCAGCGAGCTTCTCGACCGCCTGGCCGACCCTGGAGGCCCTGAAAGCTGCGATATCGACGCCGACGATGCCGACGGCCCCGGCGGGAAGGCTATCGGTGTTCAGGGCGGCCTGGGCCGAACCGAAGGAGAGGGAAAGGAAGAGGGCGGCGAGCAGGAGGCTCATGTCGGTCCGGCATTAAGCCCGCGGGTCGGCAGGGGACAAGCGGATAGCCTGTTTTCACTAGGAATAAGCAGGGAATTTGACCCATCCGGGCACAAAAAAGGGCGCCGAAAGGCGCCCTTGAGGAGGGTGTTAATCCGAGGATTAGTATCCGCCACGGTCGCCGCCGCCGAAGCCGCCGGAGCGACGTTCGCCGCCGCCGAAGCCGCCACGAGAGCCGCCGCCGCCGAAGCCGCCACGAGAGCAGCCGCCGCCGAAGCCGCCGCGATCTCCACCGCCGAAGCCGCCGGAGCGGGGACGGTCGCCACCGAAGCCGCCGGAGCGGGGACGGTCACCACCGAAGGACGGACGTTCTTCGCGAGGGCGAGCGACATTGACCTTCAGGGGGCGACCCATGAAGTCGATGTTCTCGGTCTTAGCGATCGCATCCTGAGCGGCCTGAGCATTGGCCATGGTCACGAAGGCGAAGCCACGAGGACGACCCGTGAACTTGTCCATCATGACTTCCACGGAGACCACTTCGCCGCCTTGGGAGAAGTGAGCGCGGATGTCGGATTCGGTTGCGGCCCAGGGCAAGTTGCCCACGAACAGTTTGTTTTCCATATTATCTTTTGTTTTGCTTGGTTTACCTACACCGCATTGCCCGTTTCCGACCTTCGGATTTCGATTTGCCGTCTTAACGACCGTCAACTCACCGGATTATTGCGGGGCTTGTCTCTTACTTTGGTTATTTTCCGAGACAAACCTGACCCCTTATAAGGAGCTTTTACCCGGCTTCGGCAAGTTTATTCACAATAGGGGGCTTTCCTCAGCCCTGCGTTGACTCCTTTAACCGCCTGAAAGAGGCTATTTTCATGAGCGCCGCCCTCACTCCCGAGCAGATCCAGGCGGCTTTGCCTGGCTTGGCTGGCTGGCAGTTGGAAGGTTCTAAGTTGTTGAAGGCGTATAGGTTTAAGGACTTCAAGGCAGCCTTGGCCTTCATCAATCAGGCGGGGGCCATCGCCGAGCAGCAGGGTCACCACCCAGAAATCCATAATATCTGGAATCAGGTC
>JAPLTV010000121.1 GCA_026397955.1 Verrucomicrobiota bacterium | reverse complement strand
CCTTCATCGCGGCGCGGTCCGACTCCGGCCACATGAGCTCGAGGCCCTGTTTAAAGAGCATATGCCCGTCGCTGATCGAGAAGGCCTCGATCTTGCCGATGTTGAACTTGTAAACGAAGGGATTTGGCGGGCGCTTCACCGGCGTCTTGGGCCCATCCGCTGCGGCAAGACGGGAAGCAGTCGCGAAACCGGCCAGCGCGAAGGCGGCGGCGCCGAGGAATTCACGACGGGACGAAGGCAGCGGGGCGTTAGCCATAGGGGTGGCCATAAATCTACCCCGTCGCCCTGCCCCCTCCAGCCCAAAGGTAAGGCGAACACCCGGGGCTCGTCCGCTACGATTCGGATTGAAACCCCTTCCGCCGGTCGCTGTCTAAAGAGCAGATGCATCGCCCCTTGCAACTCGCCCTCTTTTTCAGCCTGAACGCGGTTCTGTCCGTCCAAGCTGAGAACATCCAGTTTAACCGAGATATCCGGCCAATCCTGTCCGAGAACTGTTTCAGTTGCCACGGCTCCGACGAGAAAGCCCGTAAGGCCAAGCTCCGACTGGACCTCTCCGATGAGGCCACGCGCGAGCACAAGAACGGTACGCCCATCGTACCGGGCGACCTGAAGAAGAGTGCCGTCTGGGAACGCATCCTTTCGACCGACGAAGACGAGGTGATGCCGCCACCGAAATCCCACCTCACACTCACGGCGACCGACAAGGCGAAGATCAAGGCGTGGATCGAGCAAGGTGCCAAATATGAAGAGCACTGGGCTTTCGTCGCCCCGAAACGTCCCGCCCTACCGACTGCCAATAAACTTTCCGCTATCGATTACTGGGTCACCAAGAAGTTAGCCGAAGCTGGCCTACAGCCTTCGCCCGAAGCCGACCGCTACACGCTCATCCGTCGCGTGACGCTGGACCTGACCGCACTGCCCCCGACTGCCGCCGAAGTCGAAGCCTTCGTCCAAGACAAACAGCCCGACGCTTACGGACGACTCGTCGACCGACTACTGGCCAATCCCCACTACGGCGAACGCATGGGCCTCGATTGGCTCGATGCCGCCCGCTATTCCGACACCAACGGCTTCTCAATCGATGGCGGCCGTCACCTCTGGCTCTGGCGAGATTGGGTCATCCAGGCCTTCAACGACAACAAGCCCTACGACCGCTTCATCGCGGAACAGATCGCTGGCGACCTCATGCCGGATACCGACGACGGCAAGCTCATCGCCACGGGCTTCCAGCGCAACAACATGAACACCCACGAGGGTGGCACCATTGCCGCCGAGAACCTCGTCAACTACAACGCCGACCGCGTGAAGACACTCGGCGAGTCCATCTTAGGCCTGACCCTCGCTTGCGCGCAGTGCCACGACCACAAGTTCGATCCCATCAGCCAAAAAGACTACTACCGAATCTTCGCCTTCTTCAATACCCTCGACGACCGTCCGACCGACGGCAACGCCGGCGTGAACTCACTTCCTTCGGCGCTGCGCAAGACCGTCCTCAAGACGGATGAGCTCCCCGCCCTGCTCGAGCGTATCACCGCCCTCAACCGCCGACTGCAGGAGCCGGACCCGAAGGTGCTCGCGCTATGGGAACGCACCCAACAGCAGCGGGAAGCTGATCGGAAACTAGGCCTCAAACTCATCCCGGTCAACCTGCTCAAAATCTCCACGCCCAACAGCGGCGGAGGCTTCACCGTCGAAGGTAATAAGTTTAAAGGCACCACCAAAACTGCCTACGACATCCTCGGAGAAACCCCGCAGGCCGAGGCCCCCATCGCCGGACTTCGCTTCGTCTTCCCTGACACGCTCGCCGCCCCGAGGCCGACCAAGGCCGCCAAGGCCGCTAAAGCGGCTAAAGCTACCAAGGTGGCACCGATCGCACCTAAACCCATGGATGAATTTGCCGGACGCTTCGTACTCACCGCTGTGGATGTCACCGCTGACAAGATTCCTGGTGACCAGGTGAATATCCATCGTCTCCTTAAGTTCAGCCATATCACCTCTGACGCCTGGACCGAGGACTATCCCGCCAAGGACGTACGCGCCTTCAACGTACTCAACCAAGGATGGTCGCCCCCAGCGGACACCGGGACGCACCATATCACGGTGACTTTCGCCACGCCGATCACCGCGAAAGACCAGCCCTACCTTACCACGCAGCTCTATTTTGGAAACAAGATGGGCGGAGCTCCCAGCGAGGGCGAACTCTTCGCCTTCACCGGACACGACGACGGTACCGACCTGCCGGAGTTCATCCTGCGCATTCTGGCGACCAAGCCGACGGAACGCACCGCCCAGCAGCAGCAGGCCCTCTGGGCCTATTGCGCGAAACACTCCGAAGAGATGAAAGTCATCCGTACCGATCTGGCCAACGCCCAAGAGCGCGCCAAGAGCCTCACTGAACCCCAGTCAACGATGGTAATGAACCTCTCCGCCAAACCGCGTGAGACGTTCATCCTGAACCGCGGCGACTACTCCCAACCCACAGTGAAAGTTGAAGCCGGTACGCCTACCAAGCTGCCTGCCCTCCCCGCCGGCACACCCGCCAATCGCCTCGGACTCGCCCAGTGGCTCGTCATGAAGGAAAATCCGCTGACCGCTCGGGTCGCCGTCAATCGTGTCTGGAAACTCCTCTTCGGTACCGGCATCGTGACGACCGCCTCGGACTTCGGCTTCCAGGGCCAGTGGCCCAGCCACCCCGAGCTGCTCGACACCCTCTCGGTCGACTTCGTCGAATCAGGATGGAATCTCAAGGGACTCATCAAGCAGATTGTGACCTCGTCGACCTATCGCCAGACGTCGCGCACATCGGCTGAGGTCTTGGAAAAGGACCCCGCCAATCGCCTTCTCTCCCGCGGTCCGCGCTTCCGCTTGCAAGCTGAACTCATCCGCGACCAGGCCCTGCAGGCTGGCGGCCTGCTCGTCCCCCAGCTCGGCGGCCCGAGCGTGAACCCTTATTCGCCCTTCGACCTGTGGCGCGAAGTCAGCCACTACGGCAGCTCCCCGGCGACCTCCCAGGTCTTCGTCCAAGACCACGGCGAAAAACTCTATCGCCGGTCCATGTATACTTATTGGAAACGTACCGCCCCGCCAGCCAACATGGTCACGTTTGATGCACCCAATCGAGAGGTCTGCACCATCAGCCGCAGCAATACCACGACCCCGCTGCAGGCACTCGTCACGCTGAATGACGTCCAATTCGTCGAGGCCGCCCGTGGCTTCGCCCAACGGATCATCCACCAGAGCACCGATGACACTACCCGCCTCCGCTGGGCTTTCCTCGAAGCCGTCTCCCGTCCTCCCTCGGACAAAGAACTGGCCGTCATCCTCAAGGCCCTCGGCCGCGAGCGGGCCCGCTATGGTGCGGACAACGAGCGCGCGGTTAAAGTCCTCACTCCCGGCGAATCCCCGCGTGACTGCACGATCCCGGCCGCTGAGCACGCCGCTTGGATGCAAGTCGCCACCCTCATCCTCAACCTCAGCGAAACCGTGACCCGCAACTAAGCCATGAATCCTCAACACGAGTTTCAGAATCATCTCACCCGCCGCACCTTCATCGGGCAATCCGCCCGCGGGGTCGGTGGCCTCGCCCTCGGCTCGATGCTCTTCCCCGAGCTCCTCGCCGCCGGCACGAAAACCCGTGAAGGCGGCCTGGCCGGTATTCCGCATTTCGCCCCCAAGGCCAAACGCGTCCTCTGCCTCTTCCAGTCCGGCGGCATGTCCCACGTCGACCTGTTCGACGATAAGCCCGCCTTGCACGAGTTTGCCGGGAAAGACCTGCCTCCCTCCATCAAAGGCACCCAGCGCCTCACCGGCATGACGTCCGGACAGAAGGGCTACCCGGTCCGCCCCCCGCTCATGGAGGGCAAAGCCTGCGGCAAGCACGGCACGTGGATCAGCAACCTCCTCCCACACATTCAGACCATCGCGGATGACATCTGTATCATCAAGACCCTGAACACCGAGGCGATTAACCATGACCCGGCGATCACGTTCCTGAACACGGGCAATCAGCAGCCTGGCTATGCCAGCATGGGCGCCTGGGCGAGTTATGGTCTCGGCACCGAGAACGCCAACTTGCCTGCGTTCATCGCCATGGTCTCCCAGGGCACGGGCAAGAACCCCGGACAGCCGGTCTTCTCCCGCCTCTGGGGCAGCGGCTTCCTCCCCTCCAATCACCAAGGGGTCGGCCTACGGCCGGGCGCCAATCCGGTGCTCTATCTCCAGAATCCTCCGACCGTCGATGGCGCCCAGCGACGCGAGCTACTGGACGACCTCGCGACGCTCAACGAAGAACGCGCCCGCGAACTGGGCGACCCGGAGACCATCACCCGCATCAAGGCCTATGAGATGGCCTTCCGCATGCAGACCTCGGTCCCCGAGCTGGCCGACATCTCCCAGGAATCCAAGGCCACACTCGACTCTTACGGACCCGAGGTAACCCGCCCCGGCTCCTACGCCGCGAACTGCCTGCTCGCGCGTCGACTGCTCGAACGCGACGTCCGCTTCGTCCAGCTGTTCCATCGCGGCTGGGATCAACACGTCGCCCTGGCCCGCCAGCTCCCCAACCAGTGCCACGACATTGACCAACCCACCGCCGCCCTGATCAAAGACCTTAAGGCCCGCGGATTACTGGAAGACACGCTGGTCATCTTCGCCACCGAGTTCGGACGCACCGCTTTCACCCAAGGCGGCTTCGGCAACCCAGCCAGCGGACGCGACCACCACGGCCGATGCTTCTCGGTCTTCCTCGCCGGCGGCGGCATTAAGCCCGGCTTCGAATACGGGGCGACGGATGACTTCGCCTACAATATCGCCAAGGACGGCGTACACCTTCGCGACCTTCATGCGACGATCCTCCATTGCATGGGCATCGATCACGAGCGCTTCACCTACAAGTTCCGCGGCCTCAATGTGAAGCTCACCGGCGTCGAAGAAGCCCACGTCGTCAAAGGCGTGCTGGCCTGAACTGAGCAACGCTGACGGCACAAAGAAGGCGGCCTTGCGGCCGCCTTCTTTGTGCCGTCAAGACGACCTCAACGCGTAATTGTGACCGACGCAGGCGACGGCAGGTTTGCCAGCATGTTATAGGTGTAAGCCGGGTAGACCAGGCTGGTCACCGAGAAGGTGTAGGTCGAAGGATTCGTCATGCGCTGCTTGGGCATCTGGATGGTCACGTAGCCATTCAGATCAGTCTTGGCGGCAGCCGAGCCAGTCGCCGAGCCGGTCACCCGGACATAGACGGCCACCGAGCGGAGCGGCTGACCGTATTGATTCACAACCTGGATGACCGCGGTACCAGCAACCTCGACGTTCGTCATGCGGGCCCACGAACCGGTCATGGAGGCCACGCGTACCGAATTCGGCAGAGCGGCACCACTGACGGTGATAACCTTGGTCGCAGCGGCGGAAGCGTTGCCTTGATTATCCGTCACGACGAGGGAAGCCGTGAACGTACCCGGTGACGAATAGGTATGGACCGGGTTGCCCAGGGTGGACATGTTGGCCGAGCCCGAGGCAGCGTCGCCGAAGTTCCAGCTATAGCCAGCAATCACGCCATCCGGATCGGAAGAAGTACGGCCATCGAAAGCGACGACCACAGGGCGAACGCCGCCGGTGCGGTCAGAAGTGATGATGGCGGTAGGAAGCTGGATCAACGACTGCCAGGTGCCGACGATGCCATAACGACCGAGCGAACCGTAATTCGTGAAACCGGCGGTGGTGCCGACGACCGTCCCAGTGATTCCGGTATTGGTCCACACCTGGGCGGCCGCGCTCTTGGAAGGGTCATAGCCCATGCCATTGACCTTGATGTAATAGGTGCCGCCGGTCGGGACGTTGTAAGTAAGGCTGTTGCCCAAGCTACTCACGTCATAGTTTTTCGCCACGACGGTGCCGGCAGAATTCAGCAAAGAGATGCCGACCTTCAAGTTGCCCCCATAATTACGATACTTGAGATGAGGTTTTAGGGCTAGCGTCAGGGGGCCGGCGCCGACGGTGATCTTCATCAGATCGACATCTGCGGTGTCCGAGATGATGCCACCACCGGTGATCGAGGTGCCAGAAACGACGGTCGCCGTCGCAAGGGTGTCACCATGGTCGTCGGTGACCTTAGGGGCGAACGTCGTGATGGTCACGATATCGTCCTGGACGATATTAGAGAAAGGATAATCACCCTTGGACCACTGGTTAAGATTACAGGAGGAAGGCCAGCCGACCAGACCGCTATTGCCCATGATCGGACAAACGGAAGTTACGCCAGTGTGGCCGGTGACAGTGTGGCCAACGGTGTAGGCCTGACCGGAGCCGGAGGCGGTCTCGCCCCAGTGCTGCAAGCCGAGGGTGTGACCGACTTCGTGGGCCACGCAAAGGATGGTCACCTCGTAATTGGAGGTCGTCGGCTTCATCGACGGATAATTGTTATCGATGAAGACGAAATTGACGGTGTCGTTGCCATTAATGAAGCCTCCGAAGGAATTGAGCTGCGCGATGCCCATGACACCGGAGACACCGAGCCAATCCATGGTGCTGCCGCCAATCACGCAGCGCTGACCACGGGCCGTCGTCGGCGGCTGCTCGGTGGTGACGTCGATATCCCAAGCGGCGAAATCTTCAGCGACGTGTAACCAGATATCCCGGATAGCGTTGAGGTTAAGCTGGTCAGTCGGCGATGTGGTCCCGCTCAACTGGAAAGCGGGGCTAACAATCGCAGGGGTTCCCCAGGAAAGCGTGGAGTGACCATTGAAGTCGAGGTAAAGCACTCGCGATGCTCCCGGACGGCTATGGAGCTGAAAGGCGCTGGTGGCGGTGACCGTGGGCGGAGTGCCGGTATAGGTGGTCGTGTCGGGGCCGGTCTGGATAGCCGAAGCGGCGCCCGGCAGGGAACCCACCGGCGCGACAAACTTGCAGGCGTAGAAAAGACGGTTGTCGGCGGAGACGTGTAGGTCGCGGTCCTTGGCGGCCGCTTCCTTGGCCTTGGCGAGGCTCCAGCCGATCTTACCGGCGGCGATGGTCATGCGCTCGTCGGTGGCTTCGACAGCAACGGCCGCACCTTGCATCTTGCCGACGGCGCCGGCACCGAAGGCCGAAACCGACATCAAGAGGACGGAAAGAAGAGAGAACAGTTTCGACATAAGGGGAGGAATATGGGGGTAAAACCTTTCTTGAAGGTAAATGATAAACCTTTTCTGACAAACCCATTTTCCTGACGTGGCAAGGTTTTCACCCTATTGCCCTTGAGATACGTTGCCCGCTGTATTTGCTCCCCCATAACGACAAACCGCATGCTTCGCCCCCTTTTCCTCGCCCTAATCACCCTGACCGGACTATCCGCCGCCGAGTCCACTCCGGTCCGTCACCCCAACGTCATCGTGATCTTGGTCGATGATATGGGTCTGACCGACCTCTCCTGCTACGGTAGCCGCTTCTACGAGACACCTCATGTCGACCAGCTGGCCAAAGATGGCGTCCGCTTCTCCAATGGGTATTCGGCCTGCACAGTCTGCTCCCCTACCCGCGCCGCGCTGATGACTGGCAAGTATCCGGCGAGACTCCACCTCACCGACTGGATTGCAGGACATGAGCGCCCCAAGGCGAAGCTCCAGATTCCGGACTGGCAGAAGTTCTTGCCCTTCGAAGAGATCACCATCGCCGAACAATTCAAGTCCGCCGGCTACGCGACCGCCAGCATCGGCAAGTGGCACCTGACACCCGGACTCAAGCAAGGCGATGAAGCCTACTATCCAGATAAGCATGGCTTCGATGTGAATATCGGCGGCTACGCCCGCGGTCAGCCGCCGAGCTACGTGTCCCCATACGGGATCCCGACGCTGAAGGACGGACCGGCCGGCGAGTTCCTCACCGACCGCGAAGCCAGCGAGGCGGTCAAGTTCATCGAAGCCAACAAGGATAAGCCGTTCTTCATCTACCTTCCGCACTACGCCGTCCACCAACCGATCGCCGGTAAGCCTGAGGTCGTCGCGAAGTTCAAGGATAAGGCCGCAAAGATTCCTGACCTGAAGCAGAAGAACGCGACCTACGCCGCCCTAGTCACGAGCGTCGACGATTCACTCGGCACGATCCGCACCGCGCTCAAACGCCTGAAGCTCGATGACAACACGATCATCGTCTTCACGACCGATAACGGCGGCCTGCTGCCGACGACTGACAACTCCCCGCTCCGTGCCGGCAAGGGCTCCGCCTACGAAGGCGGCGTCCGCGTCCCGCTCATCGTCTACTGGCCCGGCGTAACCAAGGCCGGCGTGGTCGAAGCGTTTCCGGCCATCACGCCTGACCTCTACCCCACCCTTCTCGAGATGACCGGCGTGAAGCCGCTCCAATCGCTGGTCGACGGCATCAGCCTCGCCCCGCTCCTGAAGTCGGGCGCCAAGCCTGACCGCGACGCGATCTTCTGGCACTACCCGCACTATCACCCCGGAGGCGCCACGCCCTACAGCGCCATCCGCAGCGGCGACTTCCGTCTGGTGCACTTCTACGAAGACGACCGCGACGAACTCTACGAACTCGCGAACGATGTCAGCGAGACGACGGACCTCGCGGCCACTCAACCCGAACGCGCCAAGGCCCTGCGCACGCGCCTCGACGCCTGGCTGAAGTCGGTCGACGCCCAACTGCCGAAACCCAACCCAGCCTACGACCCTGTCGCCGACAAGGCAGGCAAGGCGAAGGGCAAGCAGGCCGCGAAGAAGGTCGGCGAGTAAGGCTTACTTAGCTTCGGGGGCCTTCTTGCCCTTTTTGCCTGCGTTCTTACCCCCGCCTTGGTTCATGCCAGGACGCTTCTTTTCGCCGGTCGCATACTCGTCGTCGACGGCGGGCACCTTCAGGTCAGAGCGCAGTTTGGCGAGGCGCGTCTCGAGGTCGGCCTGTACGGCTTCGTAGCCAGGCTGCCCGAAATAACTGCGCAGCTCGAGCGGATCCTTTTCGTTATCGAACAGGTCGGTCTTGGTCTCGCCATTACCGTAGTAACGCACGAGCTTGTAACGGTCGGTGATGATGCCGTAGTGCGGCGCCACGTGGTGCGGCTGGGGGTATTCGTAGTAGTGGTAGTAGAACTCCTTGCGCCAGTCGGCCGGGGTCTCGCCCGCGAGGATCGGCGTCAGGCTGCGTCCCTGCATCTCAGCGGGCGAAGGCAGGCCGGCCATGGTAAGGAAGGTCTGGGCGTAATCCACATTGGACACCAGAGCCTTGCTGACGGAACCAGGCTTGGTCACTCCGGGCCAGCGGACGAGCAAGGGCGTGCGGACCGATTCCTCGAAGATCCAGCGCTTATCGAACCAGCCATGCTCGCCGAGGTAGAAGCCTTGGTCCGCGGAGTAGATGACGATGGTGTTCTCGGCGAGGCCTTCGGCCTCGAGATACTTGAGCACGCGGCCGACGTTGTCGTCGACCGACTTCACACAGGCGAGGTAGTCATGCATATAGCGCTGATAGCGCCAGCGGACGAGATCCTTGCCCGCAAGATTGGCCTTACGGTAGGCCTCGTTACGGGGCTCGTAATAGGAGTCCCAGACCGCCGACTGCTCGGCATCGAGCTGGGGCGGACGGACAAGTTTCATGTCCTTGGGGGTGATGGTCTTCTCCAAGGTCATGTCGTTCTCGCCGACAGCTTTGGCCCGGTTGGCGAAATCGTCGAAGAGTGTGGGCGGCTCAGGGTAGACACGGTCTTTGTCGAAGCCGAGGTCCTTGATGTTAGGCTCCCACTCGCGGTGAGGGGCCTTGTGCTGGCACATGAGCACGAAGGGCTTGGTCTTGTCCCGCTTGCTAATCCAATCGAGGGAAAGGTCGGTGATGATGTCGGTGACGTAGCCCTGGGTCTTCACCATGCCCTGTGCATTCTTCATCGGCGGGTTGTAATAGACGCCCTGCCCCGGCAGCACCTGCCAGAAATCGAAACCGACGGGGTCGCTAATGAGATGCCACTTGCCGATGACGGCGGTCTGGTAGCCGGCCTTATGCAGGAGCTTCGGGAAGGTGACCTGCGCGCTGTCGAAGACGGAATTCGAGTTGTTATAGAATCCGTTCAGGTGGGAATACTTCCCGGTCAGAATCACGGCTCGGCTCGGTCCGCAGATGGAATTGGTGACGAGGGCGCGATCGAAACGCATGCCTTCCTTGGCGAGGCGATCGATATTCGGGGTCTGGTTCAGCTTACGCGCGTCGCCGTAGGCGCTGATGGC
Source organism: Verrucomicrobiota bacterium (assembly GCA_026397955.1). GTDB lineage: Bacteria > Verrucomicrobiota > Verrucomicrobiia > Opitutales > UBA953 > UBA953. The sequence goes on along the minus strand of JAPLTV010000121.1, from coordinate 14,075 downwards.
CTGATAGGCATGGTCATCCGAGAAGATGAAAACGATGTTGGGCTGCTTGACTGGAGCCGCGGACAAGAGGCCGCCGACCAGACAGAGAAGAAGTGCGAGGATGCGCATGGGGTTATGACGATTTATGAGGACGCGGCCGTATCCGTCAATCGGCAACCCGCTTTGGTAAATCGGCAGCCTATTACGATTGAAACCTTCCTTACGCCAACCTGTCTCCCTTTTCATGCGCCTGCTGCTTCTTACCTCCCTTTGCCTTTCCTCAATGGCGGGCGCTGCACCCGACCCGACACCCTACCCCGCGACGAGCAGTCCCAAGGGCCTCCAGGTCCAGATGACTCCCGACGCACTCGAACTGGGCATCCATCACGCCGGCATCAATATCACCCTCAGCGGCCTGCTCTCGCCAGCAATGGAAGCCAAACCTGGGCAACTCACGGCCTCGGCCGACGGCTACACTTTTGTCATCAACGATAAATACGCTGAGGCGATGGATCGGCAAATCAAGCCCCTGAGCGACAAGGGCGTCGTAGTGACGCTCATCGTCATCACCTATCGCTCACCCAACGAACGCATTCGCAACCTGACCATCCACCCGAAGGCCGACCCAATCAAAGGGACGACGATGGCCGCCAACACGGTCACTCCCGAAGGCCGCGCCTGCTATAAGGCGCTCACCGATTTCATCGCCCACCGTTGGTCCTCGGCCGACGCCTCGCACGGACGCGTCTGGGGCTGGGTGGTCAGCAACGAAGTAAACTCCCACCACGAGTGGCATCAGATGGGGCCAGCGACGGTCGAGGAAGTCGCCACGCAATACGAAGATCAGGTTCGCCTCGCCTGGGAATCGCTTCGCCAACATTCGGCGCACGCACGGGTCTACCTCTCGATGGAGCACCACTGGACGGCCAAGGGCCATAAGGATCCGCTCCAAGCCTGCCCAGGACGCACCCTCCTTGAGCTCTTTGCGAAGCGGGCCCGCGAGCGCGGCGACTTCGACTGGAACCTGGCCTTCCATCCCTACCCTTCGAATCTGCGCGACCCACGCACTTGGCTCGATAAAGTGTCGTTCAATGACAACTCGCCGAAAGTGACGTTCAAGAACCTCGAGGTGCTGACCAAGAAACTGGCGACGCCCGAAATGCTCTACGCCGGAAAACCGCGACGCCTCAGCTTCACCGAACAAGGCTTCGACTTGCCAAATCGCCCCGAAGGACTCGCCGAACAGGCCGCGGCCTACGCCTATGCATGGGAAAAGGTCGCAAGGCTTAATGGCGCCGTCGATGCCTTCCTCTATCATCGCCAGGTCGACCATGCCAAGGAAGGCGGCCTGCGCTTCGGACTCTGGAGCAACAAGCCCGGCACGATCTCGGAGCCCGACCAGAAGCGCCCGATCTGGAATCTACTCCAAGCCGCCGACACCCCCGGATGGAAAGCCGCCGCCGAACCATACCTCAAGACCTGCGGCCTGAAGAGCTGGGATGAACTAAACCCAAGGTAAGAAGCGGTTCGCGGATAGCGGTTGGCGGTAAGGATCACCTTAGACCTGAGGTTATGGCATCTCCCCTCTTACAGCTGTGATTCCAACCGCTAACCGCCAACCGCTTACCGCCAATACCTTCCTCAGTCCTTGCCCAGCCACTCCCTGCCCCTCAATAAGGCCGCATGCACGGCTTCGTCATCGGACTCGACCTCGGTACCTCAGGCGTGCGCGCCGTGGCCGTCGACGCGTCCGGAAAGATCCTCGGAATAGGTTCGGCGACGCTACCGGCAACCAAGGCCACGGGAGCCCGTCGCGAGCAATCGCCTGAAGATTGGTGGAACGGCTGCCGGACGGCCTTGGATGAACTCAGTCAGAAGCTCGACCTCTCCGGCGCCTGCGCCATCGCGGTTGACGCGACTTCCGGCACGATCCTGCCAGTCGATAATCATAACCGCCCGCTCGCCGCGGCCCGCATGTATGACGATGCCGACACGGGTGTTCTCGCCGCGAAGATCAAGTCACTCGCCCCGCGCGAAAGCGCGGCCCACGGTGCCACCTCTCCGGCCGCACGCGCCCTCGAGTGGGCTAAGCTGCCGCGCCTACACTGCATCATCCACCAGGCCGACTGGATTAACGGCTGCCTCGGCGCGACGAACTGGCAGACCGACGAGAACAATGCGCTGAAGACCGGCTATGATCCAGTCAGTCGCTGCTGGCCGGATTGGCTCCGCGACTTCGGACTCTCTCCCGGACTCCTGCCCGAAGTCGTCCCGGTCGGCACGCCGATCGGACACGTCTCCGCCCAGGCAGCCATCGCCCTCGGCATCCCTGAAGGCATCACCATCGCAGCGGGCACGACCGACGGCTGTGCGACCTTCCTCGCCAGCGGCGCGACCGAACCCGGCGAAGCCTCCACGGCGCTCGGTTCGACCATCGTGCTCAAACTTCTGAGCGACCGTCCGATCTTCGCGCCCGAACTCGGCATCTATAGCCATCGACTCGGCGATACCTGGCTCGCCGGCGGCGCCTCCAACTGCGGCGGCAAGACGCTCCTGCAAAGTTTTACCACAGAGCAACTCGTCGCCCTTGAATCTTCACTCAACCCGGCCAAGCCAACCGGCACCGATTACTACCCCCTGCCATCCGTCGGCGAACGCTTCCCGGTCGCCGATGCGAAACTCACCCCGCACCTGACCCCCCGGCCGGCTTCCGACGCCGAATTCCTGCAGGGCATCTATGAAGCCTTCGCCCGCGTCGAGCAAACGGGCTTCGCCAAGCTCCGCGAACTCGGTTGCCCGACTTTACGTAGCATCCGCCACGCCGGCGGCGGCTCGCGCAGCGCCGCCTGGATGAGCCTGCGCGCGACCGCGCTCGGTGTACCGCATCTTCCTGCCTGGAGTGAAGAAGCCGCCGCCGGGGCAGCTCGCCTAGCCTGGCGTTCCCTCGGTCACGAACTCACCTTCGCATGAGCACGCTTTCGCCCATCGCCGGACTTTCCGATATCGCCGGCCAATACGGCGCCCTGCTCGTCGACCAGTTCGGCACGCTGCACGACGGCACTGTCGCCTACCCTCACGCCGCCGAGGCACTGCGCCGTTTCCGTGAAAGCGGCGGTAAGGTCGCCGTGCTTTCTAATTCCGCGAAGACGGGCGCCGATAATATCCTTCGCCTCGCGAAGTTCGGCTTCGGCCCCGAACACTTCGACGCCGTGGTCACCTCCGGAGACGCCGCCCAAGCCGCGATCCGCTCCGGTGCCCTCGGTGCTGGCTTCAGTCCCGGCGCCAAGGTCCACATCTCCGGTAAGCCGGGTGACGACTACGGCTTCGGTGATCTCGGCTTCACGCTGACCTGGCCCGACGAAGCCGACGGCATCATCCTCGCCGCCTGTCAGGAACCCGACCGCAACTGGCGCGAACAAATCCGCGACCTCATCCCAGCGGCCAAACGCGGCGTCACGATTGCCGTCTGCAATCCCGACCTCGAGATGCTCACGCCCAAAGGCGTCCGCCCCTCGGCCGGCGCCATCGCCCTTGAGCTCGATCGCAAAGGCGCCGTGCTCCGCTATTTCGGTAAACCGCACGTCGACATCTACCGCACCGCGCTGGCCGCACTCGGCAACCCGCCCCCGATGACGGTCTTGGCGATCGGTGATAGCCCTGAACATGACATCGCCGGCGCCGCTGGCGCCGGCCTTGACAGCGTATTGCTGCGCACTGGCATCCTCAGCGACACCGACGACGCTTCCCTGCAGGCTCGCCTGCCCAAAGGGGCTCGCCGCGTCTTCAGTCTATCGGAACTCCGCTGGTAAGCCTCAGGCCCCGCTCTGAGCGGTATTGCCCCGCCCCTTGGGCTTGCCGTCGACGCAATGCAGGCAGGTCTTCTCGTAGACGTAGTCGGGACGTCTCTGGTCCTCGACCGTCAGCGGCATCTGGCAATTAAAGCAGATGACTGAGCCGGTCTCACGAAGGTCAGGCCCTACGCCCACGCGTTCATCGAAGACGAAGCACTCGCCGTCGTAATGCGCGCCACCCACCTCTTCGAAATACTTCAGGATACCGCCGTCGAGCTGCAGCACATTGGTGTAGCCTTGCATAGCCATGAACGGGCCCGCCTTCTCGCAGCGGATGCCGCCCGTGCAGAACATCACGACGGGCTGTGACTTGAGTTCAGCCGGCAATTTCTCCACCGACGCGGGGAAATCCCGAAAATTCCAGATCCTTGGCACGACCGCCCCTTTGAACGTCCCCATGCGGATCTCGTAGTCGTTACGCGTATCGAGCAGCGTCACCGGCCGACCTTCGTCCAGCCACTGCTTGAGCTGCTTCGCCGTGATCTTGGCGGAAGGACGGCGGGCAGGGTCGACGCCTTCAACGCCGAAAGCGATGATCTCCTTCTTGATCTTTACGAGCATGCGCTTGAACGGCTGCGCGGAACTCGGGCTTTCCTTAGGTGCGATACCCTCGAGGCCAGGCACGGACCGGATGCGGTCAAGAATTACCGTCAGCTGCGCCCTGGTGCCGGCCAGGAAGAAGTTGATGCCTTCGGGGGCGAGCAGGATGGTGCCCTTTAGCCCTTGGTCCATCGCGACCTCCTGCAGGCTCGTGCGCAATTCTTCCAGCCCGTCCAACGGAGCGAACTTATAGCAGGAGAGATTGACGACCTCGGCGGACATTGCGGAGCAAGACGGCTAACGACGCCAAGAAGGTATGACAATGAATCTTTGCCTTTTGGCCTGCGAGGCCTAGGCCTTGGTCATCTTGGATTCGGGACTCACCATCACGCCCATCGGCTTCATTCGCTCAGGGAAGCCGTTGAAATTCGACGCCCGTCATCAGCCCGACGAGAAGCAGGACGAGACGAACGTGCTCGAGATGCTCCCGGGCGACAAATATCAGAAAGCACTCAAAGACCTCGAGGGCTTCGACCGCATCTGGCTGATCTGGTGGTTCCATCGCAACACCGACTGGCGCCCCGAAGTCCTGCCGCCGCGCGGCCCTTCGAAAAGGCGCGGGGTCTTCGCCACCCGCTCCCCGCATCGCCCCAATCCGATCGGCATCACGCCCGTGCAGCTGATTGAAATCAAGAAAGGGAAACTGATCCTCGGCCCGTGCGACCTCGTCGACGGCACGCCGATCTTCGATATCAAGCCTTACATCCCGTCTTACGATTCCTTCCCCGACGCCAAAGCGGGCTGGATAGACGAAGTGGATGCCGCCCTCGACGCCCCGCCAGCGTTCACCGTGACCTTCTCTCCCCAGGCCGCCGAACACATGGCCTGGCTGAAGCAGGATTGGTCGGTCGACTTCGAGGCGCGTATGCTCGAGATCCTCAGCCGCGACCCGAGCCCTCATCGGACGCGCCGGATCCGCAGTCGTCATGGCGACCTTTTCGACATCGGTTGCGGGGCCTGGTTTGCGGTCTTCGAAGTCAACGAATCGACCGTTCACGTGCTCCACCTCAAGCCCGCCTTCCCCCTCAAGTTCCTGGCGGACCCGGCCCGCCCGGTGATTCCAGACAAGGACGCGCAGCTGGCCTTCCGGGCCCGTTGGCCGCAGTTCGCGGACTGATTTCAGGCTGTCGGTTTAATTGAGCGATTTTAAAGGGCTATCGATGGCAACAACTTCGTCCCCTTGAGGTCGAAAGTCGCCTCGCCATAGTCCCGAAACCTCTTCCAATCTCATCATGCCCCGTCTCCCCACCCTGCTGGCACTCTGTGCCCTCATCGCCTTCCAGCCAAGTTCCTACGCCGCTGGAGAGAACCGCAAGCTCACGCTCGAGGACGGCGACCGCGTCCTTCTCATCGGCGACGTGCTCATCGAGCGCGAGAGTAACTACGGTCTCCTCGAGACCAAGATGCGCCAGGAATTCCCCGGCAAGAAATTTGCCGTACGCAACCTCGGCTACTCCGGCGACACCCCGCTCGGCGCGTCGCGCGCCAGTTTCGATCCGGTCGCCAAGGGCGTCGAACAACTCGAGGAACAGCTCGCCGTCGTAAAGCCCACCGTGGCGATCATCGGTTACGGCATGGCCGCATCTCTCGAGGAGCTCACCTATCGCAAGAACGACCCGGCCCTCAATCCGGACCCGGCCCGCTACGGCACCGAGCACACGCCAGCCCGCCTGAAGCGCGAAGTCGCGCAGCTGATGGAACTCATCACCAAGCATAGCGCCGGCGGCAAAGTCCGCTTTGTCATCCTCGGTCCGATCGCCCACGAGGACCTCCGCGGATCGCGCCCTGGCCTGCCTGATCCCGCCGAACACAACGCCTTGCTCGCCGCCTATGGACGCAGCCTCGCCGAACTCGCCTCGGAAAAGAACGTACCGTTCATCCAAGCGGAATGGAAATCCCAGGGCATCGCCCTCGACTTCGGCACCGACAACGGCATCCACCTGACCGAACGCGGCTACCGCGCGCTGAGCGAAGGCGTCGCCGCTCAGCTCGGGTGGAACGTGAATAAGGAATCCTGGGATAAGTCGGCCGTGGCCGCCGAAGCCCTGCGCAGCTCAGTCCTCCGCAAGAACTCGCTCTTCTTTCACCGCAGCCGCCCGGCCAACTACACTTACATCTTCGGCTTCCGTAAGCGCGAACAGGGTAACAACGCCGTCGAGATTCCTAAATTCGATCCGCTGATCGAAACGGCCGAAGCCGACGCTATCGCAGTCTCCGCGGGCCAACCGAGCTCGCTGCCGGCCGACCCGAAACCCGCGACGAAGCTCGAGGTTCGCACCTCCTTGCCCGCCCCGGAATTCAAAGTATCCGACGGACTGCGCATCTCGCTCTTCGCCGAGAACCCGCTGCTCGAGAAGCCCGTGCACATGAACTGGGATACCTCCGGGCGCCTCTGGGTCGCGACCTCCAACACCTACCCACAGGTGAATCCGGAAGACCTCGCCGCGCAGATGTCAGGTGATTCCGCGAAGTTCGGCCCCTCGACAGGTAACGATAAGATCATCCTCCTCGAAGACACGAACCATGACGGCGTCGCGGACGTCTCCCGTATCGTCGCCGATCGACTCCTGATCCCTTCTGGCGTTGCGCCTGACAGTTTCGGCGGCGTCTACGTCGGCGCCAGCACCGAGCTCCTTCACCTCACGAACCCGAACGCCGACGGCGTGCTCGCCGACCGCCGTATCGTGCTGAGCGGCTTCGGCACCGAAGACACCCACCACATCATCCACACGCTCCATTGGGGCATCGATGGCCGTCTCTACTTCCACCAGACGATTTACATCCACTCGCACCTCGAGACCCCGTGGGGCCTCGTGCGCGCCAACTCCGGCGTGGCTTTCGCCTACGACCCGAACACCGAACGCCTCGAAGTCCACTCCAAGGGCCTCGTCAACGCCTGGGGCCAGCAGGAAGACGCCGCCGGCCAGACGTTCCTCACTTCCGGCGCCGATGGCACCGGCGTGCATTGGGCTTTCCCGGGCGCGGCCTTCCCGCCGTCTGAAGGCGCCCGTCGCCTCGTCGGCAGCATCAGCCCCGGCTCCTATCCTAAGTTCAGCGGACTCGAACTCATCAACAGCCCGCTCTTCGGTCCTGATTGGCAAGGCAACGCGATCACGTGCGACTTCCGTGCCCATCGCATCGTCCGCTTCGGCTTCAACGACTTCAGTACCGAGACCGCCCCGAAGTCTGGCTACGTGACCAAGGAACTGCCCGACGTCGTCCGTACCAGCGACGTCTCCTTCCGCCCGATTACCCTCAAGATGGGGCGGACGCACCGATGACACCACGCATCTCGCCGAACTCTTGAAGAGCAAGGATCCAGTGAGTGTCCAAGTCGGACTACGCGAACTGGGTAAATCCCTCGGCGCCCGCGGAGCGACGGACATCAGCCTGATCACGCCCTTCCTCTCGCACGCTAATCCGCGCGTGCAGCTCGAGGCCCATCGCGCCCTCGCCCGCGTCCGCACCCCAGAAAGTGCCCGCGCGGTACTCATGCACCTCCCGCAGAACACCGAGGACACCTTCCTCGATTTCGCCGCGTGGACGAGCATCAACGAACTCGCTCGCCCCTGGCTCGAAGACGTCGCCGCCCAGCCTTCCAAGGTCGAAGGCCAGGAGGCCGCGCTCGACGCCATCGTCAAGGCAATCGACCCTGGTATCGCCACGCCCTACGTGCAGCGTCTCTTCGTGGGTCGGAAGATTGACGCCGCTGGCACTGGCCCGTGGATTGAGCTGATCGGCAAGGCCGGCACGCCCGACGAAGCCAGCCTGCTCTATCAGGCGCTCATCAATGACACCTCCCTGCAGCCGTCGACGCGACAGCGCGTCGCCCGTGCGCTCGCCGAAAGCGGCACCCGCAATGTCCGCCCGAACGGCGACCTCTCCGGCTTGGGCGCTCTACTCAATTACCAGACCGAACCGCAGTTACTTATCGAATGCGTTCGTCTCACCGGACAGTGGAAGCTGGTCCAGTTCGTGCCCAAGATTGGGGACTTCGCTGGACGCGAGAAGGAGGCCGCCCTCCGCCAGGCCGCTATCGCTGCGCTCCGGTCCATCGGCCAGCAGCCGTCGCTCAACGCACTCCGTAGCCTGACGGCCGAAACGCGTCCGTCGGCGGTGCGTCGCGACGCCCTCCCCGCCCTCGCCGTCCATGCTCCGGGCGAAGCCTACAAGGCCATCCCCTCGGTCTTCGCCCAGATCAAGACGAAGCAGGAAGCCGCGGCCGTCTGGACCAACCTCTTCCAGATCGGCGGATTCTCCCAGCGCCTCGCCAAGGACTTCCCCAAGGGCCTGAGCGCCGAACACTTGGCCGCCGCTCTGCAGTCCGCCCGCTCGCTGGGCCGTGGCGGCGTCGCCCTGGTCAAGACCATCGAGCCTCTCACCGGTGCCAAGACTGGCCCGCGCAACTTCGAAGCCGAGATCGCCGGGATCATCAACACGATCAAGCTGGGCGCCGATCCCGCGGACGGTGAAATCCACTACCGCAAAGCCGGCTGCACGCTGTGCCACGCCATCGGCGGAGCCGGCGGTAAGCTCGGCCCCGACCTTAGCAGCATCGGCGCCAGCGCCCCGCTGGACTACATCATTGAGAGCGTGCTGAATCCGGCCGCGAAGGTGAAGGAAGGCTACCACGGCTTCTCGTTCAAGATGAAGGACGGTAGCCAGATGGTCGGCATCCCCGCGCGTGAGAACGCGACCGAACTCTTCATCCGTCCCGGCCCCGGCGTCGAACTCGCCATCCTCAAGGCCAACATCGTGAGCCGAGACAACATCGGCAGCATCATGCCCGCCGGCCTGGCCGAAGGCATCACGGGCGTCTCCCGCCGCAACTTCTACGCCTTCCTCGGCGAGATCGGCAAACCCGGTCCGTTCGACGCCAGCAAGGGCAACGTCGCCCGCCTCTGGGTCTTCGACGACCAGCCGCCCGGCGCCCTCGCCAAGTCCGCCGCCGCCACGCCGGTCTACACGCTCGTCAACGGCCAGCTGACCAAGGAGTTCAATCCTGGTCGCCTCTACGCCACGGCACGCTTCACCGCCGCCGCCGCCACCAAGAAGCCGCTCGTCCTCACGGGCGTGAAGGCCGCTTGGCTCGACGGTAAGTCCATCGACCTCAAGGATGGCGCCTACGCCGCCTCGATTCCCGCCGGCAACCATGCGTTGACGGTCGAGGTCGATGGTAACGCGCCTTACCTGAAGGCGCAGTGCGACGACGCCAGCTTCCTGGGCGACTGATGTCACGGATCGCGCTCATCCTGCTCGTAATTCTTTCGGCCGGTTGCCGTGAGACTTCCCTCGCCCCAGCCGTCAGCCCCGAAGCCCTTCGCCAAAAGGCGACGGCCTGCCGGGCCGAAGGCAAGCAACCCGAAGCCGAGGCCCTGCTAGTTCAGGCCGTCGCGTTGCAGCAGACGAAGACCCGCGACGAACGATCCGCCGCCGCGGACCTGCGCCGCGAACTCGCCTCGCTACGAATGGCGGCCGATGACCTCGCCGGCGCGGAGAAGCTCTACCGCGAAGCGCTCGCTCTACTTGAGGAATGGCCGCGCGGTGCTGATGCCGCCATCATCAACCTCCGCACCCAGCTGGCCGGCCTCTGCTACCGCCAATCCCGGCTCGACGAAGCCGCTGAATTCTACCGCTCGGTGCTATCGCTCGAAGTCGCCTCCCTCGGCGAAGGCCACCCCGACCCTCTCGGTACTATGAGTATCCTGGGCGGACTGGAACTCAAACGCGGCAAACCTGCCAAAGCCGAAGCCCTCTTTCGCCGGCAGCTCACCGGCGTCCAGAAGCTCCACGGGGCGGAGAAACGCGAGTCCGCCTCGGTCTTGGACAACCTTGCTGAAGCCGTGGATAAGCAGGGACAAGCCGCCGAAGCGACCCGCCTGCGGGAAGAAGCCAAGCGGATCCGCCATAAGCTCTGCGACGAGTGCTAAAGGGTCCCACCCCCTTGCGCCCGCCCACCCCCTAGGCATACCACGGGGGAACGCCCTATCGCCGATTGGGAATTATTTTCGTTTGCTCCGACCCACTTGACAGACACCCCTTGACAGCCGTGGCCCGTATTTCCCGCAAATCCATCGACGAGCTCCGCCAACGGGCCGATATCGTCGCGCTCGCCGGGGACTACACCCAGATGAAGCAACGTGGGCGCGATTGGTGGGGCCTCAGCCCTTTCAAGTCCGAGAAAAGCCCCTCGTTCAAGGTCAACCCTGAGACCGGCCTCTGGTATTGCTTCTCCACCCAGCAAGGCGGCGACGCCTTCAAGCTGGTCATGAACCGCGAAGGCCTCGACTTCCCGGAATCCATCGAACGCGTCGCCACCCGCTTCGGCTTCAAACTCGACTACGAGACCGGTGGCGATGGTAAGAGCGAGAAATCTTTCCGCGGCCAGCTCCTCGAGATCCATGAGCTCGTCACCGACTACTGGCGCCGCTGCTTCCTCGAAGACCCGGTCCACGGCGAATGGATCCGCGACTACTGGACCCGGCAGCGCAAGTTCTCGCCCGAAGTCGCCGACGACTTCGGCATCGGCTTCGCCCCCGTCGACGACTCGAAGCTCATCCCTGGCCTGCTCGCCAAGGGCTACGGCAAGGACGCCCTCGCCCAGACCGGCCTCTTCTTCGGGGTCGACCGCGTGCCTGACCCGCTGCGCTGGCGCTGCCGCTTCCGCGGTCGCCTCATCATCCCGATCCGCGACATCCAGGGACGGGTCATCGCCTTCACCGCGCGTACGCTCGACATCACCCCGCAGGACGACCCGTCCCGCGAAGCGAAATACGTCAACTCGCCCGAGACCGAACTGTTCAAGAAATCCCGCACCGTCTTCAACCTCGACCGCGCGCGCATGACGCGCAAGGACGCCGATCCGTTCGTACTTGTCGAAGGCCAGCTGGATGCCATCCGCTGCCACTCGGCCGGCATCCCCGGCGCGATCGCCGCCCAAGGCACCGCCGTCACGGAGGAGCACATGCAGCAGCTCCGCCGCTTCACGCAGCGTCTGATCGTCTTCCTCGATTCCGACGCCGCCGGCCAGAAGGCCGCCCTGCGCCTCCTGCCCATCGGCCTACGCGAAGGACTCGACATCCGCTTCCTCTCGCTCCCGGGCGGCAAGGATCCCGACGAGTACTTTTCGACGCATGACGCCGCCGGCTGGGCGGGACTCGTCGCCGGTGCCCGCAGCGCGATGCAGTTCTGCGTCCAGTCCCTCGTCCCCGAAGGCTCGGTCAACCTGCCGCTCACCAGCCGCCTCAGCCTGCTGGAAACCATCTTCCCCATCGTCGAACAGGCTGGCGCCGAGGAAATCGTCCGCGAAGCCCTCAACGAGGCCGCTCGCCACGCCGGCATCGGCATCCGCGAGATGCACATGGCCTACGAACGCCATCGCGCCCAAAGCCAGGCCCAACGCCCCGCCGCCCAGCTCGGCGGCCCCGACAACACCCCCCCCGCCCCGGTTGTCAAGGGGGGGGGCTTGACAACGTCGGAGGAGGATTTGATACTGTTCCTTCTGCGGCATGATTCCTACTTCGTCCCCATCGCCCAGTCGCTACCGCTCGAGTGGATCGACCAGTCCGGACGAGGCGGCCAACTCCTGATGGCCTTGCTCAACGAAGCCGCCCATGGCCATTTCGCCGGCCTGCGCGAAGCAATCAGCGCCCTCGACGACGAACTGCGCACCGAAGCCGCCCGCCTCTCCGCCGAGACCTACGCCGGCCGCGACGACGAGAAGGACATCCTGCCCCGCGCGAACAGCATCCTGAAGTCCTTCCACAGTCGCCACGTCCAGACCCTGATGCGCAGCCTTGACGCCCGCATCGCCTCCACCTCCCGCGACGACATCGCCACCCTCAACCAGCTCCAGTCGGAAAAGATCGCCCTGCGCAAATCGCACGCGACGCCTCCGTCCCTTACCGCCGCCTAATTTCCCAAGATGCCCGACAAGAAGAACAAGAAGACCACCGACAAACCGGTCAAAGCCTCCAAGCAGGCCAAGCCCGTCGTCAAAGCCTCCGTGCCCGCCAAGGCAGTGAAGCCCGCGCCCGCCGCCAAGACGCCTGTCAAGGCCGTCGCCGCGAAGCCCGCCGCGAAAGCCCCGGCGCCGGCGAAGGCCGCGCCCGCCGCCAAGGTCGCCGTACCCGCCGCGAAGACCGCCGCCAAGGCCGCCGCTCCGGTCGCCAAGGCCGTGACTCCAGCTAAGGCCGCCGCCCCGGTCAAGGCCGTCGCGCCCGTCCGCCCCGACATCAACGAGAAGGTCCAGCAGCTCGTCAGCCTCTCCAAGAAGAACGGCTACGTCACCGTCCAGAACATCAACGAAGTCATTCCCGACAGCGCTACCGACCCGGAGCTGATTGAGAACATCATGAACATCCTCGATAATCTCGACATCAAGCTCCTCGACGAGGACGAGGTCGAAACCTACCGCAAGAAGGTCGAGGACTCCGAAGAAGAAGCCGCCCGCACCGTACCGGCCGACGCCCCTTACGACCCGTTCAACGTCTACCTGAAGCAGATGGGCCACAAGCCGCTGCTCACCCGCGAACAGGAAGTCGAGATCTCCAAGCGCATCGAGGACGCCGAGCTCCGCGCCCAGGATTTCCTCTTCACCTGCTGGCTCACCCTTCCCTACCAGCTTGACCTCGCCCTCAAGGTCCTCCGCAAGGAAGAACGCTTCGACAAGGTCGTCATCGACAAGAAGGTCGAGTCCCGCGACGCCTATTACAAGATGCTCCCCAAGGCCACGGAGGAGTGCACGAAGCTCAAGGCCAAGCTCGACAAGGCCTGGCAGAAATACCTCGACGAAACCGACGCTCCCAAGAAGGCCAAGGCCCGCGAGGCGTACCTCAAGATCGGACTGACCCCCAAGGAAGGCTGCAAGGACATCCTCCGCAAGTTCTGCTTCAAGATGAAGCTCTTCGAAGAATGGCTCGAGCTCGCCGACATCAAGGGCGACATCGAGGACTCCCGTAACCTGGTCGAACCGACCATGGTCGCCCGCGGCCCGGTCCGCGCCAAGAAGGCCATCAAGCCGGAGATCTCCGCCACCCGCACTCGCGAAATCGAGCTCCGCTGGCGCCTCACTCCAGCCGAACTCCTCAACCTCTCCCGCAACGTCCGCAAGCACCTCGACGAAGCGCAGCGCGCCAAGACCGAGATGGTTGAGCATAACCTCCGCCTCGTCATCTCGATCGCGAAGAAGTACCAGAACCGCGGCCTGCTCTTCACCGACCTCATTCAGGAAGGCAACATGGGCCTCGTGAAGGCCGTCGAGAAGTTTGAATACCGCCGCGGCTACAAGTTCTCCACTTACGCCACCTGGTGGATTCGTCAGGCGATTACCCGTTCGATTGCGGATCAAGCCCGCACGATTAGAATACCCGTACATATGACCGAAACGATCAACAAAATAATTCGTTTTTCTAGGGTTTTTGTCCAGAAAAACGGCCGGGAACCGACGCCGGAAGAGATTGCAGCTAAAATGCGTTTTCCGCAGGGCAAGATTAAATCTATATTAAAGATTGCCCAGGAACCCATATCATTACAGATGCCGATCGGCGATGAAGGGGATACGCATTTTGGAGATTTTATCCAGGATAAAAAAGCGGTTTCGCCGGCGAATGAAACTGTGCGTTCAATGTTAAAAGATGAAATGAA
>JAPLTV010000082.1 GCA_026397955.1 Verrucomicrobiota bacterium | reverse complement strand
GCCTTCTTCGGCCGAACCGACGGTGATGGTCGTCTGCTTGCCATCGACGGTGATGACCGTGGGCTCGGCATACACTTCCTGCTTACCGTCCTTATCGAGGCGGGTAAACGAGGCCTTGAGCTTCAGGTGCGTCGGCACGGCCTCGTCGGCCGCGAAGGCCGTGGCAGCCAACAGGACGAGAGGCAACAGGCGGAGCATCGATTAGCGGGCGACCGGAGTCGCGGAGACCAACGCGCTGACCGTGACCTCGAGGCCGCCGACGCCGGGGACCTTGACGACCTCGCCCGGGCGCACCGTCACGACCGTATTGAGTTCGCTGGCGGAAGCCTCGATCGAGGATTTATAGAGACGGAGTTCCTGGTGGGTGGCGCCCTGTCCGACAACCAGCATCTCCTTCTCCTTGTCGTAGGACTCTAGGGTCCAGCCGTCGACAGTGGATCCGATCTTGTACCAGCGACGCCCGCCCTTGCTGTCCTGGATCGAAAAGAGGCCTTCCTGGGCGAGCACCGAGTAGAAAGTGAGCGTGCCGTCAGGCGACTTGGACTCGCGCTTACGCTCGCGACCAGCCTGCTTCGGGTCGACTGGCTCGGGCTTATTGGTGATTACCACGCGCAGGGAGATGCTCACCGTACCATCCGGCTGGACCGTGGGAGCGATGACCAGCTCCACGCCGCCCTGCGGCTGGCCTTTCGGGTCCTTGGGGTCGGGACGACCGCCGACGGAGACGCGGGCTTCGGAGCCGGAGATCACGGAGACGGAGGGAGCCGTCAGGATGTCCGACTTGCCGGTCTTCGGGTCGAGATGGGAGACGGAGGTGCGCACGAGGACCGTGGGCGGAGGCGCGGGCGGGGCCGGCGTGGGGCCCTGGGCGCCGAGGGAGACGGCCAGGAAGGAGCCTAAGGCGAGCAGGAGATGACGGGGAGCCATGGGGGACGGCATAGTTGTATTTCCCTTATACCCCATCGCGAGGCAAAAGGTTGCACTGCGGACCGCCGAAACCTCAGAGACGCTTGAAGATCAGCGAGGCGTTGTGTCCGCCAAAGCCGAGGTTGTTCGAGATCGCCACGTCCACCTTGCGGGCCTTCGCGACGTTCGGCGTGTAGTCGAGGTCGCAGTCAGGGTCCGGATTCTCGTAATTGATGGTCGGCGGAATCATGCCCGTGTGGATGGCCATCACGCAGGCGGCCGCCTCAACACCGCCGGCAGCACCCAGAAGGTGACCGGTCATGGACTTGGTCGAGGAAATCGAAATCTTGGGGGCGAGGTCGCCGAAACAACGCTTGATGGCGAGGGTCTCGCAGCGGTCGTTGATCGGGGTCGAGGTACCGTGGGCGTCGTGTCGTTGAAGTCGGTCGACATCGCCTTCATGTTACAGAAGCCGGCGTAGCCGAGGCGCGTGATGGCGGCTTCGGAGCCACCGGAAAGCATGATGTCGGCGTGGCCGTCGCGGATGTGGCGAAGGGCTTCGCCGAGGGCATGGGAGCCGGAGGCGCAGGCCGAGACGACGCCGAAGTTAACGGACTTCGCTTGGAACTCGATGGCCACTACGCCTGAGGCGATGTTGGCGATGAGCGAAGGAATCGTGAAGGGAGAGACGCGGGACGGGCCACGCTCGATGAGGATGCGGGCTTGGTTCTCGATGGTCTCCATGCCGCCGATGCCGGAGCCGATGATCACGCCGAAGCGTTCGGAATCGATCTTCGTGACGTCGACGTTGGCATCCTGGATGGCGAGACGGGAAGCGGCGACGGCGTACTGCGTGTAGCGATCGTTACGCTTGGCTTCCTTGGCGTCCATGAACTTGGCCGGATCGAAATCGCGGACTTCAGCGCCGACCTTGGACGGAAAGTCCGTGGGGTCGAAGCGCGTGACACGCGAGATTCCGGAACGACCCTTGATCAGGGCGTCCCAAAAGGTCGCGTTATCGTGACCGAGGGCCGTCAGCGAGCCAATGCCCGTGACGACTACCCGGCGAGATTTGCGGTCGGAGCTCAAGGGGGCGGGCCTACGAGGAAAGCCCGGTCTGTTTACTTGGTGGCGTGGGCCTTGATGTGCTCGATGGCATCACCAAGGGTCTTGATACTGGCAGCCTTATCTTCCGGGATCGTGAGGCCGAATTCGTCTTCGAACGCCATGATGATCTCGACGAGGTCAAGGGAGTCAGCCTTCAGGTCGCCCTGGAAGCTGGCCGTGGGGGTCAGCTGGTCGGGGGTGACGGAGAGTTGCTTGACGATGATGTCCTTGACGCGCTGTTCGATGTTTTCGGGCATAATAAAAGGGTGTTTAAGTTGTTATCTGGGTGTCAGATAGGGGGGGCATCGTCAAGTTTAGAAAAGTCGCAAAAACCCCGCCCCAAAGAGGCAAAGGAAACCCGCTAGACTGACAATCAGACGGCATGTGTCGACGGCCCATGATAGCAGATACCACCAGAGAGTGTGCATCGATAAAAATGATGGGGTGCATCCGGACATCTCAGCCGTGAAGCAAACCCGGCCCACCCGGCTAAGCCATCAGATCGCCATACCGCCGTCCACCGAGAAGACCTGACCGGTGATGTATCCCCCCTCTTCGGAGGCCAGATAATCGACCATGGCGGCGATGTCGTTGACGGAGCCAAATCGTCCCAGAGGGATGACGCTGAGGATCTTCTGCTTCACCTCTTCGGAAAGCTCGCCGGTCATGTCGGTGGTGATGAAGCCAGGGGCGACGGCGTTAGCGGTGATGGAGCGACCGGAGAGCTCACGGGCGAGCGTCATGGTGAGTCCGTGGAGGCCAGCCTTGGCGGCGGCATAGTTGGCCTGACCGGCATTACCCTGCACACCGGTGACGGAGGAGATGCTGATGATGCGACCCCAGCGCTTCTTAGTCATCGGGCGCACGAGGCCCTTGGTCCAATAGAAGGCGGAGGAAAGATTGGTGGAGATGACGTCGTTCCAGTCTTGATCCGACATAGCCATGACGAGTTTGTCGCGGGTGATGCCGGCGTTATTCACGAGGATCTCGACGGCGCCGAACTCAGCGTTGATCTGCTCGCAGGCCTTGGCGACGGCGGCGGCGTCCGAGACGTCAACCTGGAAGGCCTTGGCCTTCTGGCCCTTGGCGACGATGTCATTGGCGACCTGCACGCAAGTGTCAGACTTCGAGACGCAGAGCACGGTGTGACCGTGGGAAGCGAGACGTTCCGCGATGGCCTTGCCGATGCCGCGACCGGCTCCGGTGACGAGGGCGACGCGAGGAGAGTGCGTGAGATGCATCGGAGGTTTATGTGCAAGGAAACGGGGCTGCTGGCAAGTGGCTAATGCCCCGCCGAAAGCGCCCTTCCCCGCCACCCGCGCTCAGTAGACGTCGCGCTGGTAGCGGCCGTCTTTCTTGAACTGCTTCACCCAGTCCACGGCGGCTTCAGGCGTCATGCCACCCTGCTCGGCCACGATGGCATGCAGCGCCGCGTCGACGTCCTTGGCCATGCGCTTGGCGTCCCCACAGACGTAGAAATAAGCGCCCTGCTGGATCCACTTCCAGAGCTCGGCGGCGTTCTCGCGCATGCGGTCCTGCACGTAGACCTTGGCGGCCTGGTCGCGAGAGAAAGCGGTGTCGAGACGCGTGAGCGCGCCGGACTTCAAGTAGTCCGCCCACTCGTCGGCGTAGAGGAAGTCATGATCTTTACGCTGGTCGCCGAAGAAGAGCCAGTTCGGGCCTTTGGCGCCACGGGTGGCACGGTCCATCACGAAGCT
>JAPLTV010000072.1 GCA_026397955.1 Verrucomicrobiota bacterium | reverse complement strand
GATATGGTGTGCGAGGGACTGGAGACCGAGGACTTCGCTTCGCGTCACGACTGGATTCAGCGCAATCGAATCGTAGCCGCCCCGCGCCGTCCGCAGGATTTCGAGTTCGTCGGCCGATTCCGGATAACCCATGCGCAGGCGCATCAGGAAGCGGTCCATCTGGCTTTCCGGCAGCGGAAAGGTCCCCTCGTAGTCCACGGGATTCTGAGTGGCAAAAACCATGAACGGCGCGCCCACGGCGTGCGCCTCGCCGTCCACGGTCACGCGGGCGCGATCCATGACTTCCAAGAGGGCCGACTGCGTCTTCGGCGTCGCGCGGTTGATTTCGTCGGCGAGGACGAAGTTGGCGAAGATCGGCCCGCGCTTGGCGTTATATTCGCCCGTCTTCGGGTCGTAGATGAGCGTGCCGACGATGTCGGCCGGCAGCAGGTCAGGCGTGAACTGGATGCGCGAGAAGTCGGCGTGGACGGTCTGCGCGAGGGTGCGCACCGAGAGCGTCTTCGCGAGACCGGGGACGCCCTCGAGGAGGACGTGCCCGTTAGCGAGAAGGCCGATCAGCAGGCGGTCGACGAGGTATTGCTGGCCGACGACGACACGGGCGACCTGTTCGCGAAGGCGCGGCACCCAAGTGCCGGCGGCGTTGATGTTGGTGGACATGGGGGTGGGGAAGGGGCGCGCGGGGTGGCGCGTTCGGCGGATCTCCGCCCACTTGTCAGCGTCCGGCAGAGCCGGTTTCGTCTCTGAATTAGCAGGACAGCCGGGACTTCTCAACCGCAGCCTTCACAAAAGCGGCGAAGAGGGGGTGGGCGCGGTCCGGGCGGGACTTGAATTCCGGGTGGTACTGGACCCCGACCATCCAGGGGTGGTCCTTGACCTCGACGATCTCGACCAGCCCGCTCTGGGGGTTGGTACCCCCGACCATCAGGCCGGCAGCCTCGAGCTGGGCGCGGTAGGCGTCGTTATATTCGAAGCGGTGGCGGTGGCGTTCCTTGATATTGTCCATGCCGTAGGCGGCGCGGGCGCGGCTGCCGGGGGTCAGGGCGCAGTCATAGGAGCCCAGGCGCATCGTGCCGCCCTTGGTCACCAAGCTCTTCTGCGATTCCATGAGATGGATGACGGGGTTCTTGGTCTCGGGGGCGAACTCGGTCGAATGGGCGTCCTTGAGGCCGAGGACGTGGCGGGCGTATTCGATGACGGTGATCTGCATGCCGAGGCAGAGGCCGTAGTAGGGGACCTTGCGTTCGCGGGCGAACTGGGCGGCGATGATCTTGCCTTCGATGCCGCGGTTGCCGAAGCCGCCCGGGACGAGGATGCCGTCGAGGCCTTCGAGCTGCGCGGTGCCCTTGGTCTCAAGGTCCTCGGCGTCGATGCGCACGACCTCGACGGCGGTCTCGTTGGCGATGCCGCCGTGCGTGATGGATTCGTAGACGGATTTGTAAGCGTCCTGCAGTTCGATGTATTTGCCAACGACGCCGACGCGCACGCGGTGCTTCGGCTCGAGGAGGCGGCGGACGATTTCGCGCCACGGCGTGATGTCGATCGGCTGACACTGCAGGCCGAGACGCTTGACGACGACTTCGTCCATGCGTTGCTCGGCGAGCTGCATCGGGAGCTCGTAGATGGAGTGCTCGACGTCACGGCATTCGAACACGGCGTCGAGGCCGACATTACAATAGAGCGAGAGCTTCTGGCGGTTCTCTTCGCCGATGGGGCGGTCGGTGCGGCAGACAAGCAGGTCAGGCTGGATGCCGATTTCGCGCAGCTTGGCGACGGACTGCTGCGAGGGCTTCGTCTTGAGCTCGCCCGCGGCCTTAATAAAGGGCACCAGCGTGCAATGCAGGAAGGCCACGTTCTCGCGGCCGGCGTCGTGTTGGAACTGACGGAGCGCCTCGAGGAAGGGCAGGCCTTCGATGTCGCCGGTGGTGCCGCCGATCTCGGTGATGAGCACGTCGACGCCTTCGCCGCCCTTGAGGATGCGTTCCTTGATCTCGTTGGTGACGTGCGGGATGACCTGCACGGTCTTGCCGAGGTAGTCGCCGCGGCGTTCCTTTTGGATGACGGTCTCATAGACCTGGCCGGAGCTGAGGCTGTTGAGGCGCGAGAGTTCGCCCGACGTGAAACGTTCGTAGTGGCCGAGGTCGAGGTCGGTCTCCGCGCCGTCGTTGAGCACGTAGACTTCGCCGTGCTGGTAGGGGCTCATGGTGCCTGGATCGACGTTAAGGTAAGGATCGAATTTCTGGATGCGCACCTTGAGGCCGCGGCATTCGAGGAGCGCGCCGAGGGCGGCGGCGGTGAGGCCTTTGCCCAGGGAGGAGATGACGCCGCCGGTGACGAAAATATACTTCATGGAAATGGGTCGGGTGGGCTGGGGGCGGGTAAAAAGATAAGACCGGCAGGTCCTGTGACGGAGAGCCGGTCTGGACTTTCGAATTGCATGGCCGAAAAAAACTGTGGCAAGCGGTTTTTCGGGCCGGACCATGCCGACCGATCCAGCCGGCGTCCGGGCGGGTCGGGGTGCCCCCGGGGCCTATGAGGGTTTTTCACACCCCAGGGCTTTCCCGCTAATACCTCCCCTTTGGCCCGCCTCCGTGGTGGGAAGGGGAGCGAGTCCCTATTTGATGACTTTTGCATCCCGTCCCCGCTCCGCCATGTCCGCCAGCTCCTGTTGTTCCTCCTGTCGCCCCTCTTCCATCGGGAAGAAGGTCGTCATGGCCCTCACCGGCCTCGTCCTCGCCGGCTTCGTGCTCGGCCACATGACGGGCAACCTGCTGATGTTTAAGAGCTCGGAGGCCATCAACGCCTACGCCGCCTGGCTGCACGCCAATAAGGGCCTCCTTTGGGGCGCTCGGACGGTCCTGATTCTCAGCACTTTCGCCCATATCTGGGTGGGTATCCAGCTGGCTCTCGAGAATCGTGCCGCCCGCGACGGTGGCCCGGCTGACGACGCCACGCGCCGCGCGACGATCGCCAGCCGCACGATGCCCTACTCGGGCGTGGTCATCCTCGGTTTCGCCATCTTCCATCTGCTTCACTTCACCTTCCGTACGATTGCCCTCGGAGGTGCCACCTTCGCCGAGGGTGACGTCTATAAGATGCTGATCGCGGGCTTCTCCTGCAAGCCGGTCGCCTATTTCTACATCATCAGCATGCTGCTGCTCTGCCTGCACCTCAGCCACGGGGTGAGCAGCGTCTTCCAGACCCTCGGCCTGCGCAATGAGCGCTGGCGCTCCCGCCTCGACGGCCTGGCCCTGGCTTATGCCTGGATTATCGCCCTCGGCTTCATCTCCATCCCTCTCGCCGTGCTCACCGGCTGCCTGAAGTAATCCCCAGCGCCTGCTACGACCATGAATCTCGACTCGAAGATCCCCGCCGGCCCGCTGGCCGACAAGTGGAATAACCATAAGGCGAAGCTCCGCCTGGTGAACCCAGCCAACCGCCGCAAATACCACGTCATCGTGGTCGGCTCCGGCCTCGCCGGCTCCGCCGCCGCCGCTTCGTTCGCCGAGATGGGCTACGAAGTCTCCTGCTTCTGCTACCAGGACAGCCCGCGCCGCGCCCACTCGATCGCCGCCCAGGGCGGCATCAACGCCGCGAAGAACTACCAGAACGACGGCGACAGCGTCCGCCGCCTCTTCCAGGATACGATCAAAGGCGGCGACTACCGCGCCCGCGAAGCTAACGTCTACCGTCTCGCCCAGGTCTCGACGAGCATCATCGACCAGTGCGTCGCGCAGGGCGTGCCTTTCGCCCGTGAATACGGAGGCCTCCTCGCCAACCGTTCCTTCGGTGGCGCCCAGGTTTCCCGCACTTTCTACGCCCGCGGCCAGACTGGCCAGCAGCTGCTCATCGGCGCCTACTCCGCGCTCTCCCGTCAGATCGGCCTCGGCACGGTGAAGATGTACACCCGCCACGAGATGCTCGACCTCGTCCTCGTCGACGGCAAAGCCAAGGGCATCGTCACGCGCGACCTCGTCACGGGTGCCGTTGAATCCTGGTCCTCCGATGTCGTCGTGGTCTGCACCGGCGGCTACGGCAACGTGTTCTATCTCTCGACCAACGCCCAGGGTTGCAATGTCACCGCGACGTTCCGCGCCCACCGCCGCGGCGCCGGCTTCGCGAATCCCTGCTACACGCAGATTCACCCGACCTGCATTCCCGTGCACGGTGAAGACCAGTCCAAGCTCACGCTGATGTCCGAGTCGCTCCGCAACGACGGACGCGTCTGGGTCCCGAAGAACAAGGCCGACTGCGCCAAGCCCGCCTCCGAAGTCCCCGAAGAGGCCCGCGATTATTTCCTCGAACGTAAGTACCCGAGCTACGGTAATCTCGCCCCGCGCGACATCGCCTCCCGCGCCGCGAAGGAAGTCTGCGACGAAGGTCGCGGCGTCGGCCAGGTGGTCGATGGCAAGCGTCTCGGCGTCTACCTCGACTTCTCCGCCGCGATTAAGCGTCTCGGCGAAGCCGAGGTCCGCGCCCGCTACGGCAACCTGTTCGACATGTACGAGAACATCACCGGCGAGAATGCGTACAAGCAGCCGATGCGCATCTTCCCCGCCGTGCACTACACGATGGGCGGCCTCTGGGTGGACTACAACCTGCAGTCCAACATCCCCGGCCTGTTCGTCGGCGGCGAAGCCAACTTCTCCGACCACGGCGCCAATCGACTCGGAGCCTCCGCGCTCATGCAGGGCCTCGCCGATGGTTATTTCGTCCTGCCCTACACGGTCACCGATTACCTCGCTGGCGAGAAGTCTGGTAGCCGTCCTTCCAATGACGCCCCG
This sequence comes from Verrucomicrobiota bacterium, assembly GCA_026397955.1. GTDB lineage: Bacteria > Verrucomicrobiota > Verrucomicrobiia > Opitutales > UBA953 > UBA953. The sequence goes on along the minus strand of JAPLTV010000072.1, from coordinate 3,858 downwards.
GAATTCAAGGCTGTCGTCAAGGATGTCAACGACCGCGTCGCGAAGCTTCTTTCGATCAACGGCACGAAGTCCCCGCGCTATTACCACAAGGCCCTCGGCAAGATCACCTGGGAAAAGTGCGGCATGGCCCGCGATAAGGCCGGACTCGAAGGCGCGATCCGCGACCTCCAGGCGCTCCGCAAGGATTTCTGGGAGAACGTGAAAGTCGTTGGCTCCGGCGACGCCCTCGCCCCCGAGCTCGAACGCGCCGGCCGTGTGGCCGACTTCCTCGACTTCGGCATCATGATGTGCCTCGACGCGCTCACCCGCGAAGAGTCCTGCGGCGGCCACTTCCGCACGGAGTTCCAAGACGCCGGCGAAGCCAAGCGCGATGACGCGCAGTACGCCCACGCGGCGGTCTGGCAATGGACCGGCGAGAACCAGCTGCCTGCACGTCACGTCGAGCCCCTCGTCTACGAGGAGACCCAACTCTCCACCCGCTCTTACAAGTAATCACCATGGTCCAGGATAACGGAAAAGAACAAACCCTCGCGCTTAAGCTGCGCGTCTGGCGTCAGCGCCGCGGCCAGCCCGGCGCCTTCGAGGAGCACTCCCTCGCCGCCGTGCCGACCTCGGCCTCCTTCCTTGAGATGATGGACATGCTCAACGAGCAGCTCATCAAGGCGGGCAAGGATACCTTCGCCTTCGACCATGACTGCCGTGAAGGCATCTGCGGCATGTGCTCGATGACGATCAACGGCATGCCCCACGGCCCCATCCCGGGCGTGACGACTTGCCAGCTGCACATGCGCAACTTCCGCGATGGCGAGACGATCACCGTCGAGCCGTGGCGCGCCCGCGCCTTCCCGGTGCTGAAGGATCTCGCCGTCGACCGCTCCGGCTTCGACAAGGTCATCCAGTCCGGCGGCTTCATCACCGTCCGCACCGGCTCCGCCCCCGAGGCCAACAACATCCCGGTGCCCAAGCCCGTCGCCGACGAGGCCATGGACGCCGCGGAATGCATCGGCTGCGGCGCCTGCGTCGCCTCCTGCAAGAACGGCTCCGCGATGCTCTTCGTCGGCGCCAAGATCAACCACCTCAACATCCTGCCGCAGGGTCAGGCCGAACGCGACCGTCGCACCCTCTCCATGGTGAAGACCATGGACGAAGCCGGTTTTGGCAACTGCAGCAACTACGGCGAGTGCCAGGCGCATTGTCCGAAGAGCATCACGCTCGACGTCATCGCCAAGCTCAACCGCGACTATCTGCGCGCCCGCGTGAAGGAGTTCTTCTCCTCCACCGGTAAGCCTTCCAAAGGCGGAGACTGAGCGCGGCGCGCAGCGGCGCGCGGGGATCTGCTGGCATGCTGGCAGGCTGCGAAGCATATTCAGGTAGGGACGGCTCTCCGAGCCGTCCTTTTTGTTTAGGCCGCCGCAGGGCGGCCGAAGGTAGGGGCGTGGCTACGCCGCGCCCTCCGCATGGGAGTGCACGATGAATCGTGCCCCTACCATGGTTCGCCCTGCGGCGAACGGCTGCATCGGGTAGGGCGGCGATTGCCATCGCCGCCGTTCGAAGCCGGCGACGTGGAGTCGTCCGGTCTTAGCCAGATGCGGGCAATTCCTGTGTTCGCTAGCGAACGGACGTGATGGTAATCACGTCCCTACCTTCTGCTTCGCAGCAGTTCCCCCATGCCAGCAGATCCCCGAGGTCGCTACTCCGCCTCGACGACGCTCTGTTCGCCGACGCAGGTGAGCAGGACGCGGTTGTTGCCGTTGGCGGCCTGGAGCGTGCGCACGAATTCGCCGATGACGGCGCCGTCCTTCAAGGTAACCTCGTAGCGTAGTTCGGTCATCAGGCCAGCCTGCACGGTCTCGACCGACTTGAGCGACTGCTGCGCGAGGTGTTGCGCGAAAGGTCCGGCGAAGGCCTGGTCGTAGTCGACGTCGGTGCCTACGCGGATCCGCAGGATATGCGAACCCTTGAACGAGGAGAAGAGGTTCGCCCGCGAGAGGGCAAAGATGATCGCGCACACGAGCGGCACGGTGATGGCGGCGAGGGGATACTGGCGGGCGCCGACGGCCAGGCCGGTGCCCATGGCGAGGAAGATGAAACCGATATCACGCGACTGGCCGACGTTGCGGCGGAAGCGGATGATCGAAAACGCCGCGAACATGCCGAACGCTGTGGCCATGTTGCCCATGACGACGAGAATCACGAGCGTGACGACGGTGCCCAGGATGAGCAAGGTGTGCACGTAGTCCTGCGAGTAGCGTGTTCCGCGGTAGGTTTGCTTATAGGTCCACGCAACAAGTAGGTTAAGGGCGAAACTGAAGAGGATCGCGAAAAGGATCTCCTTCACGCCGGGCGTGGCGGCGTGGTCGGCGACGAGGCGGGTCATCGCATCGGCGTCGGCGGGGACGGGGGCGGCGGCGAGGAGAAGGGAGGGCAGGAGGTGCATTAGGCGGAAAGGGCGGGGGTGGCGCCGTATTGGCGGACACTCTCGGAATATTTACTGAAGGAGCGAGGAAAGATTCCACATCCCGACAGGTAGGCCGCGAAGTCGTACGGAGCAGAGGTCACGCCTTTGACTTCCATGAGGCACTGGCCGTCGGCGAGCACAGGCAGGGTACAGCGGTCGTCTTCAGGCAGTGGCTTGAGCCCATCGAAGCGGCTACGGATGCTGTGGTCGAAGGTGATGCGGAGTTGTTCGGCGCCGTCCGTGCCGACAAACCGATAGGCGTGCCGGTCGTAGCGGATCACGCAAGCCGGCCGGAAGGCTTCGTCGACAACGAGCTGGCGGGCTTCCTCAAGGATGCGCGCCTCGGCTGGTCGAGCCACCGGGACTTCGCCGTCGTTAATCAGCGCGAGCGCCTGCTCGAGCGGTAGCAGTACGCGTCGTTTGGCACCTTCACTACCGTCGCGATGCTTGATCTCGAGGAACGTGACCGCAGGCAGTGAGCCATCCTTGGTCCCGTAGAGGCGCAGTCGTAGTTTGCGGCGCGAGGGCACGCCGCGCCAGGCATCCCAATAGCACTTCCGGTCGGCGGCGTCGCAATAGAGGCTCACCACCGGATAGCGGCCGGTCGGTCCGCCGAGCGTGTCAGGCAGGAGCCGGTCCGCGAAGCGGGCGAGTAAGGCGTCTCGCTCGGCGAGCGTCAGGAGGTATTTCAGTTCGAATCGTGCCGCGATCTCCATGGTCAGGGGATGCGCGTGAGGGTCAGCGAATTGCGATCGAACCAAGCCTGGCCGGCGGCGGCGCGTAGTTCGAGTACGAGCACTGGATCGGCTTCGGCGACCGAGAACTCGACCGACATCGTGCGCCAGTTGTTGGTACCCGTGAGGGCAGGGACGCCGTTGAGGCCGGAGATGCGCAGGCGCAGGCCTTTATCCGACTCATCTTTACCCGCGGTGATGCTGGAGGTCTTGACCATACCGGTCAGGCGATAGCGCCCGGGCCCGGTCGCGAGGGGAAGGCGGAAGTCGCCTCCTTTCTTCAGGCCGGCCTTAACGTGGAAGCAATTACGTCCATCGAAGTCGCGTTCGTCCGCCTCCTTCTCGTCGGCGTTGCGCTCCCAAGCGTATTTACCGAGCGCAACCTTACCGCCGATAGAGCGTAGCTGCGCCGAGTCCTCGAGTTGGATGCGGATGGCGGCAAGGCGGTTTTTTACGCGCTCGGAGGCGTCCCTCCCTCGCTGATCGAAACGCTTCGCCTCTTGGGCATCGAACGGGGTGAGCTTAGCCTTGGAGTTGGCGGCCAGTTCTAAAATCCGCTTCGGCCAGTCGTACGACTGGAAGTTCTTCTCGTAGACGGCGAAGAACTGCGTCCGGTAGCGTTCGCGCATCGCGCGATCTCCGAGCAAGGCATTGGGCACGAGCGCC
>JAPLTV010000099.1 GCA_026397955.1 Verrucomicrobiota bacterium | reverse complement strand
GGGCTAACCGAACCCAAGGGTTCTCATCCCTTCTAAAAATCCTGGCGGAGGGGAAGGGATTCGAACCCCCGGAACCTTGCGGTTCATCTGATTTCGAATCAGACGCAATCGACCACTCTGCCACCCCTCCTAACCAGGACTGTTGAGGAAGCGATTACGGCGGAGGCGGGCAAGCGGAAACTACCCTGGTGGTCTTAAACCAAGGCTTTTGCGGCGTTTCCGACGGTGGGCCGCCCGCGAGCATGGGATTGCAGGCTGAGCGTGGTGGGCTAAAAAAGTGGGATGAGATTACCCCTGCTCGTGCTAATTGGACTCGCTGCCTCGGTCACTTCGGCGAAAGCGCTGCAGGTCTATATCTTGGCGGGTCAGTCCAATATGGAAGGGCAATCGGTCGTCGACCTGACCGGTAAGAATTACAACGAAGGGCGCGGCACCTTGGTCGAGGTGATGGCTCGTCCGGCGAACACCGAACGTTACGCACATCTCCGCGCAAAGGATGGCAGCTGGGTCGTTCGCAAAGATGTGTGGATCCGCTATCAGCGCGAGAAGCAGCCGCTCTTAGTCGGTGAACTTTCCGTGGGCTATGCGGTCTATGGCGACAAGCATCACTTCGGGCCCGAGCTCCAGTTTGGCCATGTCGTCGGGGAAGCCTCGCGCGATCAGGTCTTGCTCATCAAGACGGCGTGGGGTGGCAAGAGCCTCTTCCGTGATTTCCGTCCGCCGAGTGCCGGCGGAGTCGTCGGGCCGTATTACGTTAAGATGCTTGCCGAGGTGCGCACTGCCTTGGCCGACCTGAAGAAAGATTTCCCGTCCTACGATGGCTCGCCGGTCGAGCTCGCAGGGTTCGTCTGGTATCAAGGCTGGAACGACGGTGTGAACCCGAAGACAGCGGTGCCGGAGTATGAGCAGAACCTCGCGCACTTAATCCGCGATGTCCGGAAAGAGTTAAACGCCCCGAAATTACCGGTCGTCATTGGCGAACTCACCGGCCCGTGGGTCGATGCCCCGAAGGAATGGACTGCGCTGCGTCAGGCGCAGGCGAATGTCGCACGGATGCCGGAGTTCAAGGACACCGTCGTGTTCGTACCGACGCGGGAGTTTGTGCGGAAGCCCGCAGACTCCCCGAACCCGAGCCATGGTCACCATGAGTTCGGCAACGCCGAGACCTATTTCCTCGTGGGCGACGCCCTCGGGAAGGCCGCCGCGCAAATGACCGGACGCGGTAAGTGACGCCCCTAGGTAGGGAAGAAAAGTGAGTATCGACGGGCTGTTCTTAAGGTAGATTAAGGGGTCTGGGGTTGAAAGCCAAAGGCGGATACAGGCTAATGGGCTAACCCTATGAGCCTGTCCGCACGTCTCGCCCTTTTCGTTCTACTCGCCGTCACGGCCACCGCCGCGGAGACCGGTCCGGTGGTCGCGCCACCGGTCGTCGTGGACGTCGCGACGATTGATCGCGAACGCATCCTAAAGGCTGCCGCGAAGGCGTTGGCGCAAGCGCCCCTGAGCATCACCGCCTTCCCGGCGAAACTGAGTGAGGGTGGCGTGAACGACTTTTATTCCAACGGTGACTATTGGTGGCCCGATTCCAGTAAGCCGAACGGCTTACCGTATATCCGCCGCGACGGGGAGACCAACCCCGAGAACTTCAGTCAGCATCGGCTCGCCGTGAAGACCTTGCGTGACTCGGTCGCGGCCTTGGCCGCCGCCTATAAGATTACTGGGGACGAGAAATACGCGAATAAAGCCGCCGAGCTCCTCCGCGTTTTCTTCTTGGATGCGAAGCTGCGTATGAGCCCGCACCTTAACTTTGCGCAGGCGGTTCCGGGCGTCTCCCCGGGTCGTGGCATTGGCATCATCGACGCCCTCCACCTGATCGAAATCCCCGCCGCGGTGAAGGCGCTGGAACGTTCGCCGGCCTTTTCAGCCGGTCTCGCCCAAGACTTGCGCGGTTGGTTCCGCGAACTGGCGGAGTGGATGGTCACCAGCAAGAACGGCAAGGAAGAGGCCGCGGCCAAGAATAACCACGCCGTCGCCTTCTATCTCCAGCTAGCCGTATACGCGGATTTCATTGGCGACCAAGCGAAGCTCGCGGCTTGTCGTAAGCAGTATAAAGAAGTCTTTGTGGCCAAGCAGATGGGGCTGGACGGCGGCTTCCCGCTCGAGCTCGCGCGCACTAAACCCTATGGCTACTCGATCTTCCAGTTGGATAACATGGTTCTTCTTTGTCAGGTCCTCTCGACCAAGGAGGATAACCTCTGGCTCTATACCTTGCCCGATGGCCGGGGCATTCGGAAGGCCGTTGCCTTCCTCTATCCCTTCTTAGCCGATAAATCTAAGTGGACCCTTAAGCCCGACGTCCAGGCGTGGGAAGGTTGGCCGGCACGTCAGCCCAGCCTTCTCTTCGCGGGTCGCCAGTTTGGCGAGGCGACCTATCTGGAGTTATGGAAGAAGTTACCCGCTGACCCGACCGACCCCGAAGTACAGCGCAACATCGGCGTCACCCAGCCGGTCCTCTGGTGAGGCTCGACTGGGTGGAGTGACCGCTGCCCTGGAATCCCGACCTTACTTCTTATAAACCTTATCCTGTGCGTTACCGCCGGAGAGGAGGTAGGCCATGAGGTTGACCACTTCCTGTTCGTTGAGCGAGTTGAGCAAGCCGGCGGGCATCGGGCTGACCGTGGAGCGGTCGATGGCCAGGATGTCGGAGCGGTTGACGCTGATTTGGATGGAGGGGTCGAAAGCGCTGACAGCGAGCTGCAGCTTATCGCCTTCCTCGTTGAGGATACGGCCAATCGTCTTACCACCATCGACGCGGGAGATTTCGGAATTGGCGTATTGGTCGGACACCACCGCGCTAGGCTGAATGATACTCGTCAGCATGTCGGCGGCGGCGGTGCGGACGCCGAGGCCCGTGAGGTCGGGGCCTTGCGCGCCGCCAGCCCCACCCATGCGGTGACACTGCGAGCAGAGCGCCGCGGCGAACATCTTCTGACCATTGGCGAAATCCGGGGTACCCGTGGCCTTCCCGTTTTCCCAGGCCTTCACGGCCTCGGCGTGAGTCCACAGGCGGCCCGGGCCTTGGGCGGCGGGAATCGGCGTGGCTTTGACCACAGGCGTGCTGGCTTCAAAGGCGGCGCGTTCCGCTGCGGGTACCATCGCCACGGCCTCCTTACGGATATTGCGAACGAACCCCTTGAGCGAATTGCCGCCTTGGGCGAGGCTCAGCTCGTCGAGGAAGCCGAAGAACTCTTTACGGAGGTTAGGCGTCCAACCGACGGTTGCGCGGCACAAGTAGACGGCGAGTCCGATACGCGTCGATGATGGCGTCACGGCCATGGCGGCGGTAGCGTCCCTGGCGTAGCCTGGGTGGCGGGCAAGAATCTCGGGGTCGGCGATAACGGCTGGGCCTGCTTGGGCGACCTTCATGGCCTGGAGCACGCGGGCGGGGGCCGATGGTTCACCGAGGAAGATGGCGAGCTGGGCAAGCTGTCGATCGTAGGCATCGTTACCTGATGGCAGGCGGATGGCGGCGTCCTTGCCGAGGCGGCCTGCGGTGGCGTCGTCAGGGCGTCCATGACGCGAGAACGCCACTTGGAAGATACGCTGACGATCCTGCTGCTGACGCAGGTCCTTAGACTTGGCGGCAGCTTCGGCGGCGGCAACGATGGCGGCGAGGTCATCCTTGGTGCCGCAACGGGCGAGGGCTACGGCGGCATTGAGTGCGAGGTCGATGTTGGCGTCGGGCTTCACTTGGGCGCGCCAAGCGGCGACGGGTTGGTGTTCGACCGCGATGCGGGCGGCGAAGCGGACCCACAGGTCAGGGTGACCCATGAGTGGCCAAGCTTTGGCGAGGGCGGCGGAGGAAGGCGCGACATCGCGGAGGGCTTCGAGTTCACGACGCAACTTCTGTTCCGGTGTCGCTGGGAACCAAGCGGCGGGCGCTGTGGATTCCGTGCCTTGGTAGGTGATGCGGTAGAGGGCGGACTGGCCACCGCGGCCACCGATAGTCACGTACATGTGGCCGTCCTGCGGGCGGATGACGACATCGGTCACGGAGAACGGACGACCGGCCGCAAAGACCTCCTTGCGGGCCTTCCAGCCGCCGCCTTCCGGCGTTAGGTGAATCGCGTAGAGCGTGGCGAAAGTCCAATCGCAGGCGTAGAACGTGCGTTGGTAAGCGGCGGGGAATTTAGCACCCGTGCCCATGGCCGTTCCGGTGGGGGAACCAGGGCCCACATCGACCAGCGCAGGCTGCATGTCGAGCGTCGCGAGCGTATTATTGCTGGCGCCGGAGCGCCAACCCAGCTCGCCACCGGGCGTGCAGAGGTAGATACGCGTTGGGCGGTACCATGGAGCGCCCATGTCCCATTCCATGTCGGAATCGTAGGTGAAGATATCGCCGTCTGGCGCGATGGAACAATCGTAGGGATTACGGAAGGACGCCGTCACGCGGACCCAGTCCTTGCCGTCCTTGTCCATGCGGGCGATCCAGCCGCCGACAGCCTTAATGCCGGATGCGTGGCCGTTGGCGTCTTCGAACTTCTTCAGCAAGTCATCTTCGTCGTAACGCTTAACGGGTGCGCCGGGCTTTTCATCATCGGGCAACTTAGTATGGTTACCGCCGACCACGAGGATCGAGCCATCGCGGTCGAGGACCAGTTGGTGGGGGCCGTGTTCGCCAGAGCCCTTGAGCGACCGAATCAAAGTCTGCTCAGCGTAAGTGCCGTCGCCCTTGACGTCGCGGAGGCGCCAGATGTCACCCTTGCCCTTTTCGCTCGTGCACGCGTAGAGCGCGCCGTGGGCGAAGAGCAGCCCGTGGCAACCGATGGCCTTCGTATCAATTTTGGTGATGGTCAGTTTGGCGGGGTCCTTGAGGGACACGTGCCAAAGCACGCCCCCTTGGTCGCCGGCGACCAGATCGCCGGTGGGCGTGACTGCGAGTGAAACCCAGGAACCCTGTTCGGACTTCGGGACGGTGTAGAGCAGCTCGGCCTTGAAGCCCGGCTGGAGGATCAGCGAATCAGCGGCGGCGACGGAGCCAGCGGAACCGCGCTTACCAGCGCCGGCCGTTTTACCAGCAGCGCCGCCAAAGACATTACCCCACGGCTCTTCGCCGAGCGGCTTCACCACAGTGGCCTTTTCCCACTTCGCATCGTCGAACTCCGCCGTCTGCCATTTCGCGTCGGGCTTTGCATTGGTCACGCGCCAAGCGGCGTTGGATTCGCTGAGCACGACCTTGCCGGACTCCAAGCGAACCACGAGGGCGGCGATCCCGCCATCATTACGGGCGAGGACGGAGATGGTATTACGGCCGGGCTTCAGGAACTTGGTGACATCGGTCTGGGCGGCTTCGGCCCACTCATCGGATTTCCCGGCGGGCTGACCATTGACCCACACCTCGATGTGGTTGTCGGCGGAGGCGAGCAACGTGGCCTTCGCGGGGACCTCCTTGAGGTCGATGACCGTGCGAGCCCACGTTTGCTGGTTGGTCACGTTATTCTTAGCGGTCCAGATCCACTGGGCTTCAGCGAACGTGGAGACGGGTGAGGAGAGTACGGCCAGGCAGGCGGCGGCGAGGAGGGGTAAGCGGGGCATGGGTGTTTGAAGGGGGTAGGGGATGGGGGATAGGGGAAGAAGTTAGCAGCAGTGCAAAAGTGCAAATCGGCCGGTGGCCTGTGCAAAAAGGAGGTAAATTTAAGAGAGCAAAGGGAGTTTAAGAAGGGGGGCCGGGGAACGGAAGGGAGGCAGGGTCGAGGACAGGGGGTATCCTTGTTGGGGAGACAGGGCGGGGCAGGGAAAGTTTCAGTCGGATTCTGAGCCGATTCGATATTATTATTAATGAAAGGTTATGGAGCGCGGGCTTCGCCGTGCCTGCGTTGGGTAGGGTCGGGACTGTGTCCCGACCTGGCAGGCAACTAGGTTGGCACGCAGTGCCAACCCTACCTTCATAAGCGGAGTGCGTGTCCCTACCCGCGAGCGTAGCTCGCGAGAGATAGTTAGGCTGCCTCGGAGATTGCGGGAGTGCTGCTTTGGGCTAGGTTCGTGCGATGATGCGCCGTGCTGTAGATTATTACCGCTGGGTCTTCCTAGTTGCGGCGGGCCTGAGCTTGGCCTGTATGCCGTGGCTCTGGTTGGCCGAGCGCTTTGGCTGGAGTCAGCGCCCAATTCATCTGGTGCAGACCTTTCTCGCCGTGCCGATCGCCGGTGTGGCGAGCGCCTTGTTTCTTTGGGCGAGTCGTGGTGAGGCTGGTTCGCGCGGCCTACGCGCGTGGGCGTGGGTCGTATTCGTTACTACCTTCCTGTGGGTCGCCTTCCTCGCTTATGTGCTCTGGGTCGCAGACTTCTCTTCGATGAATCAGCACTAGGTCCGCACCACGTGCTGCCGTAGTGCTGATTACGGAGTACAGAGTGAGGGGAAGAAAGGTGCAAAGGTGCAAATCGGCCTACGGCCTGTGCAAAAGTGCAAAGGTGAGGTACAGAGTGCTGCGGTTGTATCAGGTAGGGTCGGGACTGCGTACCGACCTAGGGAGGCAATTAGGACCGCACGTGGTGCTGTCCCTACCTTGTGCGCAAGAACTCACCCGGAGTGCGGATGGGGAGGCCGTAGACGGAGTCTCCAAGTAGGTCGTGAAAGTCGTCGCGGTCGAGGATGAGGAGGAAATCCGCGTGCAGTGTTAAGGCCGAGATGACCACTGGGCGGTCTTTGACGGCACGGTAGGCCAAGGGGCGATCTAGAACGAAGTGGGTGCCATGAATGGTGAGGGCAGGACGAATGATGGTACTCCACGCGCGTAGCCCGGAGCCGCCAAGTTTAGGTAGGTTATGTCCTGTTTCGCGGAGGCAGTAGTCAGACGTCACCAAGTCCCAGCCTTCCGCTTTAGCGGAGGTGATAAGAAGACGTGAAGCCCCTGTCGCCGAGCCCGCCGCCGCCAGCAGCACGCTCGAGTCCATGAATAGCCTCACTTCTTACGGCGGAAGGCTTTGAGGGCTTTAGCGTCGGCTTCATCGTTGAGTACCCACTGGCGGATGGTCGCCTTGGGGATATCGCGAATAGGCATGGCCACGGCAGACTGAAGAAAGAGCCCGCCGTCGCGTTCTTCGACGATGACCAGAGGCGAGGCTACCTGGTCGAGCTTGAGGCGCCGGCGTAGTTCGGGCGGGAGCGTGAGTGTGCCGCGCTTGCTGACAGGTAAAGTGTAGGTCATGCCGTAATACTGCATTACCGTAATGCGGTGACAAGAGGGAAGAGGCCTTAGGCGAAGCGGTGAGGAAGAAATGTGCAAATGTGCCAATCGGCCTAAGGCCTGTGCAAAGGTGAGGTACAGAGTGCTGCGGTTGTATCGGGTAGGGTCGGGACTGCGTACCGACCTAGGGAGGCAACTAGGTTGGCACGCAGTGCCAACCCTACCTTAAGGCAATGAGGACAGCACGTGGTGCTGTCCCTGCCCAATAAAAAAGACGGCCGGGTGGCCGCCTTTTTTACGTCGTTTCAACTGATCACGACTTAGCCCGGCAACGTAAAGGCGGGGAGCTTGCGGATTTCGCCGCCGGCCAGCGCGGACTCGTGGGCGAGGATGCCCGTGCAGGTCCAGTTAGCGGATTGGCGCGCGTTCGGGAACGGTTCGCGTCCGGTGAGGAGCGCTTGAATGAACTCGTTCGCCAAGTGCGGGTGAGAGCCACCGTGGCCGCCGCCCTGCGTGAAGGATAAGTGGTCTTCGCCTTCGCCGTAGACGCCCTTGGTCGTGAAACGCTGGATTTCCTTCGGCAGACGGTGCGCGTAGTCAGGTACCTTCACCTTCTGCGGGATTTCTGGCTCGGCCTTCTTCGCCGTGTGGATGACGGGCTCTTCGCCTTCAACGAGCGGCCACTCGAAGGACTTCTTGGAACCGTACACGTCAATCGACTCGCGGTATTGGCGGGCCGTGTCGAAGAGCGAGCGGATGATGCGCGCGGAGACGTCGGACTTGTGGAATTTGATATGAGCCGTCTCGACCGCGAAGGGCGAGTTGTAGATGGGGATCATGTCCTCGGCGATACGGCCGGAACCGAAGCACGAGACATACTCGGCGTCAGCTTGGGTCAGGGCGAGCATGGGCCCGACGCAGTGCGTGGCGTAGTACATGGGTGGGAGGCCAGGCCAGTAGCCAGGCCAGCCTTCCATATCCTGTTGGTGGGAGGCTTGGAGGAACTGCAGACGACCGAGTTCACCGTTGTCGTACATCTCCTTCACGAAGAGGAATTCGCGCGCGTAGACGACCGTCTCCATCATCATGTAGCGCAGGCCCGTGGCCTTGACCAACTTCACGATCTCTTCGCACTCGGCGATGGACGTGGCCATCGGGACGGTGCAGGCCACGTGCTTACCGGCCTTGAGGGCGGCGATGGACTGGCGACCGTGGTCGGGAATCGGCGTGTTGATGTGGACCGCGTCGATTTCCGGGTCTGCGAGCATTTCCTCGTAGGACGTGTAGCGCTTGGCGATGCCGTAGCGATCGCCGATCTCCTTCAACTTGGCGGGGTTGCGCTGGCAGATGGCGGCGATCTCCGCGTTCGGGTGGGCGAGGTAAATCGGGATGAACTCCGCGCCGAAGCCGAGGCCGGCCAGCGCGATGCGAATCTTCGGAGTGCTCATGGGGTAGAGGTATGAAGCGGAAAAGCGGATGGATAAGGAAGCAGATTTTCTTTGATAAAGACGACCTGCCGCTTCGCAAATCTACCAAACGAAGAAGGCCGCACTTCGCAGTGCGGCCTTCAGCTTCATAGCG
>JAPLTV010000010.1 GCA_026397955.1 Verrucomicrobiota bacterium | reverse complement strand
AGGGTCTCGACCGGGGTGGACTCAATGCCGCCGCGAGAGAAGAGGAGGCTCTTGGCGACGTCGTGGCGGTTATAGCGCACGAGGGCGTCTTCGATGGCCTGCAAGATCAGGCCTTCGCCGACCTGGACGCCGGACTGGGAGAGCACGCGGACGACGTCGCTGGCGACAGCGGCGACGAACTGGCGATTGGACTCGGTGAAGATGTCCTGATCTTGGCGGGAGACGAGGAGGTCGGTAAGCGCGGCGCCGACGATGTCGGCGATCTGCGCGGCGTCGAGGCCGGCGGCAGCGCCACCGGTGACGGCGGGCAGCGACTCACGCCAGTTAAAGCGGGGCTTGGCGCCGGACGGAGAACGGACGGCGTTTTTGAGGGCGATATCTTCGCGGAAGAAAGGGAGTTCGGATTTCATATTGAAGAGAGTGGGAGAGAAAAGGGAGGGAGACGGAAAGGAAGAGACGGAGAGGGAGATGCGTCGGCGGTGGCCGGCGCAGGTTTTTGGTGAGAGGAAATTCGGTTAAGTAAGAACAGGAAACGTGCCAAATCAGGCGCCGAGGGGGTAACGCCTCAATTTGTTCAGAGGGCGATCAAAGTTCGTCGTCGTTGACGGTACCGAGAGCGCCCTGCTTCTGGTATTCGGTGACGCGACCTTCGAAGAAGTTCTGCTCCTTCTTGAGGTCCATCATCTCGGAAAGCCAAGGGAAAGGGTTGGTCGTCTCGGCGACGAGCGGATCGAGGCCGCAGTTGCGCAGGCGACGGTCGGCGATGAAGTCGATGTACTGCTCGAACTCCTTGGAGGAGAGGCCGAGGCCGTTGACCGGCAGGCAGTCGCGGATGAATTCCTTCTCGAGCGTCACGGCAGTGGCCATGAGCTGGCGGAGTTCTTCCTTGAAGGCGGGCGTCCAGACATCGGGGTTCTCCTTCACCAGCTCGGCGAGCAGGTTACGGAAGAGGTCGATGTGGTTGGATTCGTCGCGCAGCGTGTAGCGGAACATCTGACCGATGCCGGGGAACTTGTTCTGGCGGGCAAGCGAGAGCACCATGCCGAAGAGACCGTAGAACTGGGTGCCTTCCATGCACTGTCCGAAGAGGAAGATGTTATGGGCGAGGGCCTGCTTGTCTTCGAGCTTGGTGAGGTCGAGCTTGCGGCGCAGCGCGCGGGAATTGTTGACGACGAAGGCGGCCTTGTTGGCGATCGTCGGGATGTCTTCGAACATCGCCTCGCACTCGTGCGGGTTGATGCCGAGCGAGGAGATCATGTAGACGAGCGAGTCGGCGTGGATGTTCTCTTCGTGCGCGTGGCGGCCCAGGACGAGCTTGAGCTCCGGCGCGGTGACGACCTCGCGGACGACGTGGATGATGTTATCGCCGACGATGCCTTCGGCGGCCGAGAAATAGCCGATGGCCATCTTGACGATCCAGCGATCGATCTCGCTGATCTGGCCGGTCTGGTCGCGCCACTGTTCGCAGTCCTTCTGCATCGGGATATCCTCGGGCTCCCAATGGTTGTTCTTCATCGTCTTGTAGAGATCGTACGCCCACTGGTACTTCAGCGGCAGGATGTTGAAGAACATGGTCTCGCGACCGTTGATAACGCGCTTGTTGGCGAACGCTTCCTCGGCTTTGGTCTTATCGAGGATGAAGGTTTTCTGACCTACTTTGATGGTGATGGTTTCCATGGATGGAGAGTGGGGAAAAGGCCCTAGTTAGAGGCCGGGAAGGGCCGCTAGGTGATTGGTATGTTCGGGAGTAAATTACTAGATGTAGTGGCTGCAAATTTATTTCACCACTAGATGTAGGGTTTTTACGCAAGACACTGACATTTCGTCACTTAGGTAAAAAACTTTATTCACAATTGGGGTTTTTGACGAAAATTTGATGATTCGGCACGGTTAGGGTGAATCCCCCAACAAAATCAAGGTCGGGACGGGTCGGCAAACGTCACTTGTTGGTGTTGCTCACGGTATTCACTAGGCCGGCCGAGGGCGGAGATTGCGGAGGTCCCTGCCCTGCCACACTTTCCTTGCATGAATACGGGCCCTTCCGCCGATACGCCGGCCGCCAAACGCAGCCCAGGCTTCTTCGCCGCCAGCTGGACGCCGGAGGCGCTCGCGCAGCGCGGATGGCGCGGCGGCCTCAAGGCCGGCTGGCGCGTGATCGCCACGACCTGGTACGGCGTCTTCGACAATCGCCTACCGCAGCAGTCCGCCGCGCTCACCTATTACACGCTGATGTCGCTGGGCCCGCTGCTCGCGCTCGCGCTCACCGTCTCCGGCTTCATCCTCTCACGCGCCGGTGCGCAGGCGGACAATCCGGCGAAGCGGGCGATTGTCGCCGCCGTCGAATACGTCGCGCCGCAAGTCGTTGCGCAGGCCGGCAAGGCCGGCCAGGTCGTGACCTTGCGCGAGATCAACAAGGACCTCGACGGATTGGTGGACGGGATGCTGAAGAACGCCGCGAGCGGTGAAGCCGGCGTGATCGGATTGGTGCTCATCCTCGGCTTCGCCGTGCTCATGCTGAGCCGCGTCGAAGACGCGCTCAACGGTATCTGGGGCGTGCGTTTCGGACGCAGCTGGCGTGATCGTTTCGCGAACTACCTACTCTTCCTCGTACTCTTCTTCCTCGTCGGTGCATCAACGCTAACGATGCTTTCGGCCGCGTCCATCGCGGCTTCAATCGGCCAAGGCACGACCTGGCTGACCACTTCCCTGCAACGCGTGCCGGGCGGCGGCGCCACGCTGGATTTCATCAGCGGCAGCGGGCCGATCATCGTCTCGATCGCGCTGCTCACGCTCGCCTTCGCCGCCTTCAACCGCATGATGCCGAACGTGCGCGTGCGCTGGAGCGCCGCCTTCGTCGGCGGACTCGCAATCGCGCTGCTCGTCACCCTGAACCATCACCTCGCGGCGCTGTACGTCGGCAAGGTCACCCAGTTCCAGAGCCTCTACGGAGAGCTGAGTATCGTGCTCGTGCTGATGTTCGGCTCCTACCTCACCTGGCTCTTCGTCCTGATCGGCGGCCAGGTGGCCTATGCCTACCAGAACCGTCGCGCGCTCGCCCGCCACAAGGCATGGGAGGGACTCAGCCATCGTGCCCGCCGGACGCTGGCCTTCGTCTGCGTCTCCGAGACCTTACGCCGTTACCGAGCTGGTAAGGACGGGCCCACCGCGGATGACATCGCCCTGGCTGCACGCGTGCCAGCGACCGTGGCGGAAGGCTGCCTCCAGATGTTAAGGGACGCCAATCTCCTCGCGGCCGAATCACGGACTGGCGGCCATAAGCCAGCACGCCCGCTGGAGCCCATGACCGTGGGAGAACTTTGGGCCGTCGTAGACACCCATTCGGCCGGAACGGCCGGCGAGCCAGACCTCACTTCGGATCCCGCCGCCAAGGAGCTCAGCGTCATCGAGGCCAGCCTCATGGCCACTCCAGCCTCCAAGCAGACCTTAGGCGACTTGGCTGGGCGCAGCTGAGGGCGGTCGGCAGGCATGCACTCGCCTTGGTCGGGATGAAGGCGGAGGGGCACCCCATGCATATGCCTAGGGTGTGGCCAGACGCCCAGCCAAGCCGCCCGCTGGTCGTATCCCGGCTGGACATGGCGGACCAGCCGACGGGAGGGATGCTCCGGCCGGCTGGCGAACCGCGTAAATGAGGGGACCCCGATCTCCTTGCGGAGACCGGGGTCCGTAAACCTGGCGATGACCTACTCTCGCACACCAGCGGGGGTGCACTACCATCGGCGGCTGCATGCTTAACTATCGTGTTCGGGAAGGGAACGAGTGTTTCCATGCGCCCATGATCACCAGAATGTATCCTCGGGCAGCTCTCTGATGGGTGATCATGAGATGGTTTTCGCCAGGTGGCGAGCTGCCGTCATAGGGAAAGATAAACAGTTTGCGCATATTAAAATTACTATTCCGTAATGCTATCGGCCTAGACGTACTTGATACGGCTAAGAAGCCAATTGCAGATCAATCGAACATTAGTATCGCTAGGCTCAACGTATCGCTACGCTTACACCGGCGACCTATCAACCAGGTGGTCTACCTGGGTTCTATAGGGAGATCTTATCTTGGGAAAGGCTTGGCGCTTAGATGCTTTCAGCGCTTATCCGTTCCATGCTTAGCTACCCGGCGGTGCCACGGACGTGACAACCGGAACAC
>JAPLTV010000061.1 GCA_026397955.1 Verrucomicrobiota bacterium | reverse complement strand
CTCGGCGGCTCGCTCTACGGCAAGCACCTCGACTTCTCCCCGCGCCTCGCCGAAGGCGAATGGCTCTGTAGCCACGGCGAAGTGACGGCCTGCACCGACCTCTCCGACGGCCTCGCCAAGGACCTCCCAGGCCTGCTCGGCCCCAAACTCGACGCCCGCATCGCCGTGGCAGCCTTGCCGGTCTCGGACGCCGCGAAGTCCCTTGCGAAGTCCGACGGCAAACCGGTCCTCGAACACGCCCTGCAAGACGGCGAAGACTATGAGTTGCTCTTCGCGGTCAGCGACGACCGCTCCGATCTGCTAGAGTCCTCCTTCCGGAAGGCCTTCCCGCTCACGCCGCTGACCCGCCTGGGCAAGGTCGAAGCCGGCACGGGCCTCGCCCGCGATGTCGCCGACGGCGAGCCGATCAAGGTCCGCGGCTTCGGCCACTTCGCCTAAGCCACGCTCCGCTTACATGCGGAACCGACGGATTGCCACGAACAGCGCGAAGATCAGCGCCGAGGCACCAAAGGTCACCGTGACAGTCTCATAGGTGGCCAGCAGCTCAATCACCTGGTCGAGTAGCTTGATGGATTGCTTCGTGTCGCGCTCGGCGACCTCCAGGGCGCTGGTCGCGGCGGTCGCGGTCACTTCGACGTTCTTATTATCAGACTTCGTACCCTGATCAGTGAACAGCACGACGCCCGTATCAGCCGACTTCATCGCGGTCTTATAGGCTTCGAAGGAGGACTGGATACTGATGGTCGTATCCTTCACGCGCTTGGTGGTGTCGCGCAGCTCGTGGCTGAACCAGAGGCCGGCAAGGGAGACGAGCAACGTCACGACGGCCATGCCGACGATCCCGATCTCGGCTTGGATGAGGTTGTTCTTGGCGGATCGACCGCGGCTACGCTGGGCACACATGGTGGTTTTTGTTTAAAGGTTGAGGGTGGACTGGCCGTCGTCGGGCTTCTTGGCACGAGGCTTCTTTTCTGGTGTCTTCTTGGCAGCGGGCTTCTTGGCGCTCTTCTTAGGCGCGGCCTTGGCCAGGGCGGCTTTCTTCGTCGGCGCCTTGGTCGACGCGGCTTTCTTGGCGGTCGTCCGGCGACGGCGCTTAGGCTTCTTCTTGCGGGAGAAAAGGTTCTGCCAGGCCGGCGTACGCTTCTTGTCCTTGAAGCCAAGCTTCTTGCGGATGGTCGTCGACAGCCAGTCGACCAACTCAGGCGCGACCGCGCCGCAGAGGCCCTGCACGATGGCCTTGTTCAAGGCGGAGAGTTCCCACTGGAAGGTGACGAAGTAGGCGATGACCGCGAAGATCGCGGCGGCGATGACGTGACGGAGCGAACGTTGCCAGCTGGCGTCCGCGGCTTCGTCGACCAAGAGGCGGCCGACCATCGCGGCGGCACCGATGAGCGAGACGATCCAGCCGCCCGACTTGAAGGCCATGACGGCCATCTGGAAATTGTTCACGACGGCGGCTGATACCTTCGCCACCACCGGAGCCTGTTCGGCGGCCTCCGCCAGGATGATCGCCAAGGTCATGCGCGTCCCTCCCTGGTCCGGAGACCGTTCCCCGAGTGACGGGGGGCTGATGTGAGAAGGCGACGCAAGGCGAAGAAGTATCCGCAAGGATACGGTTCGTAAAATGGGGAGGTTCAGCCTTGGGCCGGCCGTCCCCTCTCTCAACCCCTAATTATAAGGTTATTCTGACAAACCTGCCTTAAAGCGCCGCTTTTCTGGCCGGACGACCTTCGTCCACCTCGATGTAGTCGAACATCGTATCCACGCCGGCGTCGGCGGTCAGGCCGTTCTCCTTGAGGCGACGGACAAGCACTTCGTTGGCTTCGTCGCGCCATCCGCGCTTGGTCATGAAGCCGTTCCAGATCTCGATGTCGTTCGTGGAGAGTTTACGACCCTTGGCTTCGGCCCACGCGAGGACCTCGTCCTGCGTCGCGGCGGGATTCTGCAGCACCCAGACGCGGAGTTCGTCGTACTTGATGCCGAGATACTGGCAGCAGCGGTCGTCGAAGGCCTTGCCGAGGTTGTTCACGAAGTCGGCGTGCAGCTGACCGGCGGCATGCAGGCGGATCTTCGAGACCAGACGCGGAAGGTACACGAAACCGCGGACGGCTTCGTAGGGACTGAGGAGACTAGGAACGAGGGGCATAGGTGTTAAGATAGATGAAAGATGACCGATGACGGATGACAGAGGAAAGACAAAACCCCAGACCCCTGCCACCCGCCACCCGCCACCCGGGGCCGCCACCTGCCACCCGTATCTTGGTCTTAGTTATCCACTTTTGCACCTTTGCACGCGGCACCGCCGCATTTGCACCTTTGCACTTCAATCTCCAGCCCTCGTGTCCTCGTATCCTCCATTACCTTGCCCTCCTCCGCCTCCCTGCCTTTCCTACCCCTACCCCTGCCCCTACCCCTGCCCCACCCCCATGCTCCGCCTCCTCGCCTGGCTTCCTCTCCTCGTCCTGACGGTCTTCGCCGCCGATAAGCCCGCGGCGTATTCGACCGAGAAGTTCGATAAGGATATCGTCGCCTTCGAAGCGGCCGACAAGGCCAACCCGCCCCCGCAGCACGCGGTGCTGCTCTCTGGCGCCAGCACTTTCCGTCGCTGGAATAATTATGCGGAGGCCTTCAAGGGCTACGCGGTGATCAACCGTGGCTTCGGCAGTTCCAAGACCACCGACGTCGTCGGCTACATGGACCGCATCACGCTACCGTATCACCCGCGTGTCGTGCTCTTTCACTGCGGCAGCAATGACCTCAACGCCGGCGACACCGCCGAGGCCGTCGCCGGGCGCATCCACGAATATCTCACGCGCTTGCGCAAAGATAATCCTGACTGCGCCCTCATCATCGTCTCGACCAGCCACGCTCCGGTGCGCCGCAAGGTCTGGGACGAGATGAAGAAAGCCGACGCGCTCTTCCAGCAGATCGCGAAGTCCGAGAAGGGCGTCACCTTCGTCGACATCAACCCGGCGCTCAGCCTGCCCGACGGCGAGCCCCGCCCTGGCGTCTATGCCTCGGACAATCTTCATCCAAACGAAAAGGGCTACGAAGGCATCATCGCACTGCTTCGCCCCGCTCTCGACCAAGCCTGGAAAGACACCGCCCCCGCCTTCGCCAAATAACTTTCGGCCTACCCCTACCCCGACCCAACCCCTACCCCTTTAATATGAAACTCCTCCTCACCTGCCTCCTCGCGGTCTCCGCCTTCGCTGCCGACGTCACCAAGCCCCATGTACCGCTAGCCCAGCAACCGTTGCGCATGGCCAAGGACATCGCGGCGTTCGAAGCCGCCGATAAGGCCAACCCTCCGCCCCAGCACGCCTTGCTCTTCAGCGGCGCCAGCACGCTGCGCATGTGGAAGAACGTCGCCGAAGAGATGAAGCCTTACCCGGTGATCAACCGCGGCTTCGGCGGCTCCTACACCACCGAAGTCCTCGGCTACATGGACCGCATCACCCTGCCCTATCACCCGCGTGTGATCGCCTACCAGTGCGGTGGCAACGACGTGAACGCCGGCGACGAACCCTCCGCCCCGATCGGCCGCATCCGCGAATACATCGCCCGCGTCCGCAAGGAGAATCCCGATTGCGCCTTCGTCTTCATCGCCACGACCCGCGCCCCTTCCCGCAAGGCCAAGTGGGAGCTGCTCGACGAATATAACCGCCAGCTCGCGCAGCTCTGCAAGGACGGCAAGAATCTCTTCTACGTCGACATCAACCCCGCGCTCAACCTGCCGAACGGCGAAGGCAAGCCCGGCAGCTATCTCAAGGACAACCTGCATCCCGACGTCGAAGGCTACAAGGCCATCGCCTCCGTCCTAAAGCCCGCCGTCGACGCCGCCTGGCAGGCGACCGCGGCCGCTTTTAAAAGATAATCGCGGTTAGCGGTTGGCGGTTAGCGGTTAGGAAGAAACCTGGCCCATCAGCCTGCATTGGATGGGTAGGGTCGGGACCGCGTCACGACATAGCACCCATTGAGGCAACTGCATCAGGCATTGAAGAGGCCTACCACCCGAGACTGCCACCCGCCACCTGAATTTTCCGAGGCAGTGCTTGGCGTTTTGCGGGACCCAACCGCTAACCGCCAGCCGCTACCACCTACGATACGGCCAACACCATTCCCTTTGCACTTTGAGGCTTTGTCGCCAACTTTGCCCCGACCAATGTCCTCCCCCTCCTCCAGTCCCACCGCTGAACGTTTCCCCAATGGGCCGTTCACGCGCTACATGGTCGGCGAAGGGATCTCGATGACGGGCACCTGGATGCAGGGCATGGCGCTCGGCTGGGTGATGACTGAAGTCGTCATTAAGGATAAACTAAAGGAATACGAAGGGCTCCTGCAGGCGGCGCCGCACCTCGCAAGCGGCCTCGTCATGCTCCTGCTCTTCCGCCTTGGCGGCGCGTATGCTGACCGCCACGACAAGCGCTTCATCCTGCAAGTCTGCCAGGTCGCGCAGATCGGCTTCGCCCTCGCGATCGGCCAGCTCATCGCCCACGACGCCTTGCACACCTGGCACCTTATTGTGGCCGCAGCCCTGCTCGGCATCTCCAGCTCGTTCGAGATGCCCGCCGCTGCCGCGATTGTTCCCGAACTCGTCGCCAAAGAGAACGTCGCCAAAGCCATCTCGGTCGATCGCGCGGTCTTCCATGCGACCCGCCTGGTCGGCCCGGCCGCCGCGGGATTTCTCGTCGTCCGCTACGGCGCCGAATGGGCCTTCTACCTGAACGCGGCGTCCTTCGTGGCCCTGATGATCGCGATCGCAACACTGCCCCGTCGAGCACAGGGCACGGTTGAAGAAGAACAGAAGCGTCAAGGCGGCGCGGGCGAAGGCTTCCGTCACGTCCGTCAGGACAAGCCCAGCCTCGCGATGGTCGCACTCCTCGCCACCAACACCCTTTTCGTCTTCCCCGTCATCATCGTGCTGCTTCCGCTCTACGCGAAGAATGACCTCCACGCCACGGCGGAGCAGATGGGCCTGCTGATGCTTTGCTCCGGCGCAGGATCGGTTTCGGGCTCGTTGCTCATCATGACCCTACGTCCGAGTCTCCGCCGTATCGCCATCCTCACCGGCATGGTCCTCGCCTGTGGGGCGCTCGTCAGCCTCAGCCACTCGCACGAACTCGTCTGGGCGGGCGCTTCGCTCGTCTGCCTCGCCGTGGGCGTCTCGACGCTTGTCGGCCTCGCCAACACCATCGTCCAGGAACGCTCGCCCGCCGAACTGCGTGGGCGCGTCTCAGCCGTCGCCGGCCTGAGCTTCTTCGGCTTCCTCCCCTTCGCCGCAATCATCATGGGCTGGATGACCGACCTCTTTCAGTTGCGCAACGTGCTGCTTGGGTCGTCGATCTGCTACGCCGTCATCGGCTTCCTCGTCATGCTCACCGTCGGTAGCAAGGTGACGGGCGAGCAGGAGCAGGAGCAGGAGCAGGAAACGTCCGTTAATTAAAGCAAAGGGAGACCGGAAACCGGAAAGAATGCTGCGGCCATGCACGCCAGCCAATCATCCGGTCTCCGGTCTCCCTTTGAGTTCTGTCTCGAGGTAGGGCCGACCATCCTTGGTCGGCCGCGGTCGAGCAGGGATGCCCAACCCTACCAATATTACCCAGCCCTGTCCCTGTCCCTGTCCCTGGCGAGCTGCGCTCGCCCAAAAGTGGTGCTCCCGTTGGGAGTCGAACCCAAATCGCCGGCTTCGGAGGCTAGCATTCTATCCATTGAAATACAGGAGCGTGAGGGGTTAAAATCCCCCGAATCGAGGGTTAGTCAACCCTTCCCGAAAGCGCCGGCCAGCGACGGCTTACTTCGCAGGCATCACGCGGTCGGCGAAATCAGCGTAGTTCTTCCAGTCCTCAAGGAGGATATCGTGCTTCCCAGGGCGGAGATGATACCCGATGGTCTTGCCGACGGGCTTGCTGACGGGCGGAAATTCCTTGGTGCCAAGGCCAGGCTGGCCGAGCACGTGATAGACAGGGTCGGCGTGCACGGCGCCGAGGAACTCGCCGAACGGATCGGCCCAGCTGTCTTCCGAAGCGCTGGCGACGTAGAGCGGACGCGGCGCGGCGAGCGCGAGCAGGTAATGGGCGTCGAGCGGCAGCTGGTCTTCCCTCTCGGAGAAGGTCTCGAAGCGTGCGGTGAACCAATGCGGGAAACCGCGGCCGGGGTAATGGCCGGTGATGACGCCGACGGTCTCGCCGAAGATGCGCTTATTGAGCGCGGCACCGCCGCAGCCAGAATCATTGGAGATCACAAAAGCAAAGCGCTGATCCTGCGCCCCGGCCCAGAGCGACGCCTTGCCGAGGCGCGAATGACCATGCACGGCGGCGCGCTGGGCGTCGACCGACGGGACTTTCTCGAGGACATCGAGCATGCGCGAGAGACCCCAAGCCCAGCAGCCGATCGCAGCCCATTCGCCATCTTTCCACTTCGTGTTCACGCCGTCTGGAGAGATCGCCGCGCGGAAACCACTCTTCCAGCCTTCGGGATGATCGGGCTCGAAGTCGCCGTAATAAACCGTGGCCGAAGCGTAGCCGCGATCGATGAGTGCCTCGAATTCCCATCGCGCTGTCTGCGCGCCACGTAAAGCCGGATCGGCCTGAGTTGCACCCTTCAAGGCCCATTGCTTGAAGACCCAACTCGAAGTCGGAAAGACCGCGGGGTCATTAGTGGTGGTATGGTTGCTGCCGAAATTGAGGCCGACGAAGACCGGCGCCGGACGCTTGGCCGCGTTGGGCACATAGAGCAGCATGTCAAAGGAGGGCCCTTTCTTGCCGATCGGCCAGACTTTGAACTGGGTGCGCGTGGCCTTACCGCCAAAAGCGTCCTTGGACTGCTCGCGGATTTCGACCACGGCCGCAGCCTGCAGCTTCGAGGTATCCGGCGTGCGGCCGAACATGTTCTCTTCGACGAGGCGGAAGACCTCGGGACGGCGGACCTCGTTCCACATCTTCGCATCAGTCACCTTACGCCCATCGGCGCAGACGAGCGGATCGGGCAAGGTATACGGCGGCACCTTCGACTCTTCGGAAATCGTCGGCGGAATCGCAGCCAGCAGGAGCAGGGGGAGCAGCATAGCGCGACTATGCGTGATTTGGCGGCTCATGGGAGCCAAATCACGCATAGTCGCGAGGGGACACGGGTTTCGCTGGCACGGGGACAAGGTAGGGCCGGGACCGCGTCACGACTGTGCTGCATCGGGTAGGGTCGAGCATCCCTGCTCGACCGCGGCCGACCAAGGATGGTCAGCCCTACCTCGAGACATAGCTCAAAGGGAAACCGGATAATTAGCGGGGAAAATGTCCGTAGCATACATTCCGGTTTCCGGTCTCCCTTTGAGTTCAGCCTTCCCTTGTCCCCGTGTCACCTTGCGCACGTGCCCCCTCGCGGCGTCAGTCGCGCTTACCTCTCCCAAACTTCAAACCGAAACCCAAGGTCTCCCTCGCGTCCCGCCTTCGACGAAACGAGCTTCGTGAAATAACGCTGCCAATCGGCCGGGAAGAAACGGTCGCCGTCGAAGTCGCGGTCGATACGCGTGATGAGCAACCGCTCGCAGAGCGGTAGGCCTTCGGCATAGATGCGTTCGCCGCCAGTGATCCACGTCGGCCCGGCCCACTGGTCCATACGCTCGGCGATAATGATAGCTTCCGCCAGAGACGTCGCCCGCTCGGCGCCGGGAAAGGATTTGGCCGGATTGCGCGAGACGACCACCGTCCCCCGCCCTGGCAAAGCCTTGCCGAGCTCGGCATAGCAGGCCGTCCCTTCAATCATGACACCCCCCGCGGTCTGGTCCATAAACCAAGCCAGGTCCTCAGGAATATGCCAAGGAAGCCTGCCCCCCAAGCCAATGACCCCGTTACGGGCCACGGCGACGATGCAATGGAGGGGTTTAGGCACGGCCCAAAGGGATGTTAATAACCCCGCCGGACGCAAGCACCGGGGTGGGCTTGGACTGATTGACACCCGCCGAAAGACTGGGGTAAGTTGCCCGAATGATTACTTGGCTCCAGAACGCCACCGGCAAGCACCACCGCATCATCTTCGGATTCCTGCTCGTGGTCATCGTGGTCTCCTTCGTCTTCTACGGATTCGCCGGTCGCGGCGCCCTTAGCTCCGGAGCCTACATGTATCAGGGCGTCGACCTCAACGACCCCGCCGTCCGCTCCCGTTTCCGTGACGCGACCTTCTTCGCGCAGATGACCGGACAGCGCATGAATGAAAACGGCCTCGTCCAGCGCGTCGCCGAACTCAGCCTCGCCGACTCCCTCGGCATCCCCTCCCCCTCCGTCGTCGAGATCCGTCGTGTCGCCCGCGAGATGACCACCTCGCCCGACGGCAAGAGCGCGGACGGCCTCAATAAGTTCCTGGAGTTCGCCGCCAAGCAGCTCAACGTTTCCGACGACGAGACCCGCGCCCGCTTCGAGACCTACATCAAGGACACCTGGCGCATCCAGAAGGCCGTCAGCACCCTCGCCGGCTCCGGCCACGCCACCGCCAGCCAAATCAAACGCATCCTCGACCGCGAGCGCACCAAGTGGACCGTTGACGTCGCCACCTTCGCCGCCGCCGGCTTCAAGCCTGAGATCAAGGTCGATGAAGCCAAGGTGAAGGAAGTCTTCACCGCCAACATTGAAAACTACCGCCTGCCCGCGCAGGTCGCCGTCACGGCCATCACCATCGCT
The DNA here is from genome assembly GCA_026397955.1 of Verrucomicrobiota bacterium. GTDB lineage: Bacteria > Verrucomicrobiota > Verrucomicrobiia > Opitutales > UBA953 > UBA953. The sequence continues at coordinate 42,351 of JAPLTV010000061.1, read as the reverse complement.
CCCTCCGCCGCCGACACCGCCCCGGTCTCTGACGACGAAATCATCAACATGGGCTATAATCAGGCCGAGAAGTTCAAGTTCGAGACCGGCAAGGTCAAGGAACAGGCCCTCGCCAAGCGTGCGGAGCTCGAGAAGCTCGTCCGCGCCGACCGCGCGATCACCAACCTCGCCGGCCAGGTCTCGGATGAACTCGCCGAGAAGTTCGCCATCGATACCGCCAAGGCCGACAGCAAGGAACTCGCCGCCTGGATCAAGGCCAAGAACGCCAAGGTCACCGTGGTCCCTTCCTACGAAGTGATCAATCCGCCCAGCGTCGCCAAGATCCCCGCCGAAGCCCTGCGCGTCGCCGCCGAGCTCACGGAAAAGGAATGGCGCACCGAAGTCTACCGCTCCGAAGAAGGCGCCACGTTCGTCTTCTTGAACAAGCGCACCGCCGACCGGCTCCCGACCTATGACGAAGCCAAGACCAAGGCCGTCGAGAACTGGAAGAAGTCTCAGCTCAACCGCCTCCTCTCCGAAGAAGTCGCCAAGGTCGGCAAGGTCGTCCAGGCCGATATCGCCGCCGGCAAGACCTTTACCGACAGCGCCAAGGCCCATAAGCTCGTGCTGACCTCCCCCGCCGCCTTCTCGGTCTACTCCGTTCCCGAAGCCCTCAATGGCGCCGACGAGAACACCGGCCTCCTCATCGAAGCCGCCGGCGTGGGCAAGCTGACCTCCGCCATCCGCGTGGCCAACGGTGACTACGTCTTCATCCGTCCGGCCAAGAAGGATCTGCCCGAAGACAAGACCGGAGCCGAAGAGAGCCGCCTGTTCGCCCAGCGCGTCTCCCAGCGTAACGCCTACTTCACCGGCATCGGCCTAGTCCAGGACGTCGTCCCAGCCCCCGCCCAAGCCAAGTAAGGGAGTCTTAAGGCCCACTGGAACCCCTCCGGAGGCCTCCTCCCGAGGGGTTCTTTATTTGACCCCGATTCCGGCTTTACCACCCCCTCCCCCAACCCCTACCCCTTTCTTATCACAATGTCCCAGGTCCGCGTCCGCTTCGCTCCCAGCCCCACCGGCTTCTTCCACATCGGAAGCGCCCGCACGGCCCTGTTCAACTGGCTCTACGCCCGACACACGGGCGGTAAGTTCATCCTCCGCATCGAGGACACCGACAAGGAGCGCAACTCCGAGGCCTTCCTGAAGGTGATCTTCGATTCGATGCGCTGGCTCGGCATGGATTGGGACGAAGGCCCCGAGGTCGGCGGCGACTTCGGTCCGTACTTCCAGTCGCAGCGCACGGAACTCTATAAGGCGAAGATCCAGGAGCTCGCCGCCAAAGGCCGCGCCTACGAGAAAGACGGCGCCTGGTGGCTCCGCCTCGAAGGCGCCCGCTCCCCTGCCTACGACGATCACCTGAAGAAGGATTACGAAAAAGTCGACGCCGCACCGATGGTGCTGCACGACATGGTCCGCGGACAGGTCGCGCGCGTCGAGGATCGCGACTTCGTGATCTTCCGCTCCAACGGCGAGCCGGTCTTCCACTTCGTCAACGTCGTCGACGATATCGAGATGCAGATCACCCACGTGATCCGGGGCGAAGACCACCTCTCCAACACCTCGAAGCACCTCGAGCTCTTCAAGGCCTTCGGCGCCAAGCCGCCTATTTACGGCCACATCCCGCTCATCCTCAAGACCGACGGTCCGGGCAAGATGTCCAAGCGCGACAAGGGAGCCCTCATCGAGGAATACCAGCAGCGCCGCTACCTCCCCTCCGCCGTCCGCAACTACCTCTGCCTGCTCGGCTGGACGCCCGCCGACGGCAAGGAAGTACTGCCGATCGAAGAGATCATCAAGCAGTTCGAGATCTCCGCGGTCCACCAGTCCAACGCCCGTTTCGACGAGCGGAAGATGTCCCACATCAACGCGCAGACGCTCCGCACCCTGCCCGCCGCCGAATTCGCCACGCTCGCCCGTCCAATCCTGCTCGAGACCAAAGTCATCGATGCCTCGGTCTCCGACGCGCGCCTCACCGAAGTCCTGGGCATCGTTCAGGAGAAGGTGACCTCGCTCGAACACCTGCCGGAGTTCATGGGCTTCTTCTTCACCGCCGACTTCAAGAAGGACGAAGGCGCCTTGGCCAACCTCACCAAGAAGGGCGGCGACCCGGTCGCGCGCGTCCGCGAGCTCCTGCCTACGCTCGAGGCCGCCGCTTGGACCGAGCCGGCCCTCGAGGCCGCCTTCGCTGCCGTCGGCGCTGCCCGTGAACGCAAGCCTACCGACTACTTCGCGCCGGTCCGCTTCGCGACCTCCGGCCAGGGCGGCGGCGCCCATCTGCTCGGCGTCCTCCGCGTCCTCGGACGCGACACTACCCTCGCCCGCCTGAAGGCCTTCGCCGCCTGATTTCCACCTTTGCACTTCTGCACAGGCGCTCGCGCCGATTTGCACTTTTGCACCACTCCTGATCTTTTCGTCCATGTCTTCCGAAACCCCTGCGCCGGCGGCCCACCGCCACTTCATCCAGCAGATCATCGACGCCGACCTGGCCGCGGGTAAGCACGTCTCCATCGCCACCCGCTTCCCGCCGGAGCCCAACGGCTACCTGCACGTCGGCCACGCGAAGTCGATCTGCCTGAACTTCGGCCTCGCCCTCGAATTCAAGGGACGCTGCCACCTGCGCATGGACGACACGAATCCGACCAAGGAAGAGGTCGAGTACGTCGACTCGATCAAGGAGGACGTCCGCTGGCTGGGCTTCGAGTGGAACGAGCACTACTACCAGGCCTCGAACTACTTCGAGCGCATGCACGCCGACGCCATCAAGCTGATCCAGCTCGGCAAGGCCTACGTCTGCTTCCTCTCGCAGGAGCAGATCCGCGAATTCCACGGCGACGAAAAGACGGCCGGCAAGCCGAGCCCGACCCGCGACGCGTCCGTCGACGAGAACCTCGCGGCCTTCGAAAAGATGACCCGCGGCGAGTTCGACGAAGGCAAGGCGGTGCTCCGCGCCAAAATCGACATGGCGTCGCCGAACATGCACATGCGCGACCCGGTCATCTACCGCATCCGCAAAACGTCCCACCACAACACCGGCGACAAGTGGTGCGTCTACCCGATGTACGACTACGCCCACCCGCTCGAGGACGCGTACGAAGGCATCACCCACTCGATCTGCACGCTGGAGTTCGAGGTGCATCGCCCCTTCTACGATTGGCTCCTCCGCACGCTCGACACCCCCGCCAAGCCGCAGCAGATCGAATTCGCCCGCCTCAACCTGACCTATACCGTCATGTCCAAGCGCCGCCTGCTCGAGCTCGTGCAGGAGAAGCGCGTCTCGAGCTGGGACGACCCCCGCATGCCCACGATCTCCGGTATGCGCCGCCGCGGCTACACGCCCGCCGCGCTCCGCAAGTTCTGCGAGACCATCGGCATCACGAAGAACAACTCCCTCTCCGACGTCGCCCTGCTCGAGCACGCCGTCCGCGATGACCTTAACAAGTCCTCCTCCCGCTTCATGGCGGTGCTGGACCCGGTCCGCCTCGTCATCGAGAACTACCCCGAAGGCCAGGTCGACGAGCTCGACGCCGTCAACAATCCCGAGGACCCCTCCGCCGGCACCCGCAAGGTGCCCTTCTCCAAGACGCTGCTCATCGAGCGCGCCGACTTCATGGAGATCCCGGAGAAGAAGTATTTCCGCCTCACGCCCGGCCAGGAGGTCCGCCTCCGCTGGGGCTACTTCGTGACCTGCACCGGCTGCAAGAAGGACGCCGCTGGCAACGTCATCGAAGTCACCTGCACCTACGATCCCGCCACCCGCGGCGGCGACGCCCCGGACGGCCGTAAGGTCAAGGGCACCATCCATTGGGTTTCTGAAAAGCACGCCGGCGACGTCGAGGTCCGCCTCTACGACCGCCTCTTCGCGCACGAGGACCTGAACGACATCCCCGAAGGCACCGACTGGCGCACGCTCCTCAACCCCGGCTCGCTCAAGACCATCCGCGGCTTTGTCGAGCCCGCCCTCCTCGCCCTCGCGCCGAGCACCCGCGTGCAGTTCGAACGCACCGGCTACTTCTGCGCCGACGCCAAGGACTCCCAGCCCGGCAAGCCCGTCTTCAACCGCACCGTCGGCCTGAAAGACTCCTGGGCGAAGGCCGTAGCCAAATAAGGGTGGGACAGCACCACGTGCTGTCCTATGCTCCGCGTCTGTTCGCCGCTTGACCGCCACACCGAAAAGCACTTACGTAAACCTGTATCTGAAAGTACCCTCTGGGTTCCGTATGATACCACCAGGAAGCCGCCGTCAGGCGGCTTTCCTCTTTTCAGGGCATTTCACGCCAGCCTAGGCTAATCGGCTTAAGTTTATCGCATAACGTTACCACGCCCGAACTCAGGGCGTAACCATTGGGTGAGTATTTCTGCTTCACGGCATAAGCGATCAGGTCAGCCACCTGTATCATCTCTACCTCCCTTGAACACTGGCCGACGGGATGCCCGACCAAGCGCAGGGGCCTAGGCACGCCCTTGAACAAGGGAGTCGATGTCCTGTCGTGAATCACGAAGTAGCCCTTGTGCTCGCAGGAAGACGCTACGCCAAAAGCGCCATCCCGAGCCCACAGATCCAAGTCTCTCATGACGCACGGTGCGACGACCACGAGAGGATTAACAGACGACTTCCTTACAATCCACGCAAAGACCTTGATGAATCCACAATGAGACAGCCGATAAATCAACTGCCGCGCAATCAGGAGCCGCTCGTGGCGTCCGACCCCGCAAAGTGATTTGGCGCCGCCTAGCAACTCAGCCGCATGGAGCTCCTTATCAGCTGGGTAACCATAACGGGTTTGGACTTCCTCACGGAATGATTTCAACAGATCGGAGAAGGCCAACCAATCCCCATGGTGGATGGAAAACCCGGCCAAGATGTAATGCGATGTCGGGGAATTGATCAGCCCAAGGTCTCCGCTCTCATCCAGGTAGATAAAGTGCATGGCGCCTAGATGGCCATCCCACGAAACAAGGGCGACCGAGGGATGCCCCTAGATGGCGCCACATTTTCCCTCAGCGGACACACCCCAGCCCCTCCCCACGCTGCGGCCTCCAGACTGGCCAACTGGCCCTCTGGTCAACCGATCAACGACGCCTACCCCCACCCCTACCCCTGCCCCTACCCCTCCCTTTAATCTCCCTTGACCCACCCCCCGCCCTCCCTTTGATGCACCTTCTAGCTGGTAACAAAGGAGAGGTGGCAGAGTGGTCGATCGCGCTGCATTGGAAATGCAGTGTACCGCAAGGTACCGAGGGTTCGAATCCCTCCCTCTCCGCCAGCTAGACATTTCGCTTCGCTCATGGGCTAGAGATAGGGCTTGGGACAGGGCTAGGCCTGCCGGAGGGATGAGAACCTCGGGTTCGACGGAGCGAGGCTTGTCCTCGCGGAGATGGGCCGCCCGAAGGGCGTCGCTTGCGATGGCCAAAGGCCAGCCAATCCCTCCCTCTCCGCCAGCTGGGATTCGAGCAAATAACCGAGAGTTTCTCGGGTTAGAGGCCGCTGTTTGCCCCGACTCTGACAAAGACTCTAACAACCCTAACCACACCACGGCCTCAGACAGCGACGAGGATAAAGGTCCGGATGAGCTTGGTCCGGAGGCGTAGCCCGGAAACAGATACATCGTCTCTGACAAACCCCATGAGCGGGAAAGAGGTAGGCCTCAGGGAATAGGACCCATGCTCCCGAGATTGAACAGACCCCCGCACTAGCAATCGTACCCGCCTCATGGCCGATCGACGCGTGGCTGCGCCTGATTGACAGGTTGCAGATATAGCAGTTAATGTCGACGCCATGCACCCGACCACGATGGAACCTCCGAAGAACAAGCAGGCACGCGCCGACCTCGGCCGAATCGCGGAAATGCGCGGCGGCAAACGCGGGCCGCTACGCCTGATGGACGCCTCCGGGCAGGCCATCCGCCTTCCAGGCGACCTCTGCCAACTGCTCATCCAGGTCGCCGGCGAACTGCGATCCGGCAACTCGGTGGTCATCCTCTCCGCGGAAGATGAGATGACCCCGCAGACGGCGGCGGACTTCCTCGGGATGTCCCGACAGTTCCTGATGCGGCTACTGGACAAGGCCAAACTCCCCTTCCACAAGGTGGGCGCTCATCGCCGCATCTTGCGCAAAGACGTCGCGATCTATGCCCGCAAACGGGCCGCCCAACGCAGCGCCAGGCTGGAACGGCTACGCGACAAGATCCAAGCCGCCGGGCTGGACGACTGAGGGATGCCGGCACGTCCGCCCATCGTGGTCCTCGACGCGTGCGTGCTGGCGAACCAGACGGTGGCGGACCTGCTGCTCAGATTGGCCGAAGACCCGCCGCTCATCCTGCCGAGGTGGTCCGAAGAAATCCTGAGCGAGGTAAGACGGACCCATCGAAAACTGGCCTGGCCTGACGCCTTGGCGGAAAGCTGGCAGGAGGACGTCACCGCGTGCTTTCCCGAAGCCTCTTTCACCGCTCCGGCCAAGTTGATCGCCCGGCTTCGTAATCAAGCCAAAGACCGGCATGTCCTCGGGACCGCCATAGTCAGCGAGGCGGGGGCCATCGTGACCTTTAACCTAAGGGACTTTCCCACCCCTGCCCTCGTCCCTTGGGGCATCCAAGCCAAACACCCGGACGCCTTCGTCCTTGAGTTCACACGCAGACATCCGGCCGAGATAGTCGCGAAGGTCGAGCACATGGCCCGAAGACATGGACCTGTGAAGACCTTGGAGAAACTCCGGCGTGACCTCCCGAAGTTCGCCCACGCCCTGGGCCCGAGCATGAATCGCTGACCCCTCCCTCAGATCGCCACCAAGACGAAGGTCAGGGCGAGCTTATAGCGGAGACGTAGCTTGGAGATGAAGACGGCGCCAATAAGACCGATGGTGATACCGCTGAGGTAACTATTCCAGAAGTACCCGAAACCCTCATTGGCTCCCTCGAATTCCGTCATCAACCAAAACCGGAACGGCAAGGCGCACAGGACGACGATGAAGTAACCAGCGATCTCGCGCTTGAGATTCCGCTTAAAGTCTGAGGGATGGCTATTTGACATGTTCGAAGGGTTTCTCGGCGGGGACGATGACGGGGGCGATGACGGACTTCCACACGGCGTAACCGGCAGGGAGCATATGGATGTCGCCGGGCTTGAAGAGTTCTTCCCTTGGCTTGCCGTCGGCGCCGATGAGCGGCTCGGTGACATCGATGAACTTCATCCACGGCTGCGTGGCGCATTCCTTGGCAAGCAGCTCGTTCGTCTTACGCAGGTCGGCGATCTTCTCGAAACGCTTACCGGGGCTGGGCACGACGCCGAGGACGTAGAGGCGCGCCTGCGGCAAGGAGGCGTGCAACTTGCCGTAAGGCTTCCGGAAATTCGCGAGGACTTCCTCGGGCTGGGTGCCGGCGTTGATGTCGTTACTGCCCTCGTAAAGGATGACCGCGCGGGGCTTGAACGGGATGGCGAGGTTATCGATGAACAGGTCGGCGGCATGGGTCATACGGCTACCGCCGATGCCGTAGTTATGCACGGTGAGCGGCGCGAGGTCCTCCTTCACGCCCTTCCACAGCTGCATGTGCGAACTGCCGATACAGATGACGGAGCCAGGCGCAGGCGGCTCCTTCTGAGCCGCGGCCAGGACCTTCTGATACAAGGCGAGGACCTTCGAGGGCGAGGACTTGTCCGAAAGGACCTCGTCGGCCGCGAAGACGGCGGACGAGGCCAGCAGGAAGGTACAGAGCAGACGCAGGAGCATGCCGTTTACTTGGCTTCTTTGACCTTCTTAGCCTTCTTCTTTTTCTCTTCCTTGTTACCGCTCCGGCCGGAGCCGTCGCCGACCTCGTCCTTGTAGCCGGCAGCGGGATTCAGCCCGGTCAAGGCGGCGGCCAGGCGGGCCCGGGCGGCCACGGCGGCCTCATCCTTGGTGTCCGCCGCGACGGCGACCTCCTTGAACGGCGCATCCTTCATGTCGTAAAGGGCGCCCGACTGGTCGAGCTTCCAGCCCGCTTCACGGACGTAATAATTATTGCTCAGCTGGCAGTAGGCCCAGGTACGCGGCGACTGCGTGTCGCCCTTGAACTGCGAGACGAGGCTGCGTCCGTCGATGACGCGGCCAGTCGGCAGCGGGGCGCCGGCGACTTCGGCGAAGGTCGGCAGGAGGTCGCTGGCGTCGGCGACGTTAGCGTTCACCTTACCGGACGGGGTGACGCCGGGCCAGGTGGCGAAGAACGGCACAAGGCCGCCGCCTTCCTTCATGGAGCCTTTCTCCCCTTCAATTCGCTTACCACCGATGGTCGCATCAGGGGCGTTGGCCTTGGCGCTACCGTTGTCGCCCATGAAGACGATCAGGGTGTTTTCGCGCAGCTTGAGGCGATCGAGTTCAGCCATGAGTTTGCCGACGAGCTTATCCATGTAGACGATATTGTCCGTGTAATGGCGCTTACGCTTGGCGTCCTCGGACTCACCCTTCTGGGCCGGGGCGCTGTCCGGCGTGGGCAGGATCTCGCCGTGCACCTGGGACATGGAGTAATAAAGGAAGAACGGACCGGCCTTATGCGCCTCGAGCCAAGCAGTCGCATCCTTGTGCAGCAGGTCGGGGATATACTCGTCGTCCTTCACCTTGATGGTCTTGCCGTCGACGACATAGGTATCGGGGTCGCCGCGGACGACGCCGCCTTCGGACATCGGCTGGGCCACCTTACTGTTCCAATACATACCGCTGCCTTTGAAATGTAAGTCATGATCAAAGCCCCACTGGGACGGGTCGCCCGAAGGTGAAAGCTGACCCCACTTACCAATCATCGCCGTGGCGTAGCCGGCCTTCTTGAGGACGGTCGGAATCATGACCTCAGCCTTCTCGCCGGTACGGATGATAGTCTTACAGGCATCCTGCGTGACGGCGCCAGAGCGGAAGGCATAGCGTCCGGTCAGGATCAGCGCACGTGATGGCCCGCAGAGCGGCGCGGTGTAGAAACGGGTGAAGCGGACGCCGCTATTCGCCAGGGCGTCAATGTTCGGGGTCTTGTACTTGTCGGCACCGTTGCAGCCCAGCTCAGGGAAGCCGAGGTCGTCGGCCAGGATGTAGACGATGTTCGGCTTAGCGGTCGCCCCGATGAGCGAGGAGAGGCAGGCTGAGAAGACAGCCAAGAGCGCGAGGAGGGGACGAAGGGGCATGGGATTACCCCTATGCAACCCCCGGCCCTAGGTAAAGTTTCCACTGCGATTCGGGGATTCCATCCCCGGGGCATACTCTTAAGGTGGCCAAATGAGCCCCCTACCCCTCGCCCTCGGCACCCTGCTGGCCCTCACCCAGGCCTTTGCCGCCGACATCAAGGTCACCCCTAATGAAGCCGTGGACGTCGCCCAGGACGGCAAGGTCGTCGCCCGCTTCATGATGGCCCACGACGTCAGCACCCCGGCCAAGCGCCTGGATAACTACAAGCCCTACCTACACGTCTTCGACCCCAGCGGGGCGCTGCGCCTGACCAAGGGCCCGGGCTTCGAATTCACCCACCACCGCGGCATCATGCTCGGGTTCATGAAGATCACGGTCGACGGCAAGACCTACGACCGCTGGCACATGGTCAAGGGCGACCAAGTCGTCACGGCGATCAAGCCGACCGCCGATGGCTTCGTGGCCGCAATCGACTGGCAGGGCGAATCCGCCACGGCTAAGCCGATCCTCACCGAAGAACGCGCCTTCGCCTTCACGAAGCCCGCCGCGCCCTTCTACTTCGGCATCGAGATGAAGAGCACGCTCAAACCCGACCACGGCGAAGCCAAGATCGACGGTGACCCTGAGCACGCCGGTGCGCAGTTCCGCCCCTCCGAGAAGATCGAAGGCGCGAAAACGACTTACATCTACCCGGGCAAGGATGTCCTGATCCATAAGGTCAAGGACCTCACCTGGGTCGCCGAGGTCTTCACGATCGAAGGCAAGACCTTCACGGCCCTGCTGCTCAACCACCCTTCCAACCCGAAGGACACGGCCTTCTCGGCCTACCGCGACTACGGCCGCTTCGGCGCCTTCCCGAAGGGCGTCGCCACCCCAGAGAACCCTTTCAAACTTCATTACAAGTGGCTGATCGCCGAAGGCGATGTCCGCGACGCCGCAGTATTCCAGCAGGCCTACAACGCCTTCGCCGGCACGAACGAGCCGACGCCGGCCGTGACGGTCATGCTCGCCGAACAGCCGAAGCCGAAGGCGAAAGCTCCGGCGAAGAAGTAAGCCTTACTTGGCGGAAAGCTTCGGCTCCTCAGCCGGCTTCCAGCCGCCGCCGATGGCCTTCACGAGCGCCACGGTGGAATTGAGGCGGAGATTCTGAATCTGGGCGGCGGCCAGTTCGGCCGTCAGCAGCGTGCGCTGCGAATCCATCAGCTGATAATAGGGCGTCAGGCCGCTGCGATACTGCATCTCGACGAGTCGGGCGGTCTCGCGGGCCGAAGCGACCACCCGGGCCTGCGATTCGGCGGCACCGACGCGATTGCTCAGGTCGTTAAGGACGTCCTCGGTCTCGCGGAATGCGGTGAGGACGGCCAAACGGTAGTCAGCCAACGACTCCTCATAGCGCTGCTTGGCGCCCTCGAGCGAAGCATCGAGCTTGCCGCCCTGGAAGAGCGGCAGGTGCAGGCTTGGGCCGGCGGACCAGACGCGACTCTGCCAGTCGACAACCTTGGACGCATCGATTGTCGAGAAACCGGCCGAACCCGTAAGCGTCAGGCGAGGATAGTAATCGGCCTTGGCCTGGCCGATGCCGGCATTGGCGGCCACGAGGCGAAGTTCGGCGGCGGCGACGTCAGGGCGGCGGCCCAGCAGCTCAGACGGCAGGCCGGCAGGCACGACCGGTACTTCCGTCGTCAACGGCTTCGGGGCGAGGGATAATTCGGACGGCAGGCGGCCGGTCAGCACCGCGAGCGCGTGCTCGGCGTTGATGCGTAGGCGGCGGACCTCGTTGAGCTGGCCGGTGGTCATCTCGACCTGGGTGGTGGCCTGCAGGAGGTCGGTCTGCGGTACGAGGCCGGCCTTGACCTGCTTGCCGACGAGCTCGGCCTGACGCTGGTAGAGCCCGAGGCTCTTGGTCAGCATCGCCGCCTGGGTGTCGAGGGCACGCAACGAGAAGTAATTGAGCGCGACGTTGCCCTGAACGGTCTGCAGCACGACGGCGAACTCGGCCGCGGAGACCTTGGTACTTGCGTCGGCGGACTCGCTCAGGCGACGGACGCGGCCCCAGACGTCGAGTTCGTAGCTGAGGTCGAGCGGGACGGAATAGTTCGTCTGCGTGCGGCTCACGCCACCGGCGGTGTCGGAAGTACGGTTACGCTGGAGGGAAGGATCCAGGCTGAGCGCCGGCCAGAATCCGGAGTTGGCGACATCGCTGAGCGCGCGGGCCTGCCCTACCCTCGCGAAGGCCGCGCGAACAGTGTCATTGGCCTTGAGCGCGTCGGCCTCGAGCGCGTCGAGATCCGCATCCTTGAAGATTGCCCACCAGTTGGCGCCCAGCGCGGGCGAGCCCTGGTAGGGGCCGGTGAGTTCGCGGAAAGCGGGCGAGACTGGCACCTCGGGGCGGACGTAATCCGGACCAACCGCGCAAGCGGACAGCATGCACGCGACCGCGAACCCGAACAGGCGGCTGGAGGCGGCGAAGGATGGCTTCATGGCGGTCATAGCAGGAAAGTTCAGGAAACGGCCGGAGGCAAGGTCGCGGCGGCCCGGCGACGCAGGGTCCAGAGACGGAGGCGGTCGAAGTAGAGGTAGACGACCGGGGTCGTATACAGGGTGAGCAACTGGCTGAGCAGGAGGCCGCCGACGATGGCGATGCCGAGGGGCTGGCGCAGCTCGGAGCCCTCCCCGAAACCGATAGCCAAGGGCAAGGCGCCGAACATCGCCGCCAGCGTGGTCATCATGATCGGGCGGAAACGCAGGGAGCAGGCGGCGAAGATGGCGTCGCGGGCCGGCACGCCGTCGCGCCGTTCGGCCTCGAGCGCGAAGTCGATCATCATGATCGCGTTCTTCTTCACGATACCGATGAGCAGCAACACGCCGATGAGCGCGATGATGCTGAACTCCATGCCGAAGGCCATCAGGGCGATGAGGGCGCCGATACCCGCCGAGGGCAGCGTGGAGAGGATCGTGATGGGGTGGATCCAACTCTCGTAAAGGATACCAAGGACGACGTACATCGCCAGGATGGCCCCGAAGATGAGGAAGGGCTGGTTGTCGAGCGAGGCCTGGAACATCTTGGCCGTACCCTGGAAGCCGCCCTGGACCGAGCTCGGCACGCCGATCTCGCCCATGGCGCGGCGGATCGCCTCGTCGGCGTCGGACAAGGTCTTCCCAGGGGCGAGGTTGAAGGAAAGCGTCGTGGCCACGAACTGCGACTGATGGTTGACGTTCAAGGGAGCATTGGCCGGCTCGAAGCGGGCGAACGACATCAGCGGCACGCGCTTGCCCGCCGACGTCACGACAGAGATATCGCGCAGGGATTCCGGGCTCATCGTGCGCTCGGAGTTCACCTCCATCACGAGGCGATACTGGTTGAGCGACTTATAGATTGTCGCCACCGGCAGCTGGCCAAAGGCGTCGTACAGCGTGCGATTAGCGACGTCGACCGGGATGCCGTACGCGGCCATCTTATCGCGATCATAGGTGACGTAGGTCTGGAGGCCGCGGTTCTGCGTGTCGGTGTTGACGTCGGTGAGCTCCGGCAGGCCAGCCAAGGCGGCCTGAATCTTAGGCACCCAGGCGTTGAGCGCCGAAAGCTCCTCGGCCTGGACGGTATACTGGTAGAGCGCGGAGCTAGAGCGGCCGCCGATGCGAATGTCCTGCGCCGACATCAGCAAGAGACGGGCGCCGGTGACCCCCGCGGTCCGCTGCCGGAGGCGGGCGATGATGGCGTCGGCGGAACCAGTCCGTTCGCTCATGGGCTTGAGCACGACGTAAAGACGGGCGTAATTGACTGGACCACCGCGACTACCGCCGATGGAGACGCTGACGACGCTCACATCGGGGTCAGCGCCGACGATGTCCGAGACCGCCACCATCTTCTTCTCCATCTCACGGAAGGAGATGCTCTGGTCGGCGTCGATGTTGCCGATCAAGAATCCAGTGTCTTGCTGCGGGAAGAAGCCCTTCGGGATGACGGAGTAGAGGACAACGTTGAGCGCGACGGTGGCCACCAAGGCCAGCAGAACGACGAAACTATGGTCGAGCACCCAGCGCAGCGAACGGCGATACCCTTCGAGCAGCCAGGCGAAGAAACGCTCGATGCGGCCCGGGGCGGCGGCACCGGCAGCCTTGGCCTTAAGGAGTAGCGAGCACATCATCGGCGTGGTGCTCAGGGAGACCACCAGCGACACCAGGATTGCGACCGAGAGCGTGATGGCGAACTCGCGGAAGAGGCGGCCCACCAGCCCGCCCATCATCAGGATGGGGATGAAGACCGCCATCAGCGAGACGCTGATGGACAAGACGGTGAACCCGACCTCCTGCGCACCCTTCAGGGCGGCCTCCATGCGCGTGGCGCCCTTCTCGATATGGCGCGAGATGTTCTCCAGTACCACGATGGCGTCGTCCACCACGAAGCCAGTGGCCACCGTCAGGGCCATCAGGGTGATATTGTTGATGGAGAAACCGGCTAAGGCCATGATCGCGAACGTCCCGAGGATCGAGACGGGTACGACAATCGCCGGGATCAGCGTCATGCGTGCGTCACCGAGGAAAAGGAAGACCACCAGCGTGACGAGGAAGACCGAAAGCAGCAGCGAGCGCTCGACCTCGTGCAGTGAGCTGCGGATGGTGATGGAACGGTCCATCGCGGCCGACATCTCCATGCCCTTAGGAATCTGAGCCTGCAGGTCGGGGATCTTGGCTTTGATACGGTCAACGGTCTCGATAACGTTCGCGCCGGGCTGGCGCGTGATGATCAACACAATCGCCGTCCGGCCGTTGAGCAGGCCGGCGTTACGGACGTCCTCGACCGATAGGCTCACCGTGGCGAGGTCGGAGAGCCGCACCGGCGTTGCACCTCGGTAGCTGACGATCAGCGGCAGGTAATCCGCGGGCTCCAAGGCCTGGTCGTTCGCCATCACCTGCCAGCGGCTGCCGGCAGTCTCGACGATTCCTTTGGGCGAATTGACATTCGTGGCGGAGAGGGTTTTGCGGACGTCCTCAAGCGAGACCCCATAGGAGGCCAGCTGCGCGGGATTCACGTTCACGCGGATGGCCGGCAAGGCCGAACCGCCGACGTTGACATCCCCTACCCCGGGGATCTGGGCGATGCGCGGCGCGAGCACGGTCGTCGCGATGTCATACATCTCGCCACGGGTGAAGCTGTCCGACGTGACGGCCAGCAGCATGATCGGCATGTCCGCGGGATTTGACTTACGGTAGCTCGGACTGTTGATCATCGCCGACGGCAGCATGCTGCGCGCCGCGCTGATGGCCGACTGGACTTCGCGGGCTGCGCCATTGATATCCCGGGAAAGCTCGAACTGCAGGGTGATGTTCGTATTGCCGCGCGTACTCGAGGACGTGATCTCCGTCACGCCGGCGATGCGGCCGAGCGAACGCTCCAAGGGGGTCGCGACCGTCGCGGCCATGGTCTCAGGGCTGGCGCCAGGGACGGAGGCCCGGACCTCGATCGTGGGAAAATCAACCTGGGGCAGCGGCGAAATTGGGAGTTCCTGGAAGGCGAACAGTCCCGCGAGCACGATACCGATCGTCAGCAACGTAGTCGCGACCGGCCGGCGAATGAAGAACGCGGACAGGTTCACGGCGACGTGGCGGCGGCGCGGCGGCGCTGCAGACGGTCGAACCAGAGGTAGATCACCGGAGTGGTGAAGAGCGTCAGGATCTGGCTCAGGATGAGTCCGCCGACCATCGTGATGCCCAGCGGCTGGCGCATCTCGGAACCCATGCCGGTGCCGAGCATCAGGGGCAACGCACCCAGCAGCGCGGCCATGGTGGTCATGAGGATCGGGCGGAAGCGCAGCAGGCACGCCTGATAGATGGCGTCTTCAGGCTTGAGACCCTGCGTGCGTTCGGCGTCGAGCGCGAAGTCGACCATCATGATGGCGTTCTTCTTCACGATACCGATGAGCAGGATGATGCCGATGATGCCGATGACATCCAGGTCGGTGCGGGACAGGATGAGCGCCAACAGCGCGCCGACGCCGGCCGAAGGCAGGGTCGAAAGAATCGTCACCGGATGGATGAAGCTCTCGTACAGGACGCCGAGCACGATATACATGACCACGATGGCGGCCAGGATGAGCCAGAGCTCGTTCTTCAGCGCGATTTCGAAGGCGGCCGCGGCGCCCTGGAACGTGGTGTCGATCGAGACGGGCATGCCGAGGTCCTTCTCGGCCTTCTTGATGGCCTTGACGGCGTCTCCCAACGCGGCGCCTTCGGCGAGGTTAAAGGAAATGCGGGCGCTAGGGAACTGACCGACGCGCGTGATGGCAAGTTGAGCAGACTGCTCCCGGAACTTGGCAAGATTGGACAGCGGCACCTGCGCCCCACCCGGGGCGGAGACGTAGAGGCGACCGAGGGATTCAGGACCGTCGCGGAACTCAGGCTTCACCTCGAGGATCACGCGGTACTGGCTGGATTGGGTAAAGATCGTGGAGATGATGCGCTGGCCGAGCGCGTCGTAGAGCACGGCGTCGATGTCGGCGACGGAGATACCGTAGCGGCCCGCGGCCGTCCGATCGATGTCCACGAATACCTGGCGGCCGTTGAGCTGCAGGTCCGTGGCCACGTCCTTGACCGCCGGGATGGCCTTCACTTTCTCCATCAGCTGGGGCACCCATTCCGCGAGCTCCTCCATGCGCGGCGTCTGGAGCAGGAACTGGTACTGCGTGCGGCTGACGGTGGTATCGACGGTCATGTCCTGCACGGGCTGCAGGTAGAGGGCGACGCCTTCGAGCTTGGCCATCTTGGCCTTGAGGCGCTCGGCGATGGCCGGCGCCCGCGACTTACGCTCCTCGAGCGGGCGGAGGTTGATGACCATGCGACCGGAGTTGACCGTGGAACTGGTACCGTCGACGCCGATGAACGAGGCAAGGCTCTCGACGTCCGGATCGGAAAGGATCTCCTGCGCGATCTCCTGCTGCTTGACCGCCATCGCGGCGAAAGAGATGTCCTGGCGGGCCTCGGTGACGGCCTGGATGACGCCGGTATCCTGCAAGGGGAAGAAACCCTTCGGGATGAAGACGTAGAGCAGCACGGTGAGGGCGAGCGTGCCCACGGCGGTCCAAAGGGTCAGGGTCTGGCGAGCGAGGACCCAGCGCAGCGCCAAGCCGTAGCGGCGGATGACGTCGTCGAAGAAAGCCCCGAGGGCGCGGCTCCAGCGGGCCTCGTCGGCCGGCGTCCCATGCTTGAGCATGCGGCTGCACATCATCGGGGTGAGCGTCAGCGAGATGACGGCCGAGATCAGGATGGCCACGGCCAGGGTGATGGCGAACTCACGGAACAGGCGCCCGACCACGTCCGCCATGAAGAGCAGCGGGATGAGCACCGCGATGAGCGAGAAGGTCAGCGAGATGATCGTGAAGCCGATACCGGCGGAGCCCTTCAACGCGGCTTCCATGGGCGAATCGCCCTTCTCGATGTAGCGGGAGATGTTCTCGATCATCACGATGGCGTCGTCCACGACGAAGCCCGTCGCGATGGTCAGCGCCATCAGCGTGAGGTTGTTGACCGAGAAGTCGCAAAGGTAGATGACCGCGAAGGTGCCGATCAGCGAGAGCGGGACGGTGATGCCGGGGATGATTGTGGCCGGCACGCTGCGCAGGAATACAAAGATGACCGCGACGACCAGGAAGATGGAGAGCAGCAGCTCGACCCGGACGTCGTCGACGGAAGCGCGGATGGTGATGGTGCGGTCCGTCAGGACGGTGACCTTGGCGGCCTCGGGTAAGGTAGCCTGCAACGCCGGGAGGATCGTCTTGATGCGGTCGACGACGGCGATGACGTTCGCTCCCGGCTGGCGCTGGATATTGAGGATGACGCCGGGCGACTGGCCGCCGGGGTTATGCCCCGCCCAAGCGGAGAGATACACGTTCTCGGCGCCGTCGGTCGTGTCCGCGACGTCGCTGAGACGCACGGGCGAGCCGTTACGATAAGCAAGGATGACGCGGTTATACTCCTCAGGCGAACGGAGCTGATCATTGGCGTCGATGGTGGACGATTGCTGCAGGCCGTCGAAGCTGCCCTTAGCGCTGTTCGCGTTGGCGCCGACGATCGCCTGGCGGACCGTCTCGAGGCTGAGGCCATAGGAGGCGAGCGCTGAGGGGTTCACGCGGATGCGGATCGCGGGGCGCTGGCCGCCGGAGATGCTGACCATGCCCACACCGGAGACCTGCGAGAGCTTCTGCGCGAGGCGCGTGTCGACGAGGTCGGCGACCTTGGGCAAAGGCAGCGAATCGGAAGTGACCGCCAGCGTCATGATCGGCGCGTCGGCCGGGTTCACCTTGCTGTAGATCGGCGGAGCGGGCAGGCCTTGCGGCAGATAGGCCGAAGCCTCGTTGATCGCGGCCTGGACCTGCTGCTCAGCGACGTCGAGCGAGATCGAGAGATCGAACTGGAGCGTGATCGAGGAAGCACCGGCCGAGCTGGTCGACGCCATCTGGGTGAGCCCGGGCATCTGTCCCAGGCGACGTTCCAGCGGCGCGGTGACCGCCGTCATCATCACCTCAGGGCTGGCACCGGGATAGAAGGTGGCCACCTGGATGGTCGGGTAGTCGACCTCCGGCAAGGCGGAGACGGGCAAGGCCCGGTAGCCGATGGCGCCGCAAATCATCAGCGCCACCATCAGGAGCGTGGTGGCGACTGGCCTCTCGATGAACGGGCGGGAGAGGTTCATGCCAGCTTACTTGGCGGCAGGGGCTTCGGCCGGAGCACCGGTAGGCCGGCGACGGCCGGCGACGATGACCTTGGTGCCGGTCTGCAGACGGTCGAGGCCGTCGGCGGCGATGATCTCGCCGGCCTTCAGGCCTTCGATGATCTCGGTGTTCAGGCCGTCGACGACGCCCGTTCGCACGGTGCGGCGCGTGACGGTATCGTCCGGATTCAGGACGAAGACGAAGCGATCCTTGTCGCTGATCTGCACAGCGGCGGTGGGGGCGAGGAGCACGCCCTTCTTGTTCTCGACGGTCAGGCGGATGTTGACGAACTGGTTCGGGAAGAGGCGGCGATCGGCGTTGGCGAACAAGGCGCGCAGGCGGAGCGTGCCGGTCGAGGCGTCGATCTGGTTGTCGAGGGCGGAGAGGTCGCCGACAGCCAGGACCATGCGACCGTCACGATCGAAGACCTCGGCCTTCAGCTGGGCGCCCTGCCCGATCGCATATTGCAACGCGGGGATGTCCGACTCGGGTACGCCGAAGACGACGGAGAGCGGCTGCAACTGCGTGATGACGACGAGGCCGGTCGTATCGGAAGACGAGACGACGTTGCCGACGTCCACCGTACGGAGGCCGACGACACCAGAGATTGGAGCGGTGACCTTCGCGTATTCCAACTGGAGACGGGCGTTGGCGACAGTGCCCTCGTCGACCTTGACCGTGCCTTCAAGCTGAGCCACCTGGGCGCCGGCGGAATCAAGCTGCTGACGCGTGATGGCCTCGGCGGCGTCCTGGTAGCGCTTGAGGTCGAGCTTGGCGTTGGCAAGCGCGGCGCGGTCACGGGCGAGTTGGCCTTCGGCCTGGGTCAGCGCGACATCGAACGGGCGAGGGTCGATGTCGGCGAGCGGATCGCCGGCCTTCACGGCCTGGCCTTCGGTGAAATAAAGCTTCATCAGCTGGCCGCTGACGCGCGGCCGTACGGTGACGGTGTTCAGGGCCTTGACGGCGCCGAGCGCCGAGATGCGGATCTCGATGTCGCCCGGAGCGATGGTCGCGGTGGCCACGGACACCGGGAGATTACGCGCGCCTTTGCCGCCGGCCTTGGGGCCGCCGGACGACTTGCCGCCCTCCTTGGTCTGCGCGCCGACGGAGGCCGCCAACGCGAGAAGAAGCGCAGTGGAAATGAGACGAGGACGGATAATGGGACGAGGCGAAGCGGGGTGAAAGACGACCGCGAAAACAGGGTCCGCGACGACCCCCGCACAGTGCGTTCCACGACGCATGCTGTCAAAGCATGAACCTCGAATTAAGATAGGGTTAAGACGCCTGAAAACAGGCTCCGGGCGTCAGCGGACGGCGGCACCACGCACCCTCGTGAGCGCCGAAGATTGCCGTTCGCGGAGGACGGCCTGGGCCTTGGCCACCTTGGCCTTCGCAGCGGCCGGATCCTTGGCCATAGCCAGCACGGCCGGGACGATGCCCGCGAGCTGCGGTTCGTCGTCCAGATCGAAGAGCCAGTCGTTAAGGCCGATGTCCTTCCACATGTTGCCCTTGGAGGTCTGTTCGGCCCAACGACAGACGATGGCCGGGATGCCGTTGCCGATGCACATGATGGGCGAGTGCATCTCATTGCCGAAGAGGCCCGCGCTGCGGACATAGACGCTCAGCGCTTCGTCGGTCAGCCAGTAGTCCTGACGCCAGACCACGCGGTCTTTGATGTCGTCAGGGAGCTTGTCGAAAAGGATCTCTTTGCCCAAGGCCATCTGGGTACGGTCCTCGGGGCAGATCAGCACCTTGAGGTCCGTCTGCTTCACGACCGCGATAATTGCGGCGCGGAGCTGGGCATGGTCATGCTCCTTCATCTCATCGTTGCGCTTCTGCTTCACGGGATCAAAGGCGCGCTCTTTATGGATCGTCCAATAGGGGGTGCTGCGGTAACGTGGGATGCAGCAGAGGAACTTGCCGCGCTCAAGGCCCCAGCCATGCAGGAAGGCCTCGGCCTTCTCCTCATTGCGCAGGTCGGTCGCGAAGGCGCCGTCCGGACCGAACTCCATCACCGGGCACTTCACGCCGCCGGCCCTGGCGGTCTCGAGCGAGACGGAATCGCGGAAATAGACGAACGTGGCGCCATTGAGGATCTCGACCGTCTCGGCCGCCGGCTTGCCCTGCGTGATGCCGAGCACGCCGTAGGGCTTCGGGCCCTGCTTACGCCACATCGCCACCTGCTTCTCGCCGACGAGCGAAGGGCCGGATCCATGGAGCAGGAAATCGTTCTCGGAGTACAGCTTGGCGACGTCGGTCTTAGGCCCGACGAACTGCAGCTTCGGGAAACGGGCCGCCAGCATCTCCTTCACACCGTTATCGACATTGCTCGGCCAGAGCGTGATCACGGCCTCCGGGAAATATTTCTCCAGCAAGGCCAGCATGCCCGGCGTGTGGGCGATGTCGCCGATGTTCACCGTCTGCCAGGACGAGCGCAGCAACACGCGCGGGGCCCGCTTGCCTTCGGCGGCGCCGAGGGAAGCGGCGATGGCCGCCACGAAAGCGGATTCCAAGAAACGGCGGCGGGAGAGCATGGTTATTAGGGGTAGGGACAGGGGTAGGGGTTGGGGGTGGTGGAGTCAAATCAGCCCTTCCCTGCGGAGATGCATCAGCGAGCAAAGGGAGACCGGAAACCGGAAATAATGCGGCGGCTGATATCATAGTCAGGTGACAGTTGACGGGCACAGGAGTCGGGAGTTCGGATTCCAGCCGTTCGGGAGTCAGCCACGGGAACCTGATGCCGAGGGCCGAGGGCCGAACGGCCGATTCCTGAACCGCTGATGCCCCGATGGCTGTCACCCGACACCTGAAAAGGAACCCCAGCCAATCATCCGGTCTCCGGTTTCCCTCTGAGCCCCAACCGCCAACCGCTAACCGCCAGCCGCAGACACCTATTTAATTAGAATCATTAATTCTTCTTCGCCACCGAGGCCTTCGGCAGCATCGCGAAATACTGATCCTGCGCGGCTTTGACCTTGGCCTTCATCGGTTCGACCTGGGGCGTGAGTTCGGCGTAAGACTTAGCAATCTCCTCGAGGTTCTTATCGCGCTGCGGAATATCCTTCTGAGCAGCGGCGAGCGCCTTCTCGGCGTTAGCCTTCTCGCTCTTAGTGAGCTCGAGGGTCTTGGCGGCGGCTTCCACGAGGAGACGCTTGGCCTCGACGGGCTTACCGGTTTCAGTCAACTGGGCCCGGACGGCGACCAGTGCCTTCTCAAGGACCGGGAGACCATCCTTGGCCTTCTGCACGGAAGCCTGGAGGGCAGGTAGCTTGGCGGCGTAATCCTTCTCGGCGGCGACGCCGGGGGCGGCGAGCTTCTCGCGTTCGATCAGATGCAGGGAACGCTCCTTCGTGATCGCGGCGACGGCGACGCCGGCGGGCGCGACAGCCTTGTCCGCCGCGACGACGGCGGCATCCGCGGTGGCCTGCGCGGCGACCAGGGTCTGTTCGACGGACTTGGCAGCGACGAGCGTCTGGTCGGCGGCGCCCTGCCCTGCCTGGGCCTTCGCGAGCGCGGCCTTGGTTTCGGCGACCTGCTGTTCAGTCTGCTTCTTGCGGGAGAAATAGCTGAAGGAGAACACGGCGCCGAACGTGCGGGCTTCGCCGTAGGCCTTCTCCGCCGCGGCGAGATTCACGCCGGCCTGCTTGGCGGCGTCGGCGGCCTTGACGGAGGCGAGAGCGAGCACCTTAGATTTCGCAGCCGCATCGGCGACGACGGCCTTCGCCTTGGCGGCGGCGGCCTTCGCAGCGTCAGCGACCTTCTTCAGTTCGTCGACCTTGGCGGTGGCCTCGGTGAGGCGCGCACGGAGAGGGGTCGTGTATTTCTCGCGGTAAGCCGCGGTGGCGGCAGCGGCGACCGCGACGACCGCGTCGCGATCCTGACCCAGGCGCACAATGGCTTCGGACTGAGCGTCGATGAGCTTCTGCTGGGCCTCAATCTTACCGAGTGCCTCGGCTTCGCTCAGACGTAACGGTGAAAGGGTCTTATCCAAAGCGGCGAACTCGGCCTTGAGCGCCTCGAGCGCGGCGAGCTGCTTCGGGATTAGGTCCTCGTTCTGCGCAGCGGTCTTCTTCGAGGATTCGATGCGGGCCGCGGCGGTCACCTTGGCGGCCTCGTTGTCGGCCTTGGCAGCGATGAGGTCGGCGATGTCCTGTTCGAGCTTAGTAAGCTTATCCTGCTCGGTTAGGACCCCGACGTTGAACTGGGCGGCCTTGAGGGTGACGATGCGTTCGCGGTGCGCGGAAATCTCGGCGGCGACATCGCGTGCCTTTGCTTGGGCAGCGGTCAAATCAGCCTTTGCCTTGGCGAGCTCGGCTTCAGCGGCGCGGAAAGCGACGGCGGCCGGCTTCACGGCCGCGGTTTCCTTGGTGAAATAGACGAGCGCGGCACGCTGGGCCGCGAGCTCCTTGGTCGCCTTCTCCTTCTCGGCGGCCGACTTGGCCTTGCCGACCATGCCCTGCCAGTAGGCGATCGCTTTGGTCTCTTCGGCGACCTTGGCCTCCATCTCGGCGAACTTCTTCGAGGCGGCTTCGTCCGCCTTCACTTTGGCCAAGGCGGCTTCAACGGCAGGAATCTTGGCTTCGACGGCCTTCGCGGCGGCCTCGGCGGGGGCGAGCGCCGGCTCGAGTTCGGTCAGACGCTTCTCGATCGCGGCCAGGCGGTCGATGATCTTGGCAGGATTGCTCGAAACCTGGGTGATCTCGCGACCGGTCGCGGTCTCGAAGAAACGCACCTCACCGAGCCAGTTACTGGAAACAAAGGTCTTGGAATCGTAGAGGCCGACGACGCGGGCAACCTGGTCGTTCTGCTTGATGCCCTGAGCATGCTCGAGGCGCTTACCGTCGATGCTCCACATCGCCGTGGTGCCGTCGGCGCCGCACGAAACCAGTCGGCCGTCAGGCAGGAAGGTGACGGACTGCACGTTGCCGCCGTGGGCGCCCCAGCTGGCGACCTGCTTGCCGGTCTTCATCTCCCAGGTGGTGATAATGCCATCGGCCGAACAGCTGGCGAGGACGTTGGAGTCGGCACGCCAGGCGAGGTCGGTGACACTACCCTTATGTTGCCCGAGGGCGTAGAACTCGCCGCCGTTGTCCGCCTCCCACACGAAGACGTTGCCGTTGCGGTCGGAGGTCGCGAGCAGGATGCCGTCCGGACTGAAATCGGCGCCAGTCACCCACTCTGTGTGCTTGGCGATGAGATAGAGCTGCTCGCCCGTGGCGACGTCGAAGCACTTCACCTTCTTGGTATTGGTAGCGAGGACGACCTTGCGGTGGTCGGGCGAGATGTCGGCCGACATCACCTGGTCGAACTCCTTGCCGATCTCGGTGACACGCTTGCCGGTCTTAACGTCCCAGACGATAGCATGACCAATCTTGCCGCCGCGGCCGCCGCCCATGACGAGCAAGGAGCCGTTGGCGCTGAACTTTAGCGAGCGAGCATAGCCTTCGGGATAAGGCAGGATGCCGGCGAGTTCGTGCGAATCGGTGTCGTAGAGGAGGATCTGCTTCTGACCGGCGACGGCGAGGAGCGAAGTCCACGGGCTCGCCGCCATCGCGGTGACGGCGGACGTGCGCTGGGTCACGATGACGGGCTCGAGCAGGACGTTTTCAGGACGGGCCACTGGGCCGGTGGGCTTGCCCGCTCCGCCGGCGAAAGTGAGATCGACCTTGGGTCGGTTGGATTTCTTGGCGACGCTCCCCTTCGCCTGCAGCACCCCTCCGGCGATCCACTTGGAAAGTAGTGCCAGATCCTTGGCCTCCAGCGGAGCGCCTTCCGGCGGCATGTAAGGTTCTTCCTTCTTGGAACTACAGGTCCACAGGCGGCTGGCCTGCGGGTTGCCCGCGTCGACGACGGCGCCACCGCTGCCGCCGTTCATGAGTCCAGAGTAGCTGGTGAGTTCAAGTCCACCCTTCTTCTTATCCGGGTTATGGCAGGAGAAGCACTTGTTCTCGAGCAACGGCCGGATGTGGTCGTCGTACGTCAGCTTCTCGTTTTCCTGCGCCCAGGAAGCGGTGGAGACCAACCCTGCCGCCAAGATAAGGCAACGACGGGTCAGCCAACGGAAACTAGGGAAGGCGGCGGACATGCGAACGAAAAGATCAGTGGTTGAAGTAGAATTCCTTCGAGTTCATCAGCGCCCAGAAGGCGTCTTCGAGTACGATCCGACGATTACTGGGATCGGCCGCAATGGCGGCGGTGATGGACTTCGCTTCGACCGCAGCAGGCATTCGTCCGAAGACACGGAGGAAGAGTTCGGTGATGATCTCCTCATCTTTCTTGCCGGCAGCGACCAGCTTCTCGACCACCTGGCCGCGGCGGATACGGTCGTTGACGGCGTCTCCGTTCATCAGGTGCAGTGCCTGAGATAAGTTCGGGTCGGTCTTCACCTCGGTCGAAGCGACGGACTCGCGCTTGGAGCGGCCGAAAGTCTCGAGGAAGTAGTTCGAGACGGCCCCGTCCGCGATCTGGACCGCACGCGCTCCGACCGGCAGACCTTGGAACTTGTTCGGGGTCTCGGTGATCTGGGAGATGGCGTCGAGGAGCACCTCGGCACGGACGCGGCGGACCTGGGCGCGGGCGAAGTTCAGCTTATCGTTGGCGTTCGTCTCGTTGGTCTTCGAGCTGCGCTGGTAGGCGGCCGAGGCGGTGATATCGCGCACGAGCTTGCGGACGTCGTACTTATAATCGGTCAGGTGGGCGGCCAGCTCATCCATCAAGTCGGTGTTGGAGGGCGGGTTCGAGACGCGGACATCGTCGACCGGATCCACGACGCCGACGCCGAGGAAGTGAGCCCAGACGATGTTGGCGATATTGCGGGCGAAGTAGGGATTACGCGGAGACGCGAGCCACTCGGCCATCACGCGACGGCGGTCATCACCAGGCTTGAGTTCAGGCTCCTCGCCGCCGAGGAACTTTGGCTTCACGTTCTTCTTAGTCAGGAAGTGCTGGGTCTCGCCGCCCTTGCTGTTGAACACCACGACTTCCTGCGGGTCGTCGGTGGCCTTGCGGCCGATCTGGGCGAAGAAGGCGTTGAAACCGTAGTAATCGTTCATCGTCCAGCGATCGAACGGATGGTTGTGGCACTGGGCGCACTGGATGCGCATGCCCATGAAGACCTGGGCGACGTTCTCGGACAACTTGAGGCGGTCGAGTTCGCTCTGGTAGTAGTTCACCGCGGGGACGGAGACCGTGCCGCCGTTGGCCGACAGCAGTTCGACGACAATCTCATTGATCGGTCGATTCTTGCCGATCTCGTCGGCCATCCAGTTGTAATAGAGTAGCGCGTTTTTGTAGAACGGCGGGACGTTGTTGTTCCCGGCGATGCCGGAACGGATCTGGAGCAGTTCGGCCCACTTCATCACCCAGAGCTCAGTGAACTCCTTGCGCTGGAGCAGTGTCTCGACGAGCTGCTTACGCTTGTCGGGATGTTTATCTGCGACGAAGGCCTGGAGTTCGGCCGGCTTGGGGTAGAGGCCGACGACGTCAATATAGACGCGGCGGACGAACTCCTCGTCGGTGCAGACGCCGGAAGGCACGATGCGCAGGCGGTGGAGGCGCTCATTGACGGCCTTGTCGACGTAGTTCGCCTCGATGGCCTTCGGACGCTCGTAGACGAGGCCCTTCGGAATGACGATTACCTGGGACGTCACGCTGAAGACATTAAAGCGGGCGAGCATGAAGGCCGCGCCGCGGTCGCCGGACTTCACGACGCCGTCCTTACCGATGGAGGCAACGGGGTCGTTGTTCGACATGAAGAGCGCGAGGTTCGTCACGTCACGGTCGGTGCCATCGGAATAGGTCGCCCGGACGGTGATCTGCTGGGTGGCGGCCTTACCTTCGAGAACGATCTGCTTCGGGTAGACCTCAATGCCAGTCACCTTGGCGATATCGGCCGGGTCATCCTTCGCACCGTTGGAGATCCATTCGAGGATGGTCTTATTATACTGCGAATCGGCGTCGTAGAGCTTGTTACCGGAGTGCGGCACCGCGCCGACGACCTTTTCGACGAGCGTGCTCTCCTCGGGGATGGCGAGGTTGATGCGGCGGCCGATCATCTCGCGGGTCAGGCGGATATAATCACCATCCGGATCCATACCGAAGAGGGAGAGTCGGAAGCCGTCCTTACCGCGAGCGGCGCCGTGGCAGCCGCCGCTGTTACAGGTCGAGCGCAAGAACACCGGCATGACGTCGAGGCGGAAGGAGACCGCGCGGTCCTTCTGGCCATCCTTGACCGTGACGGGAATACGGGCGCTCAGGCCGCCGAGGGAGGCGACGACCTCGGTCTTGCCGGCTTCAGCCAAGGCATGGACGGAATAACCGTCAAACTTGGCGACCTTCTCATCGGCAATCTTCAGGTCGGCGAAGGCGGTGACATCGCGGGTGGTGGCGTCCTTAAAGGTAGCGAAGACGACAATCCGGTGGAAGTCGCGCTTGGTCTCGAGGCTGAGGGAGTCGGGGAAGATCTCCAGCTTCTCGAGGGTCGAGAGCTTCTGCGTGAGCTCGGCCTTGGCTTCCTCCTTGGCTTTGTCCTTGGAGGCGAGCGTCACACCGGCGGGCCAGGTGGCACCTTCGGCGACCCAGCGACGGAGCACGTCGATCTCAGCGGCCGGCAGCGGGCCGTTCTTGGGCGGCATGATATCGTCATGGTCCTTCGGCAGCGTGAGACGCTTAATGAGTTCGCTCTTTTCAGCGTCGACGCCGATGAGCGCGTGGCCGCTCTCGCCGCCCTTGAGGAACGCCTCACGGGTGGTCATGAGCAGTTTGCCCTTGGTCTTATCCGGGTTGTGGCACTCGAGGCACTTGCCCTCGAAGATCGCGCGCACCTCGTCGAACGCGACCGGAGCGGCAGAGGCGAACGTCGTCAGGCCGACGGCGAGCAGGGTGAGCAACGGAAGACGGAGACGGAAAGGCATGGCAGGGAAATCAGTTCTTGGGGGCTTCGTTCTTCTGACGAAGCTGTTCGAGACGGGAAAGGGCGGCCGGGGCGGCGGTGGGCACAGGCGCGACAACCTTGGCGCCAGCGGGGGCCGCGGCCTTGGCGACCGGAGCGGGCGCGGCCTTGCGGGCCGGGTCGAGGCGCAGAATGGAACCGAGTGCGATACGGTGGGTGGCGAAGCCCTTGCCGACGGGGATGTCGACCTGGACGAACATACCGGCGGTCTTGCCGACGCGGGATTTCTCGTCGGTCTCGACGGTGAAGCGAAGTTCCTTGGTGTCCTTCGTCACCTTGATGGGTGCGATGCGAATCGTATCAGGGGCGCCGACGAGCTGGGCGACGGCCTCACCTTCGAACGGACGGGTCACCTCGAAGTTGGTCGTCATCACGCCGGGGATGCCGACCTCGAGGGCAGTGAGCGGAATGCCGTTGGCGGAGACATAAGGAGCCTCGGTCGCCAGTTCGGCGAACGGCGAGGCGTTGTACACGTTGCCCTTGCCGGCGGTGGCCTCTCCCTGCACGACGAACTTCCATGGCTTGGTGTCGACGTTAGCGTTGGCGTTAAGCTGGAAGACGCACTCGGTGGCATCAGCGCCGATGGTCTGCTCGCCGAGCGAGGAGACGCCCGGAGGCGTCCAGCACATGAAGACGCGGATGGCGCCCTTGAAACCTTCCTTACGCTTGGCGATCACCTTGAGATTGAAGACGCCGTTACGGACGAGCGGGGTTTCGGACTTCTGGATTTCGAGGGAGTAAGGGGCCTCATCGACCACGGCGACCGGTAGCTGATCTTCGATGCCCTGGTAGTAAATGGTATTGCCGATACGCACGATGTCATAGGTGCGACGCATCTGTCCGACGATCTGGTTCTTGGGATCCTTCGGCTGAAGGAGCGGCGTGACGATGGCACCGCCATAGGGGGCATCCGCGGCAGCCTCGAGTACAAGCGGCACGCCGGGTAGGTCGCCGGGCGCGGCATCTTCGAGCAGCTTCACGCCAGCCGGAAGGTCCTTGAGTTCAAAGCGGTAGTCGCCGCCGACGCCGTTACGAGTGAAGTTCTCGAGCAGCACCATGCGGCCACCCTTGGGTACAGCCATGAACTGGCGGTAGCTGGTGTCGTTCACAGTGTAATCCGGAGAAGCGAAGCTTAGGCTCGGCTGCGAGGCGACCATCTCGATGCGGTAGACGAAATTAGGTCCGCCGCGCTCTAGGTGATCGGTGATGCGGACCGTGTAGAGTCCATCGACGGGCGCGGTGATCTTGAAGCGGGAATCCAGGCGGCGCATGCCTCCGCCGTCATCGTTCCCGACAAGCGAGCCGCCCTTGGGTGCGAACACCGTGACGACGGGATCGAGAGGGGAACCCAGGATCTGGGCGAGGGCGCGGCATTCGAAGACCTGCCCCTTCTTCAGCGGGACGCGGAAGCAATCGATGTCGCCGGGCTTATCGATGATGCCGTTGAGGGCGTAGGCGTCGGCGGCGACGGCGAGGGTACCCTTCTCGCCCGTATCGTTAGGCTCGACCTCGAGAGTGTTCTCGATCGTCGAGAGGCGGAAGAAATTGCCGGACGGCGCCGGCGACTGGGACTTCGGGTAGAGGACGAATTCGGCGTCGTTCTCCGTCGGCAGGACGACCTCCTCCGCGAACGAATCACGCGACTCGACGAAACGCACGGTCAGCTTTGAGCCGAGCTTGCCGCCCGCAGGGTAGACCGCGTCAGGGCGTCGGAACTCGCCGACGTGGAGGCGGTAGTAGGAATTGGCGGAGCCGCGGTAGGAGGACTCACGGACCATGATGTAATAGTCGCCGTCGTATTCGGCCGTGTATGAGCAGTAGCCATCCTGACGGTAGAGGATCGTGTCGTCGGAGAAAGCCTTCTCGAACTTGTTCTTGTCGAGAATGGCCACATAAGGATCCATGGCCCCACCCGGAATTGCGCCGAGACGCAGGCCATCAACTTGGACGCCGATGCGCTGACCCTTCTTGACGGTGACCTTGTAGTAATCGACGTCCTCGGCGAGGATCACGCCTTCGATAGTCTGATTGAGCGCAATCTTTTGCGCGGAGACAAACTCGCTGTTAGGCTCCATCTCCTCGACATTCGGGAAGGGGCTCGCAAAGAACTGGCGCATATGCGAAATGCCGGACTTCGTGCGTACGCGCATGACGTGGTTGCCGGCCTGGACAGACTTAGCAATCGAGAGGGTAAGCTCCACCTTGTTGCCAGCGCGACTCTCGACGCTCTTCACCTTGAAGCCGGGCGTGTAGAACATCAGGTCCTCGAAATCGTCGAGGAGGGCGCCGGTGATCGTCAGCTTGACGTCGGCGCCAATCTGGCCGCCATGCGGCTTCAGCGTCGTCATGCTGGGATAGGCCGCCCACGCAGAGAGCGGAGCGAGCAGGAGCGCGGTAAGGAGACGGAACTTCATAAAGCTTTTCAGCGGGGCGCGGCCCGCCCGTCGCGCCGGGCGGGCGGACGGATGGGGGTTCAGGCGCCGGTTCAGGCCAGCCAGTCGGTCATGATGCGACCGCCGTTAACGATGTCGACCGGACGACCGCCGTCGGACATGATGCGCTTCTCGGCGTTGATACCGAGGACACGGTACATGGTCTTGGCCAAGTCTTCCGGGCCGACCGCATCGCGGTCAGGCTCGCCACCAAGGGCGTCGGACGCGCCGTGGATATAGCCTTCCTTCATGCCGCCTCCGGCCATGGCGACGGAGAAGACGCGCGGCCAGTGGTCGCGGCCGTTGGTGCCGTTGATCTTCGGAGTACGTCCGAACTCGGAGCTGACGAGGACGAGCGTGCGCTTGAGCAGTCCGCGGTCCTGGAGGTCGGTGATGAGGCGGGCAAAAGCCTGGTCGAAATTCGGAGCCTGACCGTCAAAGGATCCCTTGATGTTCGAGTGGTGATCCCAGCCACCGTAGGTAACGGAGACCATGCGCACGCCAGCTTCGACGAGGCGACGGGCGAGCAGGAAACGCTGACCGGCGGTGTTGCGGCCGTATTCGTCGCGCAGCTTGTCGGATTCCTTGGAGAGGTCGAAGGCCTCGCGGGCCTTGGCGCTGCTGACGAGGCCGTAGGCGGCCTGCTGGAAGCTGTCCATGGCGCCGATGGCGTCGGACTTCTCGGTGGCGCGGAAATGTTCGTCGACGGCGGCCAGCATGCTGCGACGGCGGTCGAAGCGCTGCGTGGTGACGTCCTTCGGGGCGAGGAGATCGCGGACGGCAAAGCCCTTGTCGGCCGGATCGCTGCCCAGTGCAAAGGGACCGAAGGCGCTGCTCATATAGCCGGTTCCCTGCTCTGGAATGCTCTGGCTCGGGACGACGACGTAGGGCGGCAGGTTATTGCGGCTACCCTGCTCGTGCGAGATGATCGAGCCGTAGCTCGGGAACTTGATCGCGGGGCTCGGACGGTAGCCCGTGAACATGTTGTGCGTGCCGCGCTCGTGGGCCGCTTCGCCGTGCGTCATCGAACGGACGACGGTCAGCTTGTTCATGATCTTCGCGATATTGACGAACTTCTCGCCGACGTATTCGCCGGGGACAGAGGTCTTGATCGGCGTGTACGGACCACGGTAGTCAGGCGAGGCGAACGGCTTCGGATCCCAGGACTCGTGCTGCGCCATGCCGCCGGGGAGGTAGATGTGGATGACGGAGTCGGCCATCGCGTTGAAGGACTCGACGCCGGGGATCTCTGCGCCCTTGAGGCGGAGCATGTTCGGGAGGCTCAGGCCAAGGGTCCCGACCATGCCGATGTGCATGAAGTCTCGGCGACTCAGGGCATTGAGAACATCAGGGTGATTTCCTTCACAATTGCGGTGGAGTTTCATGGTCTGTCGGGGGTTGCATATGAGACAGATGGAAGACGGACAGGTTGCGAATAAATATAAAGATTTCGCTTATGTAAGGCAGAGCCACCGCAAATGACTGAAACATTTCCTAAATGTAACATCAAACGACTGAATTCAGTCCTTAAATCCTGAAAACCAGCTCCCTGGAGGGCTCTCTCCCGCGCCCCGCCAGAATGACGCGGTCGGCCAAGAAACGGGCGGTAGCGTAAGCATTCCGATCCGGGGTCTCGACCATGCCATGAAAAGTCACGCACGGGAGCCCCTCGACCTGGGCGAAACCGCCGGCGTGGTGATGTCCGTTGAACCAGGCGACGACGTTCCGGTGACGCCCCAAGGCCGCCAAGACTTCGGTCGCATCCCAGGCATCGTAGGAGCCGGCCGGGGCGACGGGGTGATGGGCGAACACGACGACTTTGAGACCGCGAAGTGATGCGTCCGCCGCGACGCCTTCGAACCACGCGAGCTGCTTCGGTCCGACGGCGCCGTTCCAATCCTGCGCCTGCGGAAGTTGGCGCGCCTTCACGCGGGCGAGCTCCGCCGTGGCGGCGATCCGCTCCGGCGTGCCAGCGAGCGTCGCATACGTGCTCACGGCCCCGGTGTCCAAGACGACGAAACGGAAGCCGGGGCGATCGAAGAAACGGTAGCGCGCGGCGACACCCAGCCGGGCGTCGACCTGCGTTTTCTCCCTGTCTAGCAAGGCGAAATCGTGATTGCCGAGGACGTGCTCCCACCGGTGGCGCGACGCGGCGAGCGGCGCGAGGATCGCATCGTAGCTCCGCCACTCGCGGTCGATGGTGTCGCCGAGGTTGACGCAGAAATCGAGCGGGCGGGAGTTGAAATGTTCGACCGCGGCGCCGAGCTTGGCGACCGACGCGCGATAGGCGCGCGTGCCACGATCCGGGATGTCCGCATACTGCGGATCGGCGATGACGCCGACCTCGAGGCCTGCGCTGCGCGAAGCACAGCCGACGAACGGCGCGACGGCGACGCCGAGCGCGAGCTGACGCAAGAATCGACGGCGGGGCAGCGACGAAGGCATGCTCCGATTAAGCACGCGACCGGCTTTACCACAATGAAAAAGGCGGGATTGCTCCCGCCCTTTCGGACCGAAATGACGCTTCGGCCTACTTGATCTCGCCGATCGAGATGTTGCGGTATTCGACCTTCATCTTCACTCCGCCGTGCACTTGGAGGCCGACCGGACCGGCCTTGGGGTAGCCGGCATCGACGTAGTTGGAAACCTGCTCGCCGTTGAGCCAGACGGTGTAGGTGTCGCCCTTGGCCTGGAAGCGGATCTTGTTCCATTCGTTGTTCTTCCAGAGGGTGGCGACCTTCGGAGCCCAGCCGGCTTCGGGGTACTTGCCGATGTAGAACGCGCCGGTCATGTCCTTCTTGAGGGAACGGGACACGCCGATCTGCATCTGGATATCCTTCTTACCGGCAGCGTCCTTGCGCACCATGATACCGCTGTCGATCTCGCCGCTGAAACGGCATTCACACTCGATGACGACGTCCTGGTAGGACTTCTCGGTGTAGAGCATGTTGCCCTTCTTGTAGTCCTTGAAGGCTTCCTTGTTCTCGCCGGTCAGGACGCCGTCGGCGGCGGTCCAGAAGGCATCGGCGCCGGAGGTCTTCCAGCCGGCGAGGTCCTTGCCATTGAAGGCGGACTCGAGTTTGACGTCGGCGGCAGAGGCCGAGACGACGAGGGCGGCGAGAGCCGCGAGGAGACGGAGGGATTTCATATGTGTTAGGGGTAGGGGTAGGTATAGGGGTGGGGGCAGGAGATACAATCAAAGAGCGATGCCGAAAACGGAGTTCCGCCTGCCGAAATCCATTTGCCTCCTGTTGTCCCACCCCCTACCCCTCTCCCTACCCCAACACCTTCATCACCCCCATGCCCACCCTCCGCCTGCTCGCCCTCCTCGCCGTGTGTTCCCTGTCCCAAGCCGCTGAAGTCAAATACGACTTCGTCCCTAACTTCCTCGGCACGCCTCCCGGTAAGGCGACCATTGGCAACGGCCACGGCGAGATCGCCGTCGACTCCGCCGGCCTCATCTACGTCAGCGTCAGCGAAAAAGGCGCCGGCATCCAGGTCTACGGCAAGGACGGCAAGTTCATCAAGGCCCTCCCCCTCCCGATGTCCCTCCATGGCTTCGTCATCCGCAAGTCCGCCGAAGGGGAGTTCCTCTACGGCGCGGTGCTCGGCGAGCAGCGCTTCCTGAAGGCCAAGCTCGACGGCACGGTCGTCATGGAAATCAAGCCCGACGCCTTCCCGGCCGACAAGGGCAAGGCCAAGGACAAAGCGGGCAAAGTCGGCAACGCTCTGAAGCTCACCAACTGCGACGTGGCTCCGAACGGCGACATCTACATCGTCGACGGCTACGGCAAGAGCTGGATCTTCGTCTTCGACAAGGACGGTAAGTTCAAGTCGGTCTTCGGCGGCCCCACCCAGATGGTGGACGGCAAGGCCTTCGCCAACACCCATAAGATCTTCATCGACGTGCGCTTCTCGCCGGCCCGCCTGCTCTGCCTCGACCGCGGCAACAACCGCATGTTCCACCTCGACCTCGACGGCTCCAACCCGCAGATGATCGCCAACACGGGCCTGCGTAATCCGTCCTCGGCCTCCTTCCACGGCGAGCTGATGTGCGTCGCTGAAATCGCCGGCCGCGTCTCGGTCTGGAGCAAGGAAGGCACGATGGTCGCTTCCCTCGGTGTCAATGACACCAAGGGCCAGACCAATACTCCCCGGGTGACTCCGGCTGACTGGCGCGAAGGCGTCGTGACCTCGCCCCACGGCATCACCTTCGACAACGACGGCAACATCCTCGAGACCGAGTGGAACACCTTCGGTCGCGTGCTGCGCTGGAATCGCAAGTGATCCGCGCGCTGCGCCAGCTGGTCATGACCTGGGGAGCCCTCGTGCTCCCCTTGTTCGTCTCCGCCCATAACGGCGAGTTCCTGCTGGCGAAACTCACGCTCCGCACCGACGGCGAGTGCGTCTTGCGCGTGACGGTCGACACGGAAGCGAACTTTAACATTCAGGACCGCGCGCAGCTCGCCAAGGCTGCCGAGAACCTCTTCCAGCTGTCGGCCGGCAAGGAGACCACTGCGCTCAGAAAGGTTGCCGGCGAACCGTCCTTCTCCTCGGAATCGAAACTCGATCCGGCCGCCCCGCTCGGCCACACGGCCGAAGAAATCGCCAAATCCTACAAACTCGAGGTCGTCGAATGGACCTGGACGCCGGAGCCGCCGAAGTTCGTGCTGCGACTACCGGAACTGAGCCCGCACACGGTCGTGCTCTGGCTCAACGATGAAACGAAGCCGGTCGCCAAGCCACGCTGGGTGATGATGATCGCCGAAGACGAGTCCCCGCTGATCGTGGCGGCACCGCCTTTGCCGGAAGACTTGAAGCGCCGGATCATGGTCCAAAAAGTAGGCTTAACGATTTGTCTGCTCACCTTGGTCATCGGAGTCGGGCTTCACCTCAGGAAGCGCCGGCACCTTAAGCGCACGCAGGCCTAAGCCAGCGCCGCTTCGACGAACCCGGCTCGCGCTTCGAAGTGCGGGTTATGGCCGCTTTCAGACAGCGTGATGACATCGGCCTGCGGGAAATGCGCATGGATCGGGGCGACATCTTCGTCGCGAATATAATTGGACTTCCCGCCACGCAGGAAACGTGTCGGGCCGTTCCAGCTCTCACCGGCAACCAACGGATTACCGAGGATCTCAGGCAAAGAATTTGTTAGGGCCTCGCGATTAACAGTCCAGCGCCAGCGACCTTCGGCATCCTGTCCCAGGTTGGTGAGGATGAACTGGCGCATACCCCACTCGGGCACCTGCGCGGCAAGTTTCTCCTCCGCATCCTTACGCGATTTCACGGAAGAGAGATCAAGGGCGTTCATCGCGGCGAACTCGACGCGCACGCGGTCGGAATACGCGCGTGGAGCCATGTCCACGACGGTGAGGCGCGCGACGAGGTCGGGCCGGTCCATCACGAGACGCATCGCAGCCTTGCCGCCCATGCTATGGCCGACGAGGTGCACAGGACCGAGCGCAAGTCCGTCCAACATCGCGATGACGTCACTAGCTAACGCCAAATAGGAACAGTCAACTGCCCAGGGAGATGACCCGTGGTTTCGCAAATCGGGCGCCAGCACGCGGTGGCCACGCTCCGCGAGCGCCACGCCGGCGGACTGCCAGTTGCGCGATGAACCGAGCAAGCCATGCAGCACCACGAGCGGCGCACCGGCACCGCCGAGTTCGCGGACGATCAATTGAAGCGGTGCAGGCACGGGAAGAGAGCCAAGGTGGAGACGGTAGGCCCGAGGTCGAACCATTTTCCTGCAGAGGTCTTGAACACGGCCTCGCTCGGCGTATGAACATCGTATGCTTTCTCGCCTACTCCCCCTGCTCGCCTGCGCCGCTTCGGCGTTCGCCGCCATCGAAGTCGTCAAGCTCCCCGGCGCCGAGGATCTACACGAGCCCTTCAGTATCGCCTTCGACGCCAAGGGCGACGCGTACGGCGTCGAATTCCAGCCCGCCAACCGCATCTTCAAAATGCACGACGGTAAGATTGAGTATATCTCTGGCGTGAAGTGGAACAGCATGGGCAAGGCCCCGAAGCTCCCCGCCCCCGCCAAGCTTCTGGATCTTTCGCCGGCCGTCTACAACGGCATGCACGACATCTCCATCGCCCCCGATGGCTCCATCTACGCGTCCGA
This sequence comes from Verrucomicrobiota bacterium, assembly GCA_026397955.1. Classification (GTDB taxonomy): domain Bacteria; phylum Verrucomicrobiota; class Verrucomicrobiia; order Opitutales; family UBA953; genus UBA953. Next base: position 6,950 of record JAPLTV010000061.1, on the reverse strand, counting down.
CAGCTTCCAGCACCGCATCATCCGCCTCGACCCCAAGACGCATGTCGCGACGGTCTTCGCCGGAACAGGCAAGGCTGGCTACTCGGGCGACGGTGGCCCGGCGGACCAGGCGCAGCTCAACATCCCGATGTGCGGCGTCATCGACCCCACCGGCAAATTCATGGTCATCGCTGATATCAGTAACAACCGCGTCCGCCGCATCGACCTCGCATCGAAAGTGATCACGACCATCGCCGGTAACGGCAAGAAGGGCCTACCCAAGGACGGAGACGACGCGCTGCACACGCCGATGGGCGACGTCCGCGCGGCCTGCACGGCCAAGGACGGCACGGTCTACGCGCTGCTCCGCGGCGGCCACGCGCTTGTCGAGATTAAGGACGGCAAGGTCACCGTTGTCGTGAACAAGGCTGGCAAGGCCGGTCCCGCCACCGACGGCCCGGCGGGCGACGCGCGCATGACCGGCCCGAAATACGTGACGATGGACGCCAAGGGCAACGTGCTCATCCTCGACACGGAGAACCACTGCCTCCGTCTCTTTGATCCCATCAAGCAGACCATCCGCACGATCATCGGTAATGGCAAGAAGGGCTCCGCGGTCGGCGCGGATTGGGCCAGCACACAGCTCAATCGCCCGCACGGCGCCCGTATCGGACCAGACGGCCGTCTCTACGTGACCGATACCGAAAACAACCGAATCCTCATTGGTCCGGCCCCTTAAGCGGGGTGTAGCCCGCTGGGCGGGGTTTTTGGGTTTGTCTCTTTCGGCAGGGGGCGGTTGGGTCTGGGGTCACTTCCAGCCCAATGTCTTCGACCGGTTCCAACTCCTCTCGCCGTCCCTTCGGCCCCCGCGCTTTCGTGGGAGCCCATACGGCTTTGGTCACCCCCTTCCTTAACGGTGCGGTGGCCTGGGATGACCTGAAGAAGCTGGTCGAATTCCAGATCACGGAAGGCATCGACGGCCTGGTCGCCGTCGGCACCACCGGCGAGTCCCCCACCCTCGACTACGACGAGCACGTCGAAGTCATCCGCAAGACGGTCGAGTTCTCCGCTGGCCGCGTCCCGGTCATGGCCGGCACGGGCTCCAACGCCACGACCGAAGCCCTCGACCTCACGAAGCGGGCCGACGAAGCCGGCGCCGACGCCTTCCTGCTCGTGGCCCCGTATTATAACAAGCCCAGCCAGGAAGGCCTGTTCCGTCACTTCGCCCTGCTCGCCGAGTCCACCGCGAAGCCGATCATCCTCTACTCCATCCCAGGCCGCTGCGGCATCGAGATCACCATTGAGACCACTCTGCGCCTCCGGAAGAAGTATCCGAACATCATCGGCATCAAGGAAGCGGGCGGCCAGGTCGACAAGGCCGCGCGCCTCGTGCGCGAAGCTGATCCGGAATTCATCGTCCTCAGCGGCGACGACTCCCTGACCCTGCCCTTCGCCGAAGTCGGCGGCCAAGGCATCATCTCCGTCGCGTCGAACCTGATCCCAGGCCCGGTGGCCAAGCTCGCGAAGCTCGCGCGCACGAAGCAGTTCGCCGAAGCCAAGGTCCTGCACGACCAGCTCGCCGACATCTTCAAGACCCTCTTCGTTGAACCGAACCCGGTGCCCGTGAAGCATTGCATGATGCGCGCCGGCATCATCCGTTCCGACGAAGTCCGCCTGCCCCTTTGCGAGATGTCTGAAGCCAACCGCCTTCTCGTCGAGAAGGTCGCCGACGCCACCCTCGCCTCCCTCCGATGAGCCAGCCCATCCGCATTCTCCTCAATGGTGCCAAGGGCCGCATGGGCCTCGCCATCGCCAACGTGGCGGTCTCCGAGAAGGCCGTCATCGCCGCCGGCGTCGACCAGGGCGACAACCTCGCCGCGCACATCGGTGCCGCCGATGTGGTCATCGATTTCTCTTTCCACTCCGCGACCCTCGCCGTCGCACAGCTCTGCGCCCAGCACAAGAGGCCGCTCGTGATCGGCACCACCGGCCACACGGCCGAAGAGAAGGCCGCGATCACCGCTGCCATCAAGGGCCTCCCAGTCGTCTGGGCCGGCAACTACTCCGTCGGTGTCACGCTCCTCAACGCGCTCGTCCGCCAAGCCGCTCGCTCGCTCGCCGATGCCGGCCGCTGGGACGTCGAAGTGCTCGAGATGCACCACCGCCTCAAGAAGGACGCGCCCTCCGGCACCGCCGAGACGCTCCTCAAGATCCTCCTCGAAGAGCGCCAGCTCGCCAAGGAAGCCCTCAAGCACGGCCGCGACGGCCTGGTCGGCGAACGCCCGCTCGATGAGATCGGCGTGCACGCCATCCGCGGCGGCGACGTCGTGGGCGACCACACCGTCCTCTTCGCCGCCGAAGGCGAACGCCTCGAACTCACGCACAAGGCTTCCAACCGCGAGATCTTCGCGCGTGGCGCCGTCCGCGCCGCCCGCTGGCTTGCGAGTCAGCCCGCCGGCCTGTATGGCATGGAAGATGTGTTGGGACTCAAATAAGAGGCCCCGTTGACCAGAGGCCCGGAGGCCCAGAAGAACCGTGTTGATTGGGTAGGGTCGGGACCGCGTCACGACATAGCTGCCTCAAGTTCGCCGCAGGGCGAACCATGGTAGGGGCACGATTCATCGTGCACTCCTTTGCGGAGGGCGCGGCGATCCCTCGGCCGCCCTGCGGCGGCCTGGGACGGCCGAGCAGGGATGCTCGGCCCTACCTGAAGACAAATCTCACAGGGAAACCGGAGACCGGATGATTGGCTGGGGATTCATGCCCCAAGCTAACATTCCGGTTTCCGGTCGCCCTTTGTATTATGCATCGGTTGCATCGGGTAGGGGCGCGACTGCGTCGCGTCCGTTCGAGACCGAGGCCGAAAGTCGTCGGGTCTTAGCCAAAATCGGATGAGGCATCCATTCGCCGGCGCGAACGGACGTGATGGCAATCACGTCCCTAGCTTAATTCCCTCTGGTCAACTGAGCCTCTGGGCCTCCGGGCCTCTCATGCGCGCTTCAGCGCCCGAGCGCCGCTTTCACCAACTGATCGGCGGTCGCGCCGGCGCCGAGCTTCGTGAGCGCGGTGCGCACGCCCTTGTCGGCGTCGACGGGCTTGAAGCCTAGCGCGATGAGCGCGGCGACGGCATCCGTAGCGGGCGAGGGCTGGGCGGAGACGACGGACGCGGCGGCGGCAGGGGCAGCTCCAGGACCATCGAGGCCGACCTTATCCTTGAGCTCCATGACGAGACGCTCGGCGGTCTTCTTGCCGATGCCAGGACACTGGGAAAGTAACGCAACGTCGCCGCGCAGAATCGCGTCGCGCAGGATCGGCAAGGCCAGCCGGCTTAAGATGTTCAGCGCCATCTTGGGGCCGACGCCCGTTGACCTCGTAGCCCACGCCCGACGACTCGATGACGACGCGCAGGACGCCGGCTTCGATGAGTTTGCCGCGGAGGGAGACGATCATGGCGCGATGAAAGCGGAAGCGGTCTGGGAGTTAAGCCCGAATCTCGATGATGAAGCCCTTGAGATATCGGCTCTCCGGGAAGTTCAACAGCACCGGGTGGTCCGCGGGCTGGGAAGTACGTTCCAGGACGACGGCCTCGCGGCGGGCATCCGAAGCGGCGTCCTCAATGACCTCGAGGTACATCTCTTCCGAGACACGGTGCGAGCAGGAGTAGGTCGCCAGGATGCCGCCCGGGGCGAGCAGGCGGAGCGCGCGGAGGTTCAGCTCCTTGTAACCGCGGAGGGCTCCGTCGACGGCGTCCTTGCTACGGGCGAAGGGCGGCGGATCGAGCACGATGAGGTCGAAGGAGGCTTCGCGGTGTTCGGTGAACCAGTCAAAGACGTTGGCGACTTCGAATGAGGCGCTGAGTCCGTTGCGTTCGGCCGCCGAGCGGGCGGCGGCGATGGCGTCCTCAGACTGGTCGAGGCCGAGCACGCTGGTGGCGCCAGCCTTAGCGCAGGCGAGACCGAAGCCGCCCTGATTGCAAAAGGCGTCGAGCACACGGCGGCCCTTGGCGAGCTTCGCGACGTTCTGATGCTGGTCGAGCTGGTCGAGGTAGGTGCCGGTCTTCTGTCCGCCCATGAGGTCGATGAGCACCTGCACGCCGCCGACTTCCATCCACGAAGGCTCGAGCGGCTTGCCCGAGACCGTGCGGATTTCCTGACGCAGGCCCTCGAGCTTACGCGTCGAGGCGTCGTTGCGCAGGACGATCTCGCGCGGCTGCAGCAAGCGCTGCAGCACGTCGATGATCGTGGCCAGACGGCGGTCCATGCCACAGGTCAGGGCCTGAATCGTGATGAGGTCGTTATAGCGGTCGACCACCAGGCCCGGCAGGCTGTCGGCTTCGGACCAGATCAGACGGCAGACCGACTTGCCCGCGCGACGATTGACGGAGGCCGTGACGAGCTCTTCAAGCAGCGGGCCATCGAGGGTGATCGGGCGGCGCGAGTAGCGGCGCCAGGCGATCTGCGATTTACCGTTCCAGAGGCCCGCGCCGAGGCAGCGGCCCTTAAGGTCGGTCAGTTCGACGCAATCGCCGTCCACCGGCGGCTCGCCGACGAACTCGACTTCACCGAGAAAGGCCCAGGGATGTCCCCGGAGTGCGCGCACGGGACGTCCGGTGCGGATACGAATAGCTCTAAGCATGGATTAATTGACGGACCTCAGCTTCGGGATGACCCAGGCCGCGGCCAGCACGGTGGGAATCCAGGCCGCGATCATCGGCGGCAAGGCGCCGCTCTCGCCGAAGGCGGCGCAGAACGAGGTGAGGAAGTAGAAGACGAGGAAGAGGCCGAAGGTCTTGGCGACGCCCACCATCGGGCTGATGCGGCCGGCCCGGACCGAGAACGGGATGGCGACGGCGACCACCACGAGGCAGATGACCGGCGCAGACAGGATCGAATGATAACGCATGGCGTAAGCGGCGTTCTGGCCTCCAGGGTTGGAGCCCGCCTGGTCGACGAAGCGGGAGACCTCGCGCAGCGAAAGCTTATCCGCATCCTTGGTCGAATAGAACATCACCTCGGGATCGTCGTCGTAATCCGGCAGCGTGAGTTCCTTGAAGCGCGGCTGGGCCATCAGCGAGCCCGTGGCCGGATCGAAGCGCAGGTCGCGGCCTTCACGGAAAGTCCAGCGCCAGCCGAGGGCCGTCTTGCGGAATTCGGCGAAGCGGGCCGTCACGCAGCGCACCTCGCGGTTCTTTTCGTCGAAGGAGTGGACGATGACCTCGAAGGCCTGACCGGTGGAGAGACCCAGATTCGAGATCAGCCAGAGGCGGCGGGCCTTGGCGTTCTCGAAGGAGACCGAGTAGGCCTGGCCTTTCGGGATGGTCGCGCCGCCCTTGGACTTGATCGCGGCGAACTGGGCGCTCTCGACGAGGCCGTTCTGAGCCTCCAAGGCGTCGGGCACGAGTACGGCGTTAAGGAGGGCCAGGAGGCCGGCCAGGAAGAAGCCGGCAGCCCAGAGGGGGGCCGTCAGGCGCCACATGCCGATACCGGCGGCGCGGGCGGCGGAGATCTCCTGATTACGGTTCATCGTCGCGAGGACGAAGATCACCGAGATCAGCAAGGAGATCGGGATGAGCATCGACAGGTCCTTGACCAAGCCGAGGAGCATGAACTGCAGGATCGTACCAAAAGACGCGCCCCAGCCCAGGAAGTCAGGAATCCAGTTATACCCCTCGGAAAGCAGCAGCAATCCCATGAAGCTGAGCAGCGAAAGGGCGAAGACCTTGGCCCATTCGGCGAGGATATAGCGGTCAAGGAGTCGCACTGCCCGGAATGACAACAAGGGTCAGCCTTCCAGCAACCCCAAACCAAGCCCGAGTCCCCGTTTCCGCCGATTAAGTGAATTATTCCGCCGTGGCGGAATGGTCGCCCAATCGGAGATTGAAACCACCCGTCACGGAGGCTGTCTCAAAGATGCTAACTCCAGACCCAGCGGTGGTCGTATTCTACAACCCGCCCTCCGCCCCCGACCATTCCTCCGTCGGGTACCTTCTGCTAAAATCTCCCCATGCCCCGGATCAGCCCCATCCTCGCCGCACTCGCCGTCGCCCTGCCCGCCTTCGCCGCGAAGCTCGACTATAACGAAGATGTGCGCCCGATCCTTTCGGAGAACTGCTTCTACTGCCACGGCCCCGACGGCAATAAGCGTAAGGCGAAGCTGCGCCTCGATGTCCGCGAGGACGCGCTGAAGCACAAGGCCTTCGTGCCGGGCGACGCCGAAGCCAGCGAACTAGTGAAGCGTCTCTTCTCGACGGATTCAGAAGAAGTCATGCCGCCGCCGGATTCCCATCGCACGATCAGCGCCGCCCAGAAAGAGATCCTTAAGCGCTGGATCACCGAAGGCGCGGAATATAAAGCCCACTGGGCCTTCACTGCGCCCGTCCGCCCCGCCCTGCCGGCCAACGGCGAGAAGAACCCCGTCGACGCCTTCGTGGTCGAGAAGCTGACCAAGGCCGGACTGAAACTCTCGCCGGAAGCCCCCAAAGCCACGCTCCTCCGCCGCTTGTCGCTTGATCTCACCGGACTACCGCCCACGCCCGAGGAAACCGCCGCGTTCCTCGCCGATGCGAGTCCCGACGCCTATGGCAAGCAGGTCGACCGCTTGATGGCGTCCCCGCACTACGGCGAACGCATGGTGCTACCGTGGCTCGACGCCTCGCGCTACGCCGACAGCAACGGCTTCCAGCAGGACGGCGACACGTTCCAGTGGGTCTGGCGCGACTGGCTGGTGAAGAACCTCAACGCCGACAAGCCGTTCGACCGCCTCAGCACCGAGATGCTCGCGGGCGACCTGCTTCCCGGCGCCGGACTCGAGGAGAAGATCGCTACGGCCTTCAACCGGAACCACATCCTCAACGGCGAAGGCGGCAATATCGCCGAAGAACAGCGCTTCGTGAGCCTCTTCGACCGCGTCGAGAGCACGACGACCACCTGGCTCGGCCTGACGGTCGCGTGCGCGCAGTGCCACGACCATAA
>JAPLTV010000045.1 GCA_026397955.1 Verrucomicrobiota bacterium | reverse complement strand
ATCAACCTGAACCTCGCCGTCCTCAACCTGCTGCCGATCCCAGTCCTCGACGGTGGCCACATGCTCATCGCCACCATCCAGCGCTTCACCAAGGGCGTGCTGAGCAACAAGGCGGTCATCATCCTCCAGTACACCTTCATGGGCCTCCTGCTCTCGCTGATGGCCTACATCATCCTGCACGACGTCCGTCGTTGCTCGGGCGATAGCGAGCGGCAGCTCAAGCAGCAGCTCCTAGAACGCCACGTCTATAAGCAGCAGGACTTCGGTACCTCGAAGAAGTGAGCGAGGCCTGGTAGGGTCGAGCATCCCTGCTCGACCGCGGGCGACCAAGGATGGTCGCCCCTACCCGATACAGGGGTTAAGGGTTGAAAATGCCTTTCGCCCCAACCCCCTAACCCTGCCCTCTGAAGGCCGCCCACCGGGGCGGTCTTCTTGTTTGGTAGGTTTGCGAACAGGGACCGTCGGTTTTATCCTAGCAAATCGGCTTCCGTCTTCCGCCGGATTGGACTGAATGAAGTCACCCCATGGAAAAGCCCCTCCCCGAAAACTCCCGCCGTCAGTTCCTCGGCAGCCTCGGCGCCGCGTTCGCCGCCCTCAGCCTCCCGGCCTCCCTCGCCGCCGCGCAGGCCGCGACCGATGCCTCCGGCGCCCCGATCGCCAAGAAGACGATCGCCAACCCGTACGTCTACAAGTTCTCGATCGGCAAGTTCGAGGCCTGGTCCATCAGCGACGGCTACGGCACCTTCAAGCAGGGCGTGACGAAGAAGATGTGGCCGCCCGCCGAACGCGCCGAGATGACCAAGGCCCTCGTCGCCCTCGGCGAACGTCCGGACGACATGACGCTCTACGTCAACATCCTGCTCCTGCGTAAGGACAAGGAAGTCATCCTCGTCGACGCGGGCTTCGGCCCCCACAAGAACCCAAACTGGGGCTGGCTCGCCGACGCGATGGACTCGATCGGCATCGACTTCAAGGACGTCACCCACGCCCTGCTCAGCCACTCGCACATCGACCACATCGGCGGCCTCGCCAGCGGCGGCAAGATCCTCTTCCCCAACGCGGCCGTCCACGTCCTCAAGGAGGAGGTCGACTTCTGGCGCGGCAAGGAGCCCGACTTCTCGAAGTCGCACCGCACCGACGACATCAAGGGCATGATCAAGAACGTCCGCGGCTCGTTCGACACGCTCCAGCCGAACCTGGTCATCCATAAGGACGGCGACCAGATCCTCGACGGCGCGATCACGATCATCTCCGCCCCAGGCCACACCGATGGCCATGCGATCTTCCGCATTAAGTCCGAAGGCCAGTCCCTCCTCCACGTCTCCGACCTCGCTCACAACCACGTGCTGATGCTCGAAGACCCGAACTGGTTCATCGACTTCGACCACGATCCGGCCGCGGCTATCGCGACCCGCAAGAAGGTCTTCGCCGAGATCGCGGTCACGAAGGAGCGCGCCTACGGATTCCACCTCCCTTGGCCGGGTATCGGCGTGGTCGTCCCGAACGGCCGCAAGGGCTACCAGTGGATTCCGTCGTCCCATCGCTGGGATTTCTGACGCTCGTTGACGGCCGAGGGCAAAGGGGTTGAGATACCCCCATGTCCTCGGACTACTGCCCTTCCCGCCACCGCACGGTCCGCCGCCTCACCCGCGTCGTGAACGTGGGCGGCGTGGCCGTGGGCGGAAAGAACCCGCTCCGACTGCAGTCGATGACGACCTCCGACACGGAGGACGTCGCGGCGACGGTCGCCCAGGCGATCCGCCTCGCGGAAGCGGGCTGCGAGATCATCCGCATCACGGCCCCGAACAAGGCCGCGGCGATGGCGCTGAAGGATATCCATCAACAGTTCCGCGCGGCGGGCTTCTCCCAACCATTGGTCGCCGACATCCACTTCCTGCCGGTCGCGGCGATGGAAGCGGTCGAGCACGTGGAGAAGGTCCGCGTGAACCCGGGCAACTACGCCGATAAGAAGAAGTTCGCGGTGCTGGAATACACCGACGCGGCTTACGCCGAGGAGCTCGAGCGCCTGCATGAGGCCTTCACGCCCCTAGTCCTACGCGCCAAGGCCCTCGGCCGTTCGCTCCGCATCGGCACCAACCACGGTTCGCTCTCGGACCGCATCATGAACCGCTTCGGCGCTCGCGGCCGCCCGTATGACGGACCTCGGCATGGACTACCCGCTGCACCTCGGCGTGACCGAGGCCGGCGAAGGCGAAGACGCCCGCATCAAGTCGGCCATAGGTATCGGCTCGCTCCTCGCCGATGGCCTGGGCGACACGGTGCGCGTCTCGCTCACGGAAGACCCGTGGCACGAGATCCCGGTCTGCAAGGAGATCGTCAGCCGCGCCGAAGGCTTCGCCGCGCTCGGCGCCGCTTCGACGGTCAAGCTTCCGGCCGACCCGGCTGATCCGTTCTCGTTCGTCCGCCGTGAGACTGAACTCATCGCACTCTCATCGGGATGCCTCGCGGGTTCGGGTGAACTCCCCCGCGTGATCGTCCGCAGCATCGCCGGCCTCGCCGACTGGCAGGCCGCGGCGAAGGAGATCCTCGATGCCCATGCGGCCCAGCGCGAAGTCCGCGCCGAAGGTCTGCTGCTACGCCTCGACGACCCCGCCCACGCCGCCGGCCTGCGTTCGCTGCGCAAAGCCCTCGGCCAGGCCGTGCCGGCCTTGTTCGTCGAGACGAGCCTCTCCCCTGCCGACTTCCCCTTCGACGGCTCCGGCAGCCGCCTGGTAGTCGTGAAGGCCTTTGCCGCCGCCGATGGCGCCGCCGTCAAAACCTGGGGTGAAGCCGTGACCAAGCACGACGCCATCCTCGCCGCCGACCTCGACGGCCCGACGCTCGCGGCGCTCACGAAGGAACTCGCGGCGATTCCCGCCGGTCGACTCATCCTGACATCCTCGCAGCCGCAGGATGGACTGCATGCCACGGGTACTTACCGCGAACTCATCCGCTGTGCCGACGTCGCCCAGCTCGAAGCCCCGTTGTGGCTCCGCGCCACGGTCGCCAACGCCGTGCGCCTCGACGCTGGCTTCCAGTCGCGCCTCATCGAGGCTTCGATCTTCGCCGGCGGCCTGCTCGTCGATGGCTATGGCGACTTCCTTTCGTGCGAGACGCCCACCTCCTCGGCGAAGTCGCTCACGCTCGCCTACGACATCCTCCAAGGCGCGCGCATGCGCCAGACGAAGACGGAGTATGTCGCCTGCCCGAGCTGCGGCCGCACCCTTTTCGACATCCAGTCGACGACCCTCAGGATCAAGGAACGCACCGGCCACCTCAAGTCCGTCACCATCGCCGTCATGGGCTGCATCGTGAACGGCCCCGGCGAGATGGCCGACGCCGACTTCGGCTACGTCGGCGGCGCCCCCGGCAAGATCAACCTCTACGTCGGCAAGACCCCCGTGAAGTTCAACGTCCCCCAGGAAGAAGCCGTCGAGCGCCTCGTCGACCTCATCAAGGAAAAAGGCCGCTGGGTCGAAGCGTAAGCTGGTAGGGGCAGCACTGCGTGCTGACCTAGTTGCCTCGCATCCGCTGCCTCTAGGTAGGGGCAGCACCGCGTGCTGCCCTAGTTGCCTTAGGTAGGGCGGGCTCTCCGAGCCCGCCGTTGACCCAATCTCCCTCCGCACCTCCGTCCGCGAACGTACGGCTCGGAGAGCCATCTCTACTAGGGCAGCACGCGGTGCTGCCCCTACCTCATTACTTGGCCTCCGCCGTCAGGACCTCGATGAGGGGCTTGGGGTCCGGCAGGCCGTGGGGATGGTGGTCACCGCCTTCCTTGGGGAATTGCTTCACGCGGCCGCCGTTGTCCTGCCAGAGTTTGATGACGTGCGCGGCGTTGTCCTCGAACGGCACGGTCTTGTCGGCGGTGCCGTGACACGAGATCAGGAACACGCCGGCCTTGATCGCCGGGAGGAGACCCTCGGCGGGCTGCAGCGACTTGGCCTTGGCTTCGTCGTCCGTCGCGAAACCGAACTCGGTCTTGTAGAGCGCCCAGTCCTTCGGGCTACCCTTGCTTTGATGCGTGAGGGCGACGCCACCCGGCCAGGAACGGAT
>JAPLTV010000098.1 GCA_026397955.1 Verrucomicrobiota bacterium | reverse complement strand
CGCGCCTACCGCGCCCGTCGCCGCGAGGAACTCGCCGCCCAGCCGGCCATCGTCGACGACCGTCAGGAGTCGATGATCCTCGTCAAGAACGCCGACGGTTCGACCTACCTCTGGAATGGCGACGAACTCCGCAAGCGTATCGCCTTCGCCGCCGCCGGCCTCGAGCTTGTGCGCTCGCCCGAACAGATCGAATCCGAACTCCGTCGCGGTCTCTTCAACGAAATCTCCGAGGCCGACCTGCGCAAGACGATCGAGCTGAACGCCAAGAGCCTCGTCGAAGTCGACGCCGACTTCGCTAAGTTCGCCGCCCGCATCTGCCTCTCCTACATCTACGAAGAAGTCCTTGGCTGGAGCATCACCCGCGACGGCGTCTCCCAGCTCAAGGAATTCCACCGTGCTCAGTTCGCCGCCTACATCGATCGCGGCATCGCCATCGGCCGCCTCTCGCCTGACCTCCGTAAGTACAACCTCGCCAAGCTCGCCGACGCCCTCGACCCGATGGCGGACATGGACTTCGAGCTCCTCGGCGTGCAGACGATGTACGACCGCTACCTCATCATCGACAAGACGGTGAAGCCAGCCCGCCGTCTCGAGACGCCCCAGTTCTTCTGGATGCGCGTCGCGATGGGTCTCTTTCTTCGCGAGGAGAAGAACCGCGAGGAGTGGGTCATTCGCCTCCACGCGCTCTACAAGTCCCGCCGCTTCTGCAGCTCGACCCCGACGCTCTTCAACTCGGGCACGCTCCACAGCCAGCTCTCGTCCTGCTACCTCTACCAGGTCAACGATACGATCGAGTCCATCATGATCCGCGGCATCGCGGAGAACGCCTTCCTCTCCAAGTGGGCCGGCGGTCTCGGCGGCTCCTGGACTTCCGTCCGCGGCACGGGTTCCTACATCAAGGGCACCAACGGCGAATCCCAGGGCATCATCCCCTTCCTTAAGCTCCACAACGACCAGCTCGTCGCCGTCAACCAGGGCGGCAAGCGCCGCGGCTCCGGCTGCGCCTACCTCGAGACCTGGCACAACGACATCGAGGACTTCCTCGAGCTCCGCAAGAACACCGGTGACGACCGTCGCCGCACGCACGACATGAACACGGCGAACTGGATTCCTGACCTGTTCATGAAGCGCCTCAAGAACCGCCAGAACTGGACGCTCTTCCTTTCCAACGAGGCTCCGGACCTGCACGAGACCTTCGGCTCCGATTTCGAGAAGCGCTACGTCGCCTACGAAGCCCGCGCCAAGAAGGGCGAGATCTTCGGCAAGGAGATGCCCGCCATCGAGCTCTGGAAGAAGATGCTCGGCATGATCTTCGAGACCGGCCACCCGTGGATCACCTTCAAGGATCCCTGCAACGTCCGCTCCCCGCAGGACCACGTCGGCGTCATCCACTCCTCCAATCTCTGTACCGAGATCACGCTCAACACGAGCGCCGAGGAGACCGCCGTCTGCAACCTGGGCTCCGTTGTCCTCGACTCGCACCTCAAGGCCGATGGCAGCATCGACCATGCGATGCTCCGTGAGACCGTCACGGTCGCCGTCCGCGCCCTCGACAACGTCATCGACATCAACTTCTACCCGACGAAGGCCGCTGAGGTCTCCAACCTCCGCCACCGCCCGGTCGGCATGGGTGTCATGGGTCTCCAGGACTGCCTCTACCGCCGCGACATCTCCTTCGCCTCCGACGCCGCCGTCGAGTTCAACGACGAGATCATGGAAGCGGTGGCCTACTACGCCTACGATACCTCCGCCGACCTCGCCGCCGAACGTGGTACCTACAGCACTTACAAGGGCTCCAAGTGGGACCGCGGCCTGCTCCCGCAGGACACCGTCGACCTCCTCGAGAAGGAACGTGGCGAACCGATTGAGGTCAAGCGCGGTGGTCTCATGGACTGGACTCCGGTCCGCGCCAAGATCGCCAAGAGCGGCATGCGCAACTCCAACGTGCTCGCCATCGCCCCGACCGCCACGATCTCCAACATCGTCGGCAGCTCGCCTTGCATCGAGCCGACCTACAAGAACCTCTTCGTGAAGAGCAACCTCTCCGGCGAGTTCACTGAACTCAACGGTTACCTGGTGCGCGACCTTAAGAAGCTCGGGCTCTGGAGCCAGGAGATGATGCAGCAGGTCAAGTACTTCGACGGCGAGCTCAAGGACATCCCGGAGATCCCGCAGGTCATCAAGGACAAGTACCTCACCGCCTTCACGATCGAGAATAAGTGGCTCATCGACGCCGCTGCCCGCCGCCAGAAGTGGATCGACCAGGCGCAGTCGCTGAACCTCTTCCTTCCGACCCCGGACCTGAAGATGCTCTCGCACATGTACCAGTACGCCTGGCGTACCGGTCTCAAGACCACCTACTACCTCCGCACCCTCGGCGCTTCCAACATCGAGAAGGCTACGGTCGAGAAGGCTGCCAAGCCCGAGAAGACGGACAAGACCTACACCGCCGAAGAGAAGAACGCGTGCTCCATCGAGGCCATGCGTAACGGCGGCACCTGCGAAGCCTGCCAGTAAGGCTGACCGGAGTATCGAGTTCCGAGTATAGAGTCTCGGTGGTTTGAAAAGGGCGTCCGCAAGGACGCCCTTCTTGTTTGCGTAGGGGTAGCACCGCGTGCTGCCCTAGTTGCCTGTTCCGTCTCGATACAAGGGAGACCGGAAACCGGATAGGACGCTTAGGATCTTCCTCGGGTAGGGACGGTTCTCCGAGCCGTCCGTTCGTCGACGGAGATACGAATCTCGATCGGGATAACGGCGGGCTCGGAGAGCCCGCCCTACCTAAAGGAGGCCCCGCACATCATCCGGCCTCCGCTCTCCCTTTGAGCGCCCAACCGCTAACCGCCAACCGCTGTTACCTGTTATGGGTAGGGCCGGCCATTGCCATGGCCGCCGTTCGCCGCGGCACATGCGTGTCACCGGTCAGACTGTTTCGATATTCCAAGCTCAGTCCGCCCACGGACGTGATAGCAATCACGTCCCTACCTGAGCCACCAGCCAATCATCCGGTCTCCGGTTTCCCTTTGAGCGCCCAACCGCTACCACCTGCCTTGGGTAGGGCGATCATTGCCATGACCGCCGTTCGACGCTGCACGTACGTCGTGCCGGGTAAGATCACCGACCATCCTGATCTTCGTCCGCCCACGGACGTGATGGCAATCACGTCCCTACCTGAGCCCCCAGCTAACTATCCGGTCTCCGGTTTCCCTTTGAGCGCCCTTTGGTGTCTTAGGTAGGGCTGGCCATCCTTGGCCGGCCGCGGCCGAGCAGGGATGCTCGGCCCTACCTAATCAGGAAACAAAAAAGGACAGCACGTGGTGCTGTCTCTCTCTTCTGCTCCGCAGCTGTTCACCATGCCAGCAGATCCCCCGATTTTTCCTCCTGTCCTCTTTTCCTTCGGCCCTCTATGCTCATGCCCATGTCCGACATCGCCACTTCCGCCGGCAAGGTCCGCGTGCTATCCCGCGAGGAATCCTTCGCCGAGCTCGCGCGTCGGATCAACGACTTGGCCGCCCGCGGCCCCGCCTCCGTCGGACTCAGCGGCGGTTCCACGCCCAAGGCCTTCTATGCCTGGGCCGTCCGCACCGGAGCCCTCACGGCCGAGGCCATCGCCCGGATCGACTGGCACGTGAGCGACGAACGGTGCGTGCCGCTCGCCTCCGATGACTCGAATTTCGGCCACGCCATCCGCGGCATGCTTGATGCGCTCGGCGTCCCTGCCAGCCGTCGCTTCCCCTGGCCAGTCGAGCTCGCCCCGGTCGAAGCTGCGGCCGCTTACGAAGCCGCCTGGGCCCAGCGTTCGCCCACCAAGGCCTTTGATCTCTGCGTCCTGGGCCTCGGCGACGATAGCCATATCGCCTCCCTCTGGCCCCAGTGTCCGCTCATCGGCCACAAGACTGGCCCTCGCTTCACCGCCACGGAATGGCCGAGTCGCGGCTGGCGCCTGACCATTACCGAAGCCGGCCTGGCTCAGTGCGGCGCGATCGTGGTGCTGGTCGGCGGTGCCGGCAAAGCTGCCGCCCTGCGTGAGATCGCCTGTGGCGCGTATGAGCCCAAGCGCCATCCCGGACAGGTGCTGCGTGAGCACGCGTCCCGGGTGACCTGGCTGTCCGATCAAGAGGCCGCCGCCGGCCTCTGAGGCTTACTTCTCGGCCTTAGTCGGCGCCTTCGTGCCTTTCGGCTCGGGCTTTTCAGGCGTCGGCTCTTCCGCCGCGGCCGGCTGGACATGGCGATAGTCGACCAAGGTGCGCGTATCGTAACGCTGCTCGATTTCGTTGCCGGGGTATTCGGTGACGAAATAGAGGCGACGCGTCCGTTCATCCAGGATGATGGGTGTGGAGTAGAGGCGACGCTGGGCGCCGCCTGTCTCGAACACCGCGAGGCGGAAATTGACGACCTGTCGCTGCGTCATGACTACGGGGCTCTTGGCGCGCTGGCCGGGCTCGGCGAAGAAGACCTTGCCGCCGAGGCTGCAGCCGACGCGGGCCTTGCTGAAGTTCAGGATATGGAAGGAGCCGAACGGGAAGTTCTCCGGATTGATATCGAAGGCCTTGGCCATCACCTGCGGCTTGCCCGGGACGAGCATCAGCAGCACGAGGACTTCCGGCTGGCCGGCCGGGATCACGCAGGTGGCGAAGGGTACCCAGTCCTCGATGGTACGGGTGACGGGCTTACCCTTCTTGTCGAGCTCTTCGACCGTGGTCTTGCTCTTGCGGACGATGGTCACGGCACCTGGTCCGATGTACTCAACGGCGGGCCCGATCTGCATTTGGCCGGCCATGAAGGGTTTCGTGGTCTTATCGACTTGGATCGCGAGTTCGAGGTGCTCGCCTTCCGCCATCGGCGGTTCATCCCACCAGGTCACGTGCAGGGAGCAGGTGACTTCTCCGGGGGCGGCGCGCCGCGGGCGTTTGCTCTCCTTTTCCGCGGCCGGTTTGGGCTGCGGGTCTTCTTTCTTAGCCGTCTCTTTGTCGAGCGCGGCAAGACTGAGGGAGGTGGCGAGGAAGAGTATCCCGGCCAGGAAAAACCTAGGTTTCATCAGAATTAGATTTCGTTAGCGTTGAGCCAGCGGATCGAGGTGGTCTTGAAGCGACGACCGAGGTGCCGGTTGATGATCCAGCCATCCTTGTCCGTCTGCGAGTAACCGGTGGGCAGGCCGCCCAGAGATCCGTTGGCGTTCACGCTTTCGTAAGGGTCTAGGACAGGGACGGCGTCGTTGGTGGTTTCCGTCGTCGTCGGTCCGCCGCGGTAGGCGAGCTTGCGGCGCGTGGCCTCGTCGTAGGCCGGCCCCTTGGCCGACGGAGACATGAAGTACGGCGTGCGCTGGACGACGACTTCCACCCAGGCGCGACCGATGGTGTTGCCGGCGTTATCGAGGGCTTCGCCGTAGGCACGCACGGTGAACGTGTCGGAGCGGGGCGTCAGGTTGGGGCCGACGGAATTCAGTACGTCCATCTGCGTAACAATCTGCGGTGCGCCGAGCCCGGCGGTCGCGTCCGTCACGCTGTTCGGAGCCGTGGCGTACTTGCCCTTGCGGCTCATCGCGGCGAGGCGAGGGAAGCGCGGGCTGCTGCGGGCGTAGGCTGGCCCGTTCTTGATGAACGCCCAGACGCCATCGGTGACCTTGAAGTTCGTCGTGTCGTTGCGCTTGTTGTAGTCGTTCCAGTCGGAGGCGGCGGGGTGCTCGAACACGCCTCCTGCGAGGGGATTCGGGCCGCCGGCCGCCGCGTCATCGATGGCCTTGTCGTTGATCTTCGAAGCGTCGATAGCGGCCTGCAGCGCCCCCTTGAGGCCGTGGTCGGCGGAGAGGAGGCGGCGGTTGATGAAGTCGCCGAGCGACATGAACGGACCGCGGTCGCGGATCTCCTTCACGACCTGGGCGGCGAGGTCGTCGATCTCGGCGTCGGTCAGTTCGCGGTAGGTGTTCCAAGGGCCGACCGACCCGGCCGAGGGTTTGAACGAGCGAGCGAACTTGGTGAGCACCGTGCCCGTGGTCGAGGAGCCGTCCGGCAGGGTCTGTCCCTTCATGCCGGCCAGCACGGCCTTCCAGGCCTGCTTGGAGGTCGAGTTCACGTTGAAGCCACCTTCGTAGAGCGCATTGCGCGAGAGGTAGGTCGGGTGTGGGAATTCGGACGGCGAGGGGAAACTGCCATCCGCGACGGCCGCGCGGCCGTCCGGCAGGAAGGACATGCGCTTGTTCGCGAGCGGATTGTAGCCGGCATCGAGCGCGGTCTTGATCTCCGCGAACGAGGTGGGATCAAAGGACGAGAGATTACCGGAGGCCTTCTTCAGGGCTTCCTTCTGGTCGGCCGCGAGGGTGGCGGCCGTCGGGAGGTCGGGGCCCGCCGGGAAGGCGCGCTTGTCGCCGGGCAGCGAGTAGGAATTCGCCTGCAGGTTCAGGCCGCTGAAGTAATAGGAATCCCACAGCGCGAGGTTCGCGGCGAAGGCATGGTCGGTGCGCACGTTGGCGTAGTTACGGATGATGCGCGTGCCTTCATGCTTGGCGACATAGCCGACTTCTGGCGTGGGGAGGTCATCGCCGGACTGATCCTTCGGGCCGGGCCATTCCGTGATCTTCGTGAGGTCGTTGATGCCAGGATTGGCGAACGACGAGCCGACGGTGAAGTCCGCGTCGGTGTTGGTCTGCGCGAAGCCGGCGGAGCCGAGCTGGGCCAGCGAGAGCAACGGGCGGCGGGGGATCGGGAAGAGCACGACGTCCGAGCGCTGGTCGGTCGAGGGGTCGACGCTTGCGCCCCAGTAGGCGTGCTGTAGCGAGGTATCCACTTCGAGATTCTTGTTGTCGCCATCGGGCGAGATGAGCTGACGCTGCGAGAGCACCCAGCCGATCGGCGAGTGCGCCTTGCCGTCGTAGCCGTAGAGGTGGGCCTGCTGCGGGCGGACGCTGATGAAGTAGGGCGACATCGGGGCGTTGAGCATCTCCTTCGGCGTGCGGAGGGTGTCGACGACCTGGCCTTCCCACTTCACTTCGTTGCCGGAGCTATCGTACGCGGTCTGGAACTTGAAGGGCAGGGCGTACGGCGTCTTCTTGTCCTCAGGGTACCACTTGTTGAGCGTGTTGGCGGTCATGTCCGCCGAGCGCAGCAGGAAGTCCGTCATGAAGAACTGCTGCTTGAGGCTGCCCGCGTTGGGATTCACGAAGCCCTGGATGCGGCCGTTGAGCGTGCCGGCCTTTCCGCCGGTGATCTCAGGGGCGCCGAATTCCGGGTCGATGTTCGGACCGTATTCGACGTTGCCGGTGCTGCTGCCGCCGGCGTTGTAGACGTCCGGCTTGAGGCTCGTGGCGAGGGAGCGGGCGGCGATGCGGTAGTCGGGTGGCTGCACCGTCAGGTTGCCCGGCATGTACTTCTTCCAGTCTTCATTCGGCTGGATGATGTTGGACCAGTGTCCGTTGTCGTTGCCGTACATGGGCCAGCCCGAGGTGAGGCCGTGGAAACTGAGCAACAGCGGCTCGTCGACCATGTGGGTGCCGGCGGCGGTCTCGACGCCTTCATAGACGAAGTTACCGTCGTTCTGGTTCGAGTAATCCGGCGCGCCGAACCAGCGGCGGGTGGGGCTCAGATCCTGTCGGCCGTCGATGCTCTTCTGGCCGATGAGGTAGAAGTTCCAGTTCTGGTGGCCGCCGATCTGCGTGGTGCCGGAGCGCTTGCGCGGGTAAATGAAGTTGGCGGAACCTTTCAGGCCTTCTTCGCCGACGACGCAGTGGTCGTAGTTCACCCAGCCGGAATTGCGGACGGTGAACGTGAGCGGGCGGTCCGGCAGATTACCAGGCGGCGGGGTGGAGAGGATGGCTTGCAGCTTCTTCGCCGTGCCGTCCCAGGACGGGAAGGCGTCGCGTAGCTTACGGGAATTTACGACCTGACCCCAGAGGTTGAGCGCGTCGTGGAGTCCGGCGTAGGTGTTGGTGATCGTCGTGCAATAGTTGCCGAAGTAGCCGATGGCCGGAGGGTTGGTCGTCAGGAAGGAGACGTTGGTCACCGGGTGGTTGGGCATGAAACCCCAGGTCCACATGCGCGCGTCGGGGCCCGGCGAGCCTTCGCGCCACTGCGTCGAGACGTCGCCCGACTCGCGGTAGCGGACGTTGGCGAACGGGGTCATCTTGTAGACCGCGGTGTTGCCGAGGTCATAGCCGAAGTCGTCGGTGACGATCGTGGTGTTGCTCGCGCGGGTCGACTTGTACGTGCCGCCGAGGTTCTTCGGGCTGAGTACCTTGACTTCGCCCGGTTCGAGGCGGAATTTCTTGCCGGCCCCGGCGACGGCGCGGAAGGAGAAGGAGCGGTTGTCGTAAGCACCGTCGCCGAGGGCGACTTCGCCGAGGGTGATGGGCGAGACGACCTGGACGCCGGCCCACAGCGGGTCGGTCTTGGGCAAAGGCTCGTTGTTCGTCGACTTGGGCGGGCCGCGGGTGGGGTCGTAATATTGCCACACCGTCGAGGTGAAGGCCCACGACGAGACGGAGACGTCGAAGATGTAGGGCAGGGCGTCGCCGTTGCTGACCATGGCGATGCCTTCGAACTCGATCGCGGTATCGTACGGGTTGTGGACGACAAGGACGGGGTCGACGGAGACGCCGATGGTGCCGTTGGCGTCGGTGCCGGTGTCGAAGATGCCCGAGAACACCATCGAGAAGCGGATGATGCTCGGCGTGAGGCTCATCGAGGTCGGCCAGGTGCGCGTGGTCAGCTGCGGAGGCGTGTCGAAGGCCGCGTCGTTCGAGGTCGTGTTGGGCTTGGCGATGCCGAGACGGTCGAAGTTCATCTGGCCGGCCGAATACTTGTTCACCAGCAGGTTCGGGTAGCGCAGGCGCTGTTCGCCTTGGAAGCTGGGCGCGTCGCTCGGCGAGGAGAGATTATTCCGATAGAAATACTTGCCGGTGGCGCCGCCGCCGCTGGCGAAGTGTCCAGCCGGAGGCGTGACGGCGACGTAGTTCGGGATGAGCTTGGTGTCACGGCCGCGCTGCATCGGGGGGAGGCGGTTGCCGGTGGCCTGGGTGAGCGGTTCGACGCCACGGGCGGCGACGGCGTCGGCGGCGGGCTTGAGTCCCCGCAGGGCGTTGCCAGAGGCATCGGCCGCCGCCTCGGTCTCACGCTTATACATGCGGTAGTAGTTGCGGTAGAGGTCCCAAGTGGGGCCGCGCGAGATGCGTCCGAGGATGTTCTCGGTGGCGGTCACGCTCAACTCGGACCAAGGCGACGCCGCGATGCGGTTGGTGTTCGAGCCGGCGGCGTTGGGGCCGAAGGTTGTGGTGGCTAGCTGACGGTCAGAGTTGAAGAGCGCAGAGCGCAGCGGGGCTTCATAGACGAAGCCGAGGCGCTCCGGGGTTTCGCTGCCGTTGCGCGTGACCAGCGTGGAGTAAGACGAGCCCAGCAGGCCCTTGAGGTAGCGCGGGGCCCATTCGGAGGCGCGGGGCGAGGCGAGCAGGAGGTCGTTGTCCGAGCCGAGCTTGTCGACGAGGTTCGGGCGGTTGTAGTCTAGGTCGACCGCCAAGCCGCTGGCGTTCGTGCTGATGTTCGGCGAGCCGTGGAACCACGACTGCTTACGCAGCTTGGCATCCGAGGTGATCGCGGAATCCTTCTGGCCGGGATACATCTCGACGCCGCGGAACATCGTGTACGGAAGTTCGAAGGCGGTCGAAAGGTCGGTCTTCACGCCGCCGTTATAGGTGTCGGTCAACGTCGAGTAGGAGTATGTGGTGACATCGTGCCAGAGGATCTTGACGGCCTTGTTCATCGCGTCGCCGGCGGCGACGCCGCCCTGCTTGGCCGCCCAGGCGGTGAGCCCGGACATACCGACGGCCTTGGAGAGCTGGTAGGCCTGCGGGTTGCCGGCGGAATCGCCGATGTCCTTGGCGCGCCAGGTTTCAAAGTTGAAGCCGGCCGGGAGCGTGCCCTTGGCGTTGACGCCTTCCTTGATCGGGTCGCCGGAGCCGCCGATGGTGCCGAGGGAGTTGCGCTGCGTCGCGGAGCCCGCGAAACCCTTGTCCCACGGTTCGGTGGAAAGGAAGGCGCCGCCCGCGGTGGCCGCGTAATAATCAGGGAGATTGACCTTCGCCTTCACGCCTTCGTCGCCGATCCAGAACGCATAGCGACCGTTGGCGCCGAGGGTCTTGCCGTCGGCGAAAGCGGGGCCGGGCAGAGGTTGCGGGCGCGCGTCGACGGCACCCATGTAGTTGCGCTGGAAGGAAGTCAGGCCGGCCGGGAGGTCGACGCTGCCATAGGAGACGAGCGGGACGAGGGCGTCCGCCGGGTCGGAGATGGCGACGGCGAGTTCGTCGATCAGCTTCTGCCCTTCCGAGCCGGTGGTCATGTTGGCGAGGCGGCGGTTAAAGTTGCCGGCGTCGGCCGCGAAGAAGGTGCGGTTGGCGAGATAGTTGACGGGGGCACCCGGGGTTTCTGCATCAGGACCGACGTCAAAGGGAGAGGCGAGCCAGCCGAGGAAGAGGCGCGATTCGGTCGGGTTGGTGACGTCCCAGTCGCGGGTGCGGGTGCTGTCGATGCCACCGGTGGCCCAGACGCCGGTGAGGTAGCGCTTTTGGTGCGAGAGTTTCTTGTTCGCGGGGGCGTTGTTGATGTTGTGAGCACCGGAGGTGCGCACCGGCGTGATCGTGGTGGCATCATTGGCGCCGACGGCGATGTCGTTGTCGGCGTACATGTCCGCACGCATGGTCACGCGTTGGTCAGGGCCGGCGAGCTGCTGCAACTGGCCGACGGCGATGCGCGCGGAAGCCAGGGCGTTATAGCGGGCGCGCAGGTAGCCGGCGTGGCTCTGGGCGAGGCGGCTCTCGACCTGCAGGAACGAGGCGAGGACGATCACCATCATGACCATCGCTGCCATGATGGTAAGCGACAGAACGAGGGAGAAACCTGAGCGTTTTAGTCTCATAGTAAATTGGGGTAAAACCACGGTAAACCCCCCTAGGTGAAAGTCAAAGAATTGGTTATTCCCATTTGTTTCAAAAGACTGAATAAAGTCATTTAAAGTCATTTAAAGTCATTAAAACTTCATAAAACACTATTTAAAGAGCGGGCTTGCGACTCTTTGGGGTTTGGGGACGCTAATGAGGTGCAAACCCTACTCCAAGGAGCCGGAATCTTCATCTGGCCGCTGGCGATCTGCTCGCTGCTCGCCGTCTTCCTAGTCGTGGAACGAGCTTTGGCTCTGCGGGTTTCGCGCGTGGCCCCGGAGTCGGTGCTTAAGTCGGTCTTAAATGGTAACCTCGACCAAGTCGGGCCAGCTGACGGCGAGTCCGTCGCGGGCCGCTTGGTCCAACGCTGGAAAGACGGCGCCACCGGCGACGTGCTCAAGGCGTGGACGCGTAACGAGCTCATCCGCCTCCACCGCGGCCTGCATCTTCTCGATAGTATCGTCGCTGCCGCTCCGCTCCTCGGCCTGCTCGGTACGGTCACCGGCCTCGCGACGCTCTTTCCGGAACAAGGCCTGCCTGATTCCCAGACGCTCACCCGTGGCGTCGGCCTCGCGCTGAGCACGACGATGATTGGTCTCTGCATCGCCATCCCGGCGCTCATCGCCGCGAACTGGCTCGGCCGCCGCCTTGAGATTCTCTCTTCCCGCCTCGACGTCCTGGTCGAAGCACTGGAAGCCCGCCGCCGATGAGCCTCGTTGTCGCCCGCCGCCGTCGCGCCGACATCAACGTGGTGCCCCTCATCGACGTGATGGTGGTGCTGGTCTTCTTCCTGCTGCTGAGCGGCCGCTTCGAGCAGGCCCGCACGATGGCCATCATCCCGCCGACGGCTTCCGCGGGCTCCGAAGGCACGCCGGCCACGACGCTCGTCGTGGGCGTCGACCGCGACGGCAAGCTCTACCTGGAAGGCAAGGAGATCGCCGCCGACGCACTCGCCAAGGCCCTCGTCGACCACGCGCTGAAGTCGCCGGGCACCGAAGTGGTAATCGTCGCCGACGAGCGTTCGCTTACGGGCGCCGCGGTCCATGCGCTCGACGCGGTCGCCAAGGCAGGCCTGAAGCCGCGCCTACAGACCCGCCAGCCGCGCTGAGAATCGAGGCCCGGAGGGCAGGAGGACACGAGGGCCCGAGGGTGAGGCAGGGGACGGTTCGACGTTCGGGGATGCGTTGGGTAGGGCGGTCATTGCTATGACCGCCGTGGGCGGAGAGACGTCATAAGCTCAAAAGATCACGCCCGGTGATCGGACCTTGCGTGGCGAACGGCGGCGATGGCAATCGCCGCCCTACCCATAACAGATAACAGTGGTTGGGCGCTCAAAGGGAAACCGGAGACCGGATGATTGGCTGGGGTCTGAGGTAGGGGCGCGACTGCGTCGCGTCCGTGGGCGGACGGAAGTACGTCCGCTTAAACAGTCTGCCCGGCAATTCGTGCGTGCCACGGCGAACGGCGGCGATGGCAATCGCCGCCCTACCTCAGGCCCCAGTGAGAGTTCATCCATCCTTAATCACCTCGTGTCCTCGAGCCCTTGCGTTCACGAATGTCTCCTGCATCATACCTACCCCTAGCCCTGATTTGCCCTCGAGTCCTCGAGACATCCGGCCCTCGCGTCCTCCATCTTCCCTTCCTATTATGTCCAAGCGTCCTTCCGAAGCCCTCCGTCTGCTGGAGGCCTACACGCAAGCCCACGGCACCTCCGGCCACGAAGACGCGGTCCGCGCGATCTTCGTCCGCGAGCTGCGCGGCCGCACGCTGCAGGCCGACGGCCTTGGCGGCGTACTCGCTTCGCCGGCTAAATCGTCGAAAGGCCCGCGCGTGGTCCTCACGGCCCACATGGACGAGATCGGTTTCCTGGTTCAGTCGGTCACACCGGATGGCTTCCTCCGCCTGACCCCTGTCGGTGGTTGGCCCGACGGCGTCCTCGCCGCCCAACGCCTCCGCATCTGGTCGCGCTCCGCGCAGAAGGAATTCATCGGCGTCGTCGCCGCGCTCCCTCCGCATCAAGGCGGAGCCCAGGCCGCTTCGGCGGACAAAGTGCTCGTCGACATCGGCGCACGCTCCGCGGAATCCGTCGCGCGTCTTGGTATCCGCCCGGGCGATCCCGTCGTGCCGGAAGGCCCGTTCACGGCCCTCGCGGAGCCCGGTCTTTATTCGGCGAAAGCCTTCGATAACCGCGTCGGCATGGCCGCGCTCACGCTCGCGACGCATGAGCTCGACGCCTCCGCGACGCCCTGCGACCTACTCGCGGTCGCGACGGTGCAGGAAGAAGTCGGCTGCCGCGGGGCGGTCGTCGCCGCGCGTCTGGCGAAGCCCGATGTGGTCATCGTACTCGAAGGCCCGCCGGCCGACGACTTGCCTGGCCTCGCTCCGCATGGAGAGATGCAGGGCGCCCTCGGTGGCGGCGTGCAGGTGCGCGCCTACGATCCGACGGCGATCATGAATCCCCGTCTCGTCGACTTGACCCTCGAGGTGGCGGCGGCGAAGGGCATCCCTTGCCAGCTCGCGGTCCGTCGCACGGGCGGCACCGATGCGCGCTCCTTCCAGGCCCACGAATTGGGCGTCCCGGTCATCGTGCTCGGCGTGCCCGCGCGCTATATCCATACGCACAACGCGGTCATCGACCTCGCCGACCTCCAGGCCTGCGTCGACCTTTCCGTCGCGCTCGTCCGTCGCCTCGATGCGAAGACGGTGAAGAGCCTCACGCAGTATCTGTGAGCGGCATCTCCTGCCGCCTCAAGGTGAAGGCTGTCCCGGGCGCCTCGCGTTCTGAGATCGTCGGTCGCCTGGGCGAAGCCCTGAAGGTCCGTGTCGCCGCCCCGCCCGAAGGGGGCAAAGCCAACCGCGAGATTCTCGAGTTGCTCGCCGAAAAGCTCGGGCTGCCGGCTTCGGACGTATCCTTGGTCTCCGGGGCGGCTTCACCCGCGAAGGTCGTGGAGCTCCGGGGCGTCACGGCCGAGCAGGCTTGGGCGCGTCTTCTGGCCTGAGTCTGCACAATCCGCTTGAGAGGGGAGGGGGCTCCGCTGACAGTAGGTCCATGTGCGCGGACAAGAAACCCGCCTCAGCCTCCGGTAAGGAAGGCTTCGAGGCCGAACTCAAGCAGCTCGAGCAGCTCGTCGAGTCCCTCGAGTCCGGCGACGTCTCGCTCGACGAGCTCGTTGCGAAATATGAGGAAGGCATGCGCCTCCTGAAGTCCTGCCAGAAGTCGCTCGAGGCCGCGGAACTCCGCATCGAGCAGCTCGGTAAGCGCAGCGAAGATTCGCAGGGCTGATGTCTCTTCTCGCGTCCATCCGCGGCCCGGAAGACGTCAAGGCCCTCGCTCCCGAGCAGCTCCCGCTCCTCGCCCAGGAGATCCGCGAACGCCTCGTCGCCGTCACCGCCAAGAACGGTGGCCACATCGGTCCCAATCTCGGCGTGGTCGAGCTCTCGATCGCGCTGCACCGCGTCTTCAGCACGCCGCAGGACAAGTTCGTCTTCGACGTGGCCCACCAGGGCTACGTGCACAAGCTGCTCACCGGCCGCAACGGCCCTGACTTCGATGGTATCCGCACCACAGGCGGCCTCAGCGGCTTCCTGAATCGCGAGGAGAGCCTACACGACGTCTTCGGCGCCGGCCATGCCGGTACGGCGCTCTCTGCCGCCGTCGGCCTCGCCAATGCCCGCGACCGCCTCGCCGAGGATTCGCACGTGGTCGCCCTCATCGGCGACGCGGCCCTCACCTGTGGTGTGACGATGGAGGCGCTCAATAACGCCGCGAAGTCGACCAAGCGCCTGGTCATCGTCCTTAACGACAATGAGTGGTCCATCGACCGCAACGTCGGCGCGGTCGCCGATATCCTGAGCCGCCTGATCGTCACGCGCCCCTACAATAATTCGCAGAAGGGCCTGAAGCGCTTCCTCGGTAAGACGCGTTTCGGCACGAAGGTCCTGGATTTCGGCCGTAGCTTCAAACGCCACGTGAAGAACTGGTACACGCACAGCTCCTCGCTCTTCGAGCAGTACGGCGTGCGCTACGTCGGCCCGATCGACGGCCATGATCTGGGCGCCCTCGAGCGCTACCTCAATTTCTGCAAGGACTCCACCGGCCCAATCCTGCTGCACGTTCGCACCGAGAAGGGCAGGGGCCTCGGCGCCGCGCTCAAGAACCCGGAAAAATTTCACGGCACAGGCGCTTTCGATCCGGAGTCGGGTGATTCGCTCGCGTCGGGTGCACCGGGCGCCCCCAAGGCCTGGCAGGATGTCTTCGGCGCGCTTCTCGTCCGCGAAGCCAAGGCCGACTCCCGCGTCGTCGGCATCACCGCCGCGATGCCCTCCGGCACGGGCCTCAACCAGCTTAAGAAGGAACTCCCTGGGCAGTATCATGACGTCGGGATCGCCGAGGAGCACGCTGCGCTCTTCGCCGCCGGCATCGCCGCCCGCGATCTTCGCCCGGTCTGCGCAATCTACTCCACCTTCATGCAGCGCGCCTACGACATGGTCATCCATGACGTCTGCCTGCAGCGCCTGCCGGTCACCTTCTGCATGGACCGCGCCGGCGTCTCGCCGAGCGACGGCCCCACGCACCACGGTCTCTTCGATATCGCCTACCTGCGCTGCGTCCCGAACGTGACGCTGATGCAGCCGAAGGATGAGGACGAGTTCTCGGACATGCTGCACACCGCGCTGAAGTCCGGCGCCCCGATGTTCATCCGTTACCCGCGCGGCGCCGCCGCCGGCAAGGCGATCAAGGCGCAGCCCGCGCTCATCCCGCTCGGCAAAGCCGAGGTCCTCCGCTCCGGCGCCGACGTCCAGCTCTGGGCGCTCGGTACGATGGTGCCCGAGGCCCTGGTGCTCGCCGATAAACTTACCGCTGAGACCGGACTTTCCGTCGGCGTGGTCAACGCGCGCTTCGCCAAGCCGATCGACGCCACCTTGCTCGTCGAGCAGGC
Organism: Verrucomicrobiota bacterium; assembly: GCA_026397955.1. Taxonomy (GTDB): domain Bacteria; phylum Verrucomicrobiota; class Verrucomicrobiia; order Opitutales; family UBA953; genus UBA953. Next base: position 13,006 of record JAPLTV010000098.1, on the reverse strand, counting down.
CAAGTCGGCCAAACTCATCGTCACGCTTGAAGATGGCGCTGTCACCGGCGGCTTTGGCACGGGTGCGCTCGAGACGCTAGCTGAACACGGCGTGCGCACGCCGATCGTCCGTCTGGGCTGGCCCGACCGTTTCGTCGGTCATGCGACCGACGTGAAGACCCTCCGTGCCGCCAACGGCCTTTCCCCCGACCAGATGCTGGCCGCGGTGAAGGCAGCGCTCAGGTAGGGACAGCACCACGTGCTGTCCTGGTGTCTCTGGGTAGGGCGGCCATTGCCATGGCCGCCGTTCGCAGCGGCACATCCGTATCACCGGGCAGGCTATTTCGATATTCGAATCTCCGTCCGCCCACGGACGTGATGGCAATCACGTCCCTACCTTCGGGCTGGGTGATTCCCTGTGTCGATGGACGAAGTGAAACGTGAAGGACTGATGCATGAGTATGCCCGATCGCAAGTGGCTGAGTCATGTCCGCCCGAACTGGGTCGATGCTGAAGACCCGATATTCCTGACCTTTTGCGGCAAGCCTCGGAGGTTCAATCAGTTCGCCCGACCTGATCGCTGGGGTCATGTTACGCCGCGGCTGAGCATCTTTCGAATCGTCGGCTTTGCGCTCCGTTGCTCCTGCTGGCGATGCCTGATCATTTGCACATGATCGTCTTGATTCCATCCCGACTAGGTATCGCTTCGTTCGTCGCACGCTTCAAGCGGGCCGCTGGCTATGGTTTGGATGTCAGCTGGCAGCGCGGTGCCTTCGATCACCGTATCCGCAATGATGACAGCTATCGCGAGAAGTGGACATACATCGTTGCCAATCCAGTGCGTGCCGGCCTCGTTGCGTCCGCCGAACTTTGGCCATACGTGAAGATATGGCCATAAGGTAGGGGCGCCACTGCGTGGCGTCCGTTCTCGGTGTGACGTGCCATGCCGACCCGCTCGGCTAGTCTCCGTGACTATGGTCGACGGACGCGACGCAGTCGCGCCCCTACCTGAAACCCTACCAAATAAAAAAGGACAGCACGTGGTGCTGTCCTTACCTATTGAACGGCTGACGTTCGGCCGCCTCAGAACTCCCAGGCGATCGTGAGTCGGGCTTCGTACGGGCTCTTCTCGACGACGTTGAGATTACCTTTGCTCACGGGCGCACCGGCGATCTGTGCGAGCGTGGTCAGCGTGGCGGAGAAATTATCCTTACGGTAGTTGAGGCAGGGGCCGACGAAGAAGCTGGCTGCCTCGAAGTTGTTGAACTCGACCCACTCGACCATCGCGATGCCTTCAAGTCCGACTGCCCATTCCTTCGTGAGTTGATAAGCTAGGCCTTGGGTGACCTTGAACTCCACGGCGTCCTCGCCATCGGACGAAGTGTGGGTCACTTCACCGATGAGGTTGGCGACATACATCCACGGGCTGTTATCGCCAAAATTATGCTGCAGGATGTACTTTCCCTCGAGCGACCAGCGGTCGCGAAGGGCGCCGTTCTTGGAGCTCACCTGCGAGTAGCCAGGCTCGATGTAGATTGCCCGGCCCCAGGACTCTCGGTCCGGGTCGGCCAGCATCTTCTTGTAAGAGACGTTGATCCCGTTGAAGCGCATGCCTTCGAAGGAGGCGGAATCCAGGTAGAGGGCGGTGGCCTCGAGATTGATCTGCTCGTCCTTGCTGATGCCGATCTCGAACTCGGTTTTGAAATCGAAGCCGCGGTAGCGGGCGTCATAGCCGGCGCCGATGTCGCGACCGAAACGGCCGGTGATGTACTGCTCGATCTCGTATTTGCCGGGCTTGAGCGTCTCGGCGATGTAGGAGTAGCCGAATGGATTCTCGCAACCGAGAGCCGTGGCGGCGGAAGCGAGCGTGAGTGTGGTGAGGAGGGCTTTCATGGGAGTGAAGGAGTTCTGATAATGAGACTCATTCGCAGTTGTCAAATGGCAATTGAGAATGAGTCTCATCTTGTTGAGACTTAGGTTGTAATCCCTCGGCAAAAGAGAGATTTTAAGAGCTCTCGGATGCCCCTCTTGATCGTCATTCCTGTGCGCAATGAGGAGCGCCGCCTCGGTCCTGGCCTCGCTCGGCTGGCCGAAAGCCTGCAGGCCCACCAGTGCCCGGATGTGCTCATCGTGGTCTCGGACAACGGCTCCACTGATTGGACGCGGGCCGTGGCCATCGAGTCTGCCGCCAAGATTCCTTATCGCGTGGTCTACCATCGCGCGACGGATGGTGCCGACAAGGGCATCGCGATCTGTTCCGCCTGGGAGTCCGCTCCGGAAGGCTACGAAGTCTTGGCTTACTGCGATACCGACATGGCGACGGATCCTGAAGCGCTCGTACGCGGCTACCGGCTCATCGCGGAAGGCAAGGCCGACCTTGTCGCCGGTTCGCGCTGGCATCGCGACTCACAGGTCTTCGGACGCTCCTGGAAACGTTCGCTCATCTCCGCGACGCTCTCGTGCTTCTGGCGGATGCTCCCAGGCGCCCACATGACGGATCCCGGCTGCGGCCTGAAGCTCATCCGCCGTTCAACTTTCGCCACGCTCAAGATGCCCGCCGAGGCGCACGGTTTTTCTTTCGGCGCCGAAGCCTTCGTGCGCCTCGCACGCGCCGGTGCTAAACTCGTCGAGATCCCGGTCAAGTGGACCGACGACGACGCCGGCCGTATCCGCCTCGGCAAAGCCGCTGCCGATTACGCGCGGGCGTGGGGGAGACTAGTTTGGAAGAGTTGAGGACTGAATAGAGGACTGAATAGAGGGCAGCATTGAGGACTGAGTGGATGACTGCATCGATGACAGAGGACAGATGGCAGAGAACACAATCGCTAACCGCCAATCGCCGATACCAGTCATGGGTAGGGGCGCCACTGCGTGGCGTCCGTTCGCCGCGGGGCGTGCGCATCACCGGGTAGACTGTTTCGATCTCCTAAGCTCCGTCCGCCCACGGACGTGATGGCAATCACGTCCCTACCTCGATGCATTCCGCCACCCGAGAATGATACCCATAAAAAAGGACAGCACATGGTGCTGTCCCTACCCGATGCCTCTCAATCAATTCAGCCCTCAACGCAGTCCTCTATGCTGTCCTCTATTCAGTCCTCAATTCTTCAGCGTTGTCCTTTGCGCCGTTCCGGACCCCGCGGCTTTTGGGCCAGGCGTTCATCGTAGAGGCGGAAATCCACCTGGCGCTTGAAGCGATCCACGCGGTCGACGGTCACGGTGATGACGCCGCCGGGCATGAACTTCCGTCCGGTCCGGCTGCCGACGAGCATGTTTCCGCGGTCATTGAGGCGGTAATAGTCATCGGTGAGCGTCGACATGTGCACGAGGCCGTAGGCCTGCGAGGCGTTGAGCTCGACCATGAGGCCGTGAGGCTTGATATCCGTGATGATCGCCTCGAAGGGGCGTTTGTCTTTACGTTCCACTTCGCGTTCGAATAATTCCAAGATCTTGATTTTGACGGAATCGCGTTCAGCTTCGGAGCTATTGCGTTCGGTGATCGAGATATGTTCGCAAGAGCGGACGAGTTCGCCGAGGCCGGGGGAGCGGGGCGGGTCCTTGGGGGCCGAGGCCACGCCATGCTTGGCGATATAAGCGTCGAAGATGCGATGCTCCAGTAAGTCGGCGTAACGGCGGATGGGTGACGTGAAGTGAGAGTAGTGGCGTTTCGCGAGGCCGAAGTGGCCGTCAGGCGAGGGGCGATAGCAAGCTTGTTTGAGCGAGCGGAGTAACTGGATGCGGATTGTATAACCGTCTTCGCGGGTCTTGAGGTCGCTTAGCAATTTCACCATTTCAGAACGGTGCGTCAGGTCGCCGACCTTAAAGCCGTCGCTGGCGAGTTCTTCGCGGAGGGCGGCCAGTTTTTCCGGATCCGGGTCGTCGTGGACGCGGCAGACGTGCGGGATAGAGGCTTTGTCGAGGCTCTTGGCCACGCATTCGTTAGCGAGGAGCATGAACTCCTCGATGAGTTGGTGAGATTCGTCATGGGTGACGATTTCGGTGCGGTCCGCCCAGCCGTCCTTGTCGCAGTAAATCTTGATCTCCTTCATGTCCAAGTCGAGCGAGCCCGCCCGGAAGCGTTCAGCGCGCAGGAGCTTCCCGATTTTCCAGAAATCGCCGACCATCTGGCGAATGAGCTCGAGCTCGTCGTCTTTTAATTCGGAAAGCGGGCGGCCAGGTGAGCCGGTTTGGTGCGGCGGGGGCGCCGGCATCGCGCGTAGCTGGGCGTTATCGTCGCCTTTGAGGAAAGCGTAAGCCTGCTTATACGTCAGACGCTTGAGGCTGCAGATGACGGAATTCGCGAACTCGGTCTTGAGTAGTTGGGCGTCGGGCGAAAATTCGCAGATGACCGTCTTGACCAAGCGATCTTGGGCTTCGACGAGCGAGCAGAGACCGCTGGAGAGCGCATGCGGCAGCATCGGAATGACCGTGCCGACGAGGTAGGTGGAATTGCCGCGCTCGCGGGCTTCGGTGTCGAGGCGGGAGCCGCCTTTGACGTAGTAGGAAACGTCGGCGATATGAATCGCGATGCGAAGATTACCGTTCGGCAGGCGTTGGACGGAGAGGGCGTCGTCAAAATCCTTGGCGTCATCGGGGTCGATGGTGAGGGTGGGGATCTGGCGGAAATCTTCGCGGCCGAGACAATCGGCACGTTGGACTTTGGAAGCGAAGGAATTAGCTTCGTCGACGACATTCGCAGGAAATTCTGGGTTGAGGTTATAGCGGCGGAGGATGGCCAGGTATTCCGCCATCGGCGTGTGCGTTTCGCCGAGCACTTCAGTCAGTGTGCCGGTCGGGCTCAGGTTGCGCCGTTCCCAGGCGTCGAGTTTGAGGACGACCTTGTCTTCGGGTTTCGGCGCGGGTTTGAGGTCGGAGCGCGTGGGGTCTCGTACGATGATTTCGCGCGAGATGCGGGGATCGTCGGGCACGACGAACCATTGCAGGCGGTTGCGGCGCAGGGTGCCGGTGAGTTGGGTCAGGGCGCGCTTGATGACGCGTACCACCGTGCCAGAGCCCCAGTCGTCGCCGTTACGATCGCGGCGGACTTGGTTGAGCTTGACGAGTACGCGGTCGCCGTGGAGGGCCACATGTGTATCGTTCGCCTCGATGTGCAAAGCCTCGCGAGGTTTGTCGCCCGGGGTGACGTCGAAGACCACGCGAGCGGAGCCGCTGGCGCGAAAGAGAATGGTGCCCTCGAGCAGGGAATCGTCGCGCGAGCCGGTGGGGTCTTTGGGGAGCCCGAGGAGGAGGCCCTTATGGGTGACAATCGCACCAGCTTTCAGTAAGCGCGGGATGGCTTTGCGGAGCTCATCAAGATTGTGCCGGTCGCCACCGAGGGTCTTCACAATCGCTTCCAGACGCATCGGCTTGTAGCCGGGGCGTCGCATGAAGTTCAACAGAGTTTCTTCGGCGTTCATGCGTTATCGGCGGATGATCCCAGCAGGCTGGTGATGTAGGGAAGTAATTGTTTCTTGCGGCTCACGATGCCGGGCAGGTCGAAGATGTCCGGCGGACGTTTCTGCGGGTAGGTGATGGATTGAACCACCTCGGCTTCGCCGCGCACGAGGAGTAGGGAACTTTGGGTGTCGATATCGGTGACGAGCAAGCACGAGAAATTCAGGCCGTTCTCGAGGCGGTATCTTTCCAAGGCCTCGAGGAGCGCGTCGCTACATTTCCAGAAGTTATTGAAGCCCAATTCCTCGACTTGGGAGACGGAGAAGCGGCGCTCGCCTTCCTTGTAAATCTTACAATCGCCGCGGACGGCGACGGCGGGCGTGACGGTTGCCAAGACCGAGCCCGCGTTAAAGATCATGTCGGCGAGGGACCGAGGGTCGGCATCGGCCAGACGGGAGAGCCACTGGAGCAGGTCGGCGTCGAGGGGTGTCGTCGTCGGGCTTTGGAGCAGAAGCGTATCGGAAATAATCCCGCACATCATCAGCCCGGCAATCTGCGGCGAAGGCTGGAGGCCGGCGGTGCGGAACATGTCGGCCACAATCGAGCACGTCGAGCCCAGCGGGCGATTGAGGAATAAGATCGGTTGGGCCGTGTGGGGGTTGCCGAGGCGGTGGTGGTCGACGACTTCTGCGATCTCAACTTCGGCCGCACCATCGACGGCTTGCGAAAGCTCGTTGTGGTCGACGAGTACCAAGCGAGTCTGCACGGGCTTGAGGATGTCTGACTTCGAGAAGACGCCGAGCAGATGGCTATCTTCATCGACGACGAGGCAGATAAGCGCGCTGGATTGCACGATGCGACGGCGCACCACGGCAATCTTATCTTGCGGGCTGAAGCGAGGGGCGTCGTGTTGGATGAGTCCGCCCACGAGCGTGGAGGCGCGGACGGCCCAGGCCGTCGTCGCGCTGTCAGTATCGGCGTATGCCACGGAAACCTTCTGGCGTTTGGCCAGTTCGAGAACTTCGTTTTTCATCCGGTGGCCGCCAGTGACGATGATCAGACGGACGCCCATTTCGATGGCGCGGATGTGGACGTCGTTGCGATCGCCCACGACGATGATGCTCTTATTGGTGGGGATGCCTTCGACCGTGGCGGATTTGCCGAAGGACTCGAGTTCCATGGCGGCGACTCGGACGTAGAGCTCATCGACCGTCTCGGGGTCATGGGCGATGACTTCGGTGCCACCGATGGAGCGGATGATGGCGTTGATCGAACTGGTGACCTTGCGCATCGAAGTGGCGCGCTTGGGCTTGGGGATAAAATAATCGCCGAGGCCGAAGATGGAGACGTAACCTTCGAGGCGGCCATCGCGACCGACGACGGGCAAGGCGCGGACGTCGTGGAGGTCGAGAAGCTCGAGGGCGCGGGCGCAGGTGTCGTCGACGCCGACCTTGAACGGATCGGCGTGCATGATGTCTTTGACGCGCGGGGTGACGTCGCCGACGAATTCGGGGAGAGTCGCACCGAAACGATTTAGGATGGAATCAATCCGCGCGTTAGAGTTACCGCAACGGGCCGGGACAAAGCCTTTTTGGCCGGACGCTTGTTTGAAGGCGGCGTAGGCGAGGGCGGAGCAAATCGCATCCGCGTCAGGATTCTTGTGGCCGATGATATAAACGGGCTGTTCGGAACGAAGCAAAGGCGAGGAAGGAGTGGCGGACATGGACGGCTGACGGAAAAGGTGTCATGCACGAATAGCGGTGGCGGGGTGGGGAGGGAAGAATAATGGGGTAATGAGTGAGAACGGATTAGGGTGGGTCGGGGCGTTAAATTACCCGAACCTAATTGATACTTTGTGAGGTAGGGCTGACCACCCTTGGTCAGCCGCGGTTGGAACGGTTCTCCGAGTAGGCCGATTTATTCGATGAGGTGGCGGGCTCGGAGAGCCCGCCCTACCCAATGCGGCGGTTGAGCGAGGGCGCTCAACCCTACCCAAGGCAGCCGACGCAGTCGCGCCCCTAGCACGAGGCAGTCCCCGGGGGCCGTCCTCCGTCACCTGAATGCATAGCGTTCGCCTCCTTCTTGTTGCCGAGCCTCTGGTCAACCGGGCCTCTTGTTCTTGTGTCCGCCTCCTTGCCTTTCTTGCCCCCGTCCCTATCCCTCACCATCTTCCTTCAAACCGCTCATGTCCTCCCTCTTTTCTTTCCTCCAAGTCGGTGCCGTGTCGTTACCGAACCGCGTCCTGATGGCTCCACTGACCCGTTGTCGCGCCGAAGGAGCCAACGTCCCGACGGACCTGATGGCCGAGTATTATGGTCAACGTGCGAGCGCCGGCCTGATCATCTCCGAGGCCACCACGGTTTCGCCTCGTGGTCATGGTTACCCGAATACCCCGGGGATCTACACTGCCGAACACGTCGCGGGTTGGAAGAAGGTCACCACCGCCGTGCACGCTAAAGGTGGCCGTATTTTTCTGCAGCTCTGGCATGTTGGTCGCGTTTCGCACCCAGCCTTCCAGCTCAACGGGGAACTGCCCGTCGCCCCGTCCGCCATTCAGCCAAAGGGCCAGGTCTGGACAGGCAAGGAGATGGCCGACTACGTGACCCCTCGTGCCCTCGCGCTTGAAGAGATTCCGGGCATCGTCGCCGAATACGTCAAAGGTGCACGCCTCGCCAAGGAAGCCGGCTTCGACGGCGTCGAGATCCATAACGCCAACGGTTACCTCCTCGATCAGTTCCTCCGCAGTGGCACCAACACCCGCACCGATGGTTATGGTGGCTCGGTGGCGGCTCGTGCTCGTCTGACCCTTGAGGTCGTCAGTGCCTGTATTTCAATTTGGGGCTCTGACCGCGTGGGCATCCGCCTTTCGCCTGGGGGCATTTTCAATGATATGTCCGACGCTAATCCCGCCGAGACTTTTGGTTATCTTTTACGCGAACTCTCTAAGCTCGAGATTGCATACGCCCACGTCACGCGCGTCACCGCCCAGGATATTGCGCATGGTGCGGTGAGTGGCGTCGGCCCCAAGGAGCTGCGCAAAGATTTCAAAGGCGTGCTGATCACCGCCGGCGGCTTCGACCGCGCGCAGGGCGAGCAGGCCATCGCCGAAGGCTGGGCGGATGCGATCGCCTACGGCGTACCGTTTCTCTCGAATCCGGATCTCCCTCGCCGTCTGGAGGAAAACCTCGCGCTGAATACCCCGGACGAAAGTACCTTCTACGCCTCCGGTGCGAAGGGATATACGGATTATCCGACCGCAGCGAAGTAAGCACCGCTGATAAGTTGACCAGTTGATCGGTTGGCCAGTTGGCCAGAGTAGGGTGAAGCCGTTGATGAGTTGGACAGAAACTATGCTTCAACCCTCTCTGCCTCCCCCGCTGTGACTCTTCTCGGTTCCGGCCAACTGGCCAACCGATCAACTGATCAACATGCTGCTTATGCCGCTCAGTGCCCCTCGTGGGACTGACGTTCCGCCTCTTCCTTCTTCTTATCCCATTTGTGATGGTTGTCGGGAAGGGTGCCGCCGAGTTCGTAAAGTTTAGCCTTATTATTGACCATCGATTCGCGGGTGAGGCCGGTCAGCGAATATTGGCTCTGCAGGAAGATGGCTTCTTCGGGGCAGACTTCCTGACACAGGCCACAGTAGATACAGCGTAGCATGTTAATCTCGAATTCCTTCGGCGCTTTCTCGACGTGAGCATTATCGGAGGTTTCGGAGATCTCGCCAGGCGTGATGCGGATGGCTTTGGGCGGGCAGACGAATTCGCAGAGCTGACAAGAGACGCATTTTTCCCGGCCGTTCGTATCCGCGATCAGCGTGGGGACGCCGCGATAATTCTTTGGGATGGTCGGGCGTTCGTCGGGGTATTGCAATGTCACCGGTGGGCGCATCATGTTATCCCAAGTGACTTTGAGGCCCGCAATGATTTGGGGCAGATAGGTCCGCTCGGCAAAAGTGAGCGGACGGCGAACGACGATTTTGATGGCCATGGTTTTGGGTTATCCGCGGAGGGCGTACCAGATGAAGTACGCGAGCAGGTTGAGGACGGCGATGGGCAGGAGCACGCGCCAGCCGATGCGCATCACTTGATCATACCGGAAGCGTGGGATCGTCCAGCGCACCCAGACGAAGAAGAAGAGGAAGAAGCAGAGTTTGAAGAAGAAAGCGCCCAAGCCCAGCAGGGTGGCGATGATGCCGGAGCCGATGGTGGGCATCCACGGCAAGATATGCCAGCCGCCGAGGAACATCAGGATGAACAGCGACGAGCCGATAATCATATGGCTGTATTCGGCGACGAAGAAGATGCCGAATTTGAAGGCGCCGTATTCGGTGTGGAAGCCGCCGACGAGGTCGGTTTCTGATTCCGGCATATCGAAGGGGTGGCGATTGGTCTCCGCGAAGATGCAGATCAGAAACACCAGCGCGGCGACGGGATGGAAGAGGATATTCCAAGCGCCGGTCTGGGCATTGACCATCGAGACGAGGCTCAGGGCATTATTTTCATTCGGCGAAGCGGTGGCGAGGAAGACCGTCAGCACGGACAGGCCCATCGCGAGTTCATACGAGATCAGCTGGGCGGCGCCGCGCACGGCGCCGAGGAAGGGGAACTTCGAATTGGCCGACCAGCCAGCAAGTGCAATACTGTAGACGCCGAGCGAACTGATCGCGAACATGAACAGCACGCCGACGTCCGCCCCGGGGCAAAGGGTGATGATTTGGCCGCCGGGAAGTTGGCCAAATGGCAGCATGACCATGGTCACGATGGCCGGGGCCAGGGCGATGATCGGGGCCAGCACGTAGTAAACTTTGCGGACGTGGCCTGGGAGCGCATCTTCCTTGAAGAGGAATTTTAAACCGTCGGCGGCGGGCTGGATGAAGCCACCTTTGGCGAGGAAAGTACCGACGAACGGAATCCAGGAGATCAATGGGTGGTTGGTGCGGTTGGGGCCGATGCGGCCTTGAATCCACGCCGAGGCTTTGCGCTCTAGGAGTACCGTGTAGGCCGAGATCGACATCAGGATGACGATCACCAGCAGGCCGCGAGCGACCGCGAAATACCACAGAGGCGAAAGCACGAGATCGGTCAGGATTTTTTCCATGATCAGGTCGGCTTAGGCGTTCACCGCCGGGGCGAATTTGAGCAGCTTGCCTTCGGGGAATTTGTGGGAGGCGAATGCCGCGCCGTCGAGCTGCACGCCCTCGGCGGGGAGCAGACGGCCGTCGAGGCCGGCGAGTGTCGCGACGTTGGCGGAGAGTTCGGACCAGACCGTGGCGGCGTCGGCACCGGCGAGGCGCGCGAGCACGAGCGCGTCAGGAAGTACGCCGGTCGGACCAGGGACGGCCTGGGCGAAAGCTTGCAGGCGGAATTGGCAATTGATGAACGAACCGCTGCGCTCGAAGACCGTTAGTGCCGGCAGGACGACTTCGGCGGCGGCGGTGGTGACGTTGTGATGCGTGGCGAGAACGACGCTGCGCACCTTGGCGAGCGTCGAGGCGGGCAGGCCGAGCATCGCGGCGTCTTCGCGCACGATGAGCACGGACTTCACCTTGCCGGCGTCGATGTCGGCCGCGAGGGCCTTCAGGTCAGCAATGGGTGCGCGGTCGGTGAGACCGGTGACGAGGGCGCCGCGGAAATTCGGGGTGCGGTCTTCGGAGACCAAGAGGCCGTCGCCCTTGCCCACGTGGGCCGGGATGTACACTGAGGCGTGCTTCGCCTGGGCGAGACGCGCGAGCAGGCGCTGCTCTTCGACGGACATGTGGGACGAGCCCACGATGGCGAGAGCGCCAGCAGACAGGGCGTCGGCAGCGGCGGCGAAGGCGGCTTCGACCGTTGCCTGGGCGTTCTTCACCGTCGCGAACGTGACGCGATTGGCGGCCTCGACGGACTTATAAAGTTCGCGGCCGGAGTCGGCCATCCAGGTGTCGTTCACGGCATCGTTCTGGCGCGGCGTGATGCGATAGATTTTGCCTTCGCGCGACCAGACGGTCGTGTTGGCGCCGGCGGAAGATTCCGTGTCGATGCTCGGCGTCTGCTTGAGGAACCACACACGCATCTTGAAGCGGAAGTCGGTGCTCGTCAGGGCGCCGACGGGACAGATATCGACCGTGTTGAGCGAATAATTATTATCTAGTTCGCGGCCGGGGAAGCACGTCAGCGTATTGAACGAGCCGCGGTTGACGAAGCCGAGGACGGGATCCTTGGCGATTTCGCTGGAAAAGCGGACGCAGCGGGAGCAGAGGATGCAACGTTCGTCGTCGAGCGTGACGCGGGGTCCAAGGCGGGTCTTCTTCGGCTTGGCGTTCTTCTCGTCGACGTAGCGGGAATAGCCGCGACCGTATTCGGCGGAGAATTCCTGAAGTTTACATTCGCCGGCCTGATCGCAGATTGGGCAATCGAGCGGGTGGTTGAGCAGGAGCATTTCCGTCACGCCTTCGCGGCAGGCTTTGACGGTGGGAGATTCGAGGCGGACGTGGAGGCCGGGAGAGACGTTGGTCGCGCAGGCGATGGCCGGCTTGGGTTGCCAGCCGATCTTCGCCTTGCCGTTTTCCGTCACCAACTCATTCGTGGCGCGGTCGCGCATCGGGGAGCCGAGCTCGACGAGGCACATGCGGCAATTGCCGGCGACCGGGAGCTTCGGGTGGTAGCAATAGTGGGGGACTTCCTTCCCGATTTTGGCTAGGGCATCGACGAGGTTGGCCCCGGCGGCGACTTGGTGTTCGACGCCATCGACATTGATGGTGACTAAGGAAGGTTTGTTGTCCGTGACCATGGGTCTAGAAAGATGGTCGAAAAGTAGAAGACCCCCCACTTGCCGCAAGGGGAAAGGCGGGAAAAGGGCCTCCTATTAGGGGTAGGGGCGCGGCGGAGCCGCGAGGGGGCACGTGGGCACGGTGACAAGGGGGCCCGGGGGTGCATTGTGGGCGGATAGATTGTGGAGATCCAGATGTCTCTGCCCGGCTCAGGGCACGTTTCTCTGCGAACGGACGCGACGCAGTCGCGCCCCTACCTGGAGACAGCTAGGGCAGCACGCGGTGCTGCCCCTACCAACATTACCTAGCTCTGTCCCTACCTCACGCAATCCGGCTCCACAGCACCTTGAGGTACCGTCCCTCGGGGTGGTTGGAGGCGTTGGGGTGATCACCCCCGGGACCAGTGCGATCGAAGATCTGGAGGCGCTTTTGGTAGCGGTGGGCGGCCTTGACGACAAGGTCTTCAAAGGCTTCAGGGGAGACCAGCCCAGAGCAGGAACAGGTCACAAAAAGACCTCCGGGAGCCACGAGCTGCATCGCGAGGACATTGAGGTCGTTATATTTCTTAAGTCCTTCTGCCTCAAACTCTTCGTCGCGGCTATCAACGAATTTAGGCGGGTCACAAAGGATTAAATCCCAGGTCTTGCCATTCTTTTGCATCTGACGAATCCAGGTGAAGGCGTCGGAATGGACGAAGTCGATGCGGACTTGATTTAAATTCATGTTTCGCTTGGCCATTTCGATGGCTTTTTCATCCAGATCTACTCCGGTGACTTCGGTGGCGCCGGCGAGCTTGGCGGCAATCGAGAACCCCCCCGTGTAGCAGCAAAGGTCGAGGACGCGCAGGCCTTTCGCCAGGGCGCCGAAGCGGCGACGGTTATC
>JAPLTV010000002.1 GCA_026397955.1 Verrucomicrobiota bacterium | reverse complement strand
CCTTCGGCGAGCTTGGACTCGTCGGCGGGCCACTTACCGGCGGCGGCGAGGATGGCCGAAGCGGCATCTTTCGCGCCGAGGCGCTGGAGGCCGATGATAGCCTGGAGGCGGACGCGCGGGTCAGCGTCGCGCAGGGAGTCGACGAAGAGCTGCACGGGCACGCCTTCGAGCTGCGTGCTACGGTCGGCGAGCGCGCGCAGGGCGAACTCGCGGACGGCGGCGTCCTTAGCGAGGTCGACGAGTGCGGCGTTGGCCTTGGCGCCGATCAGCTGCTTGTAGGTGAAGATCGCGGCAACGCGGGAGTAGACGTGCTCCGAAGCGGACTGCGCAATCGCGAGGACGGGCTCGGCGAGCTCGGCCTTATTGCGATCGATGATCTGACGCTGGGTCTCGAGGCGCTGGACGGCGGACTTCGAGGAGAGCTGCTTCACGAGGTCGGCGTCGGAGAGCTTGGTGACGTCGACGTAGACGTTGGGCTTCACATCCTTAGCGGTAATGAGCTGGACGGTGCCGTTCGGGTAGTAGATCGGCTCTTCGACTTCCTTACCGTCCTTCATGACCTTCTTGGTCTGGGGCTTGCCTTCACCCAGGTACTTGAAGCCGCCGCCGCGCCAGTCGGAGAGGAAGAGGCGGGAGTTGCCGTCGACATCGACGTCAGTCGCGCGTGCGACCTTCTCAAAGGAGTCCTGCTGCTCAACGAACGTGGCTTCGAAGCGCTTGATCGGGTGATGGTACAGCTCGCCGCGGGTCCAGTCGCAGGTGAAGAGCGACTCGCCGTAGTTACCAGGGAAGCCGGGCTCGCTCAGGTAGAGACCACCCGTGCCGGAGCCGCCGCCGTGGTCGGCGAGGGGATGGGCAATCTCGTCGGCGAAGTTCTTATACAGACGCGGGTAGCCGGGATTAGCCAGCGAGGTGAAGTGGTGGAAGCGCGTGTTCCAGCCCTTGCCGTCGTTGGTGTTATCGCGGGAGAAGAGGTCGAGGGTCGGGGAGATCGCGATGTCGCAGATGTTGCGGGTCATCTCGGTGTAGATCTCGAGTTCGGTGCCGTCCGGGCGAACGCGCATCACGCCGCCACCGTAGAGGGTCACCCGCTTCTTGTCGCCGAGGCCAATGGCGCCGTCCTTATCGCGCAGGAGGCCCGCGCCGAAGTCGCCGACGGCGATGTAGAGCCAGCCGTCGATGCCCATGCGGGTACCGTTGGTGGTGTGGTCAGCGCCGCGCGGGTGCTCGATGCCGCCGCCGAGGCCGTCGACGAGCAGGGTGCGCTCGGTGTTATAGTCGGCTTTGCCGTCGCCGTCCTTGTCCTGGAACTTAGAGAGGAAAGGCGGGTGGACGAGGTAGAGGACGCCGCCGACGAAGTGGCCACCGCGGGGGCTCTCAACCTTGGTGTATTCGATCACCTGGTCGGCGACGCCGGCACCCTTGGTGTCGCGGGCGATCAAGATGCGGCCCATGCCCGGGGTATGACCGAGCGAGCCGTTCTTGTCCGAGGAGACGTAGAGGTCGCCATTGGCGGCGGCCGACAAAGCGGTCGGATAGATTTCAGGTTCCTGGGCGTTGCCGAGGAACTCGCGGATGACGAACCCTTCCGGCACGGCCTGAGCGGCGGCGGCAAAAAGGAAGAGCACAAGGGATGAGCGAGGCATGGGGATGCGGGGTAAGGGCATAAGATGTAGGCGGGACGGGCTTTGTTCCAAGCGGGAAGCGACGGCCGGGGCCATCTTAGCGACTTGCCCGCCGACCCGCGGGGGCTAACCCTCCTCCCATGGCCCTTCCGGTGCTCAAGTTCTTCCCCCGCCCGAGGGAACTGACCCTCCGCGGGGGCTGGCTCAAGGTGCCCCCCCTACCCCACCCGACCGCCCTCTTTATAGAGAGCCTGCCGTCGACGATGGAAGCAGCCCGCGCGGCCCTGGCCGACGCGACCGACGGCGCCTGCCGAATCGTCCACCAGCCCGAGTGTAGGGCCGAAGGCTATCATATTGAGATCCTTGGCAGCGGTATCCGCCTCCACGCCGGCGACGCGCACGGCCTCCTCTACGGAGCCCAGACCCTTCGCCAGATCGCTGAACAGTATCCCGACGAGCTGCCGCACCTCGTCATCATCGATTCACCCGACCTCCCCGTACGCGGCTTCATGCTCGACGTTTCGCGCACGCGCGTGCCGACGCAGGCTGAGCTCCTCGACCTCGTTCGCGCGCTCGGCCGCCTGCGCGTCAACCAGCTGCAACTCTACATCGAACACACGTTCGCGTTCCCTGGGCACGAAAACGTCTGGAAGGATGCGTCACCGCTGACACCGGCAGAAATCCGCGAACTCGACGACGCGTGCGCGGCGGTCGGCATCGAGCTCGTCCCGAACCTCAACACCTTCGGGCATATGGAGCGCTGGCTGCGCCACCCGCGCTACCGCGCGATGGCCGAATGCCCCGAAGGCTGGATTCACCCGCTCACCGGACAGTTCAAGGAATTCCCGGGCACGCTCCGTCCCGATCAGGCTTCCGTCGACTTCGCGGGCGCGCTGCTCGACGGCTACCTCCCGAACTTCCGCAGCCGCCAAGTGAACATCGGCGGCGACGAGCCATGGGAGCTCGGCCAAGGTTTCAGCAAGCAGGCCGTTGCTGAACGCGGTAAACATCGCGTCTACCTTGATCATCTTAAGAAGTTATGCGCCCTGGGCAGCGACCGTGGCCGCACCGTCCAGTTCTGGGGCGACATCCTCCTCGAGGACCTCGCGCTCGCGCAGGACGCGCCGGCCGAGGCCGTGCCCGTCGTCTGGGGTTATGACGCCGGGCATCCGTTTAAGGAACAATGCGGACGGCTCCGCGAATTAGGCCGCACCTATCTCGTCGCGCCCGGCACGAGCGCGTGGCAGAGCTTCACCGGACGCCTCGACAACGCACTGACCAACCAGGCCGAAGCCGTCGGCGCCGCGGTACGCCACGACGCGCGCGGTATCCTGCTCACCACTTGGGGCGACAACGGCCACCACCAGCCTTGGCCGACGTCATGGCTACCCATGGCCGCCGGCCTCGCGCAAGCCTGGGGCTTCGCCGCGAACGCCAAAACCGACTTCGCTGCTGGCTGTGCCATCCTCGGAGGAATTTCCGCCGAGGAGGGACAGGTCGTCGCTGCCGCGCTCACGCAGCTGGGTGCGCTCGACGGCCGGATCGCCAAGGCGAACCGCAACAAGAGCCTCACCTGGGATTTCCTCACCGCGAAGCCCGACGCCCTCGCGAAGTTCACCGACGGTGTCACCCCGGCGGAGATTGCCGCCTCGCAGGCGCACCTCGCCGAAGCCGAAGCGCTGATCGCAAAGATCGCCGACGCGACCATCCGCACCGAACTGTCGCTGGGCGCCCTCCTCGCCGAGGCTGGCCTGCGCCGCGCCGCCGGCCAAGCCATTACTGCCGAAGAACAGGCACGCCTTAAGAAAGAATATGAGTCTATCTGGCTGCGTCGTTCGCGTCCGGGCGGATTAAGCGAAAGCGTCGCGGGGTTGTTTGGGTAGGCCCGCGCGATGCGCGGCGGGGATATGCTGGCATGGTGAACCGCTGCGAAGCAGGGAGACCAATCAAAGGGGGACCGGCTGATTGGCTGTGGTTTAAGGCACTGAAGCATTATTTCCATTTTCTCTTTGAGTTCATGCCTCAAGGTAGGGACGTGATTGCCATCACGTCCGTCCGAGGACGGATACGGGGATTGATATGATTGGCTAAGACCCGCCAACTTCCCATCCGCGGCTTCAAACGGCGGCGATGGCAATCGCCGCCCTACCCGAGACCCCAGCCAATCCTCCGGTCTCCGGTTTCCCTTTGCGTCTCTGTATTAAGGTAGGGTCGAGCATCCCTGCTCGACCGCACGGCCGACCAAGGATGGTCGGCCCTACCCGACGCATCGCGGTCGCCGCAGGTAAATCCCTCACCCTCATCCTTATTGCCTCTGCCTGTCGGCGGCAACAACCTGACTCACCCCGCCGCCTTGGAACGCCTCCGCCCATTCTTCCGTCATGCCGCGCTCCTCGTCGGCGGAGCGATGATTCTTTCCGCCCAGACGCTGCCACCGCTGATTGTGCCCAAGCCACCAGCCGTCAACGTCTCGCCCGACGCCCTCTTCGCCGGCACGGTGCCAAAACTTGAGCTAACCATCTCCCGGGAGAATCTCGATAAGCTCGCGAAGAATCCGCGGGACTACGTCACGCTGACCATCAACGAACCCGGAGGCGTCTTCCTTGAGAAATGTTCAGTCAAACTCAAGGGCTCCGCCGGCAGCTTCCGCCAGATTACCGAAGATCGCCCCGGCTTCTCGCTC
>JAPLTV010000074.1 GCA_026397955.1 Verrucomicrobiota bacterium | reverse complement strand
GTTCGGGGCGCCGCCAGCGCCATTGGGGAACATCTGCGAGCGGGTCGGCATGGTCTGGGCCATCGCGTTGATGGTCGTGGCGACTTCGACGTTCAAAGTGGAGTTCTCACCGAGGAGGGCGGCAATCGCCGCCATGTCTTCGGCCGGGATCGGGTAGACCATAATCTGCACCGGCTGGGAAAGCACGGCGAGCGTAGCGGCGGAAGGAGCGGCGGCCTTCGGCGCACCAGGAGCCACCGGAGCGGCGCCATTAGCCCGAGCGAGGCTGTTGATGAGGGCGACGGTGAAGACCGTGCCACGGATGCGGACGAGACCGGCCGGAGTCTTGACGGTGAAAGTCGAAAGGGCGTTCAGCTTGCGGACTTCGCCGATGATCTTACCGCGAGGGACTTCGAGTTCGGTGACGGAGGGGCTCGGGTCTTTCTCAATCTGGCGATACGGATCGGTGATGCCGGCGGAGGGCACCTGACGGAAAGTGCGCAGCTCGATCAGAGTGTTCGGCGTGAGGACGACGGAAGCGCCGTTGGAGAATACGAGTTCGGCGGTGGAATTGACGCCGGTTTCGACGAGGGAGCCTTCCTGGAAGGTCGCTCCGTTCGCGAGGGGCTTACGCTGAGCCTTGGCGTCGATGATGGTGACGGTGCCGCTGACCTTGCCGACCTGGACCTTGCCGGTCTGGAGGGCGGCAGAAGAAAGGATAGGCAGGAGCGCAAAGGCTACCATTCCCAGGTGCTTAAAAAAGGAACTCATAGAGACTGTGGGGAGAAGATAAACTAACTCAGCGAGGAACCGAGGCAACCCCTTTAAAACAAAAAGACCCCCAGAAACGGGGGTCTTTGTTCACAACCGGAACGGTCAAATTCAGGCCGTAACGTACTTCTCGAGGCGGCGCTGGACAGCGATCGCAGAAAGCTGGGCGTACTTCGGAAGTCCCTGATCGAAAGGCAGTTGCATTTCGCCCTGGATGAGGGGGAGAGCGTAGCGCACGAAGTCCGGGTGAATGGACATCTTGTCTTCGCCGATCCACTTTTCCGGGAAGACCTTCACGCCGTTGGCAATCTGGTCGAGCGGGGCGAGCATGGTCTGGACGGCGTAGTTCTCCTTCTCGGAGCGGGTCAGGATGACCATCTTACCGGACTCGCCTTCGAGGGCGGCCTTGACGGCGGCGCCACCGCAGAGTTCGGCTTCATCGACGTCGGTCTTCGAAGCATTGTGCGAAGCGGCGCGCTGGGTGATGCCGAGTTTGGAGGAGCGGGCCTTGACGCCATCGAAGCGGGACTCGACGAGCGTGCGGAGGTATTCGCCGGCTCCGCCGAGGACGGCGTGGCCGAACGCGTCGGTGCTGGAGGTGTCGGCGCCGAGGTAGTTACCGGTGGCGTCCTGGACGCCTTCGGAGACGACGACGAAACAGTGACCGTTGCCCTTGAGGACTTCTTCGACGCGGCGGATGAAGTTGTCGGCGTTGAAGGCGACTTCCGGGAGCAGCACGATGTGCGGCGCGGTGTTGTTGTAGTGGGTGTTCTTGACGGCCTTGTCTTCACCCTTGTCGCGACGCTGCGCGAGGACGGACGAGGCGGCGAGCCAGCCGGCATTGCGGCCCATAACTTCAAGGATCGAGACGAAGTCGTTCTGTCCCATGGCGGCGTTGTCGAGAGCGGTCTCGCGGATGGTCACGCCGATGTGCTTGGCGACGGAGCCGAAGCCGGGGCAGTGGTCGGTGAGAGGAAGGTCATTGTCGATGGTCTTCGGCACGCCGACGACGCGGAGTTCGTAGCCGCGCTCCTTGGCGAGGGCGTCGATTTTGGCGGCGGTGTCCTGAGAGTCGTTGCCGCCGATGTAGTGGAAGTAGCGAATGTTGTGCGCTTCGAAGACCTGGAGGATGCGGTCGAAGTCTTCGGCCTTCTTCACCTTGTAGCGGCAGGTGCCGAGGGCGGCGCCGGGGGTGTGACGGAGAGCGCGAAGGGTCTGCTGGGATTCGGCGGCGAGGTCGACGAGCTGTTCGTGCAGGACGCCCTGGATGCCGTTGAGACCACCATAGATCTCGACGATTTCGTCCTCATGCTTGAGGGCTTCCGAGATCACCCCGGCGAGGCTGGCGTTGATGACGGGGGTCGGACCGCCGCTCTGCGCGACGAGAAGGTTGCCAATGAGGGGAGAAGACATGGGAGTGAACGAGTTGAAAAGTGGGTTGTGGGAAGCCCCACCCCCCTTGGCAACACGGAAAACCCTCCCCTGCCCACACCCCCCTGTTAAGGCCTACAAAATGCGTCCGGCTTTGACCTGGGCCGACTCGGGTACCTTCTGGGACCAGGCCGCGGCCTGCTGCACGAACGCGTCCACCTGGGCTCCGGCCGAACCGGTCAGCTCGCCGGCCTTGGTGACGGCGTCGAGGAGGACGGATTTCGGCAGGCGGAGGCGGCTGTCGGAGGCGAGGCGGTCAACGAGGTCGTTGCGCTCGGTCTTACCCGAACGGAGGTCCTTGGCGACGGCGACGGCGTGCTCCTTGATGGCCTCGTGGGCCTCTTCGCGGCCAGCGCCGGCCTTGACGGCTTCCATGAGGAAGGTCGTCGTAAGGAGGAACGGCAGGTAGTGGCGCGACTCGCGCTCGATGACGGGGCGATTGACCTCCATCTGGCCGAGCACGGTAAGGAAAGCTTCGAAGAGACCGTCGATGGCGAGGAAGGCGTCGGGCAGGAGCACGCGGCGCACAACGGAGCAGGAGACGTCGCCTTCGTTCCACTGTTCGCCGGAAAGCGAGGCGGCCATGGCGAGGTGACCGCGCAGGATCACGTGGAAGCCGTTGATGCGCTCGCAGGTGCGGGCGTTCATCTTGTGCGGCATGGCGGACGAACCGACCTGACCGGGCAGGAAGCCTTCACTGGCGAGCTCATGGCCAGCCATCAGGCGGAGGGTCTTCGCGAAGGAGGACGGTCCGGACGCGGCAGAGAGCAGCGCGGCGACGACTTCCATGTCCATCGAACGCGGGTAGACCTGGCCGACAGCCCCGAGCGAGTGCGGGATGCCGAGGTGCGCGAGCACGCGGCCTTCGAGCTGCGAGACCTTGGCGATGTCGCCGGAGAAAAGCGTGAGCTGGTCGAGCTGCGTGCCGACGGCGCCCTTGAGCCCGCGGGCGGCAAATGCAGCCAGCGCGGCGTCGACCTGCGCGATACCGCGGAGGCATTCCTCTCCGAACATCGCCCAGCGCTTGCCGACGGTGGTGGGCTGGGCGGCGACGTTGTGCGTGCGGGCGGCGATGAGGACGTCACGGTCGAGCTGGGCGCGACGGGCGAGTGCGGCGAGCGCGGCCACGCCCTTGGCGCGGACGAGCTGGAGCGAACGGAAGACCTGGAGCTGCTCGACGGATTCGGTGAGGTCGCGACTGGTCAGTCCCTTGTGGACATGCTGGTGGCCGGCGAGAGCACAGAACTCGTCGATGCGCGCCTTGACGTCGTGCCGGGTCTCTTCCTCACGCTTGCGGATGGATTCGAAATCAACCTGCTCCTTGACCTTCTCGTAGGCGGCGAGCGCCGCGGCGGGAATGTCGAGGCCGAGATCGCGCTGGGCCTTCATGACGGCAATCCAGTATTCGCGCTCGAGGACCACGCGGCCGCGGGTGGACCAGACGGCCTTCATCGCCGGGGAGGCGTAGCGATCGGCGAGAACATTAGGGACGTTGTCGGATTCCATCGGTTTGAAAGGGGTTTATATCAGGCGGAACGCTTCACGGCAAGCGCTCGGAGGAACATCGCTCGGACGGAGGACTCGTCCTCGCCACGATTAGAAGCGTCAAAACAGTCGGCGCAGGCGAGCTGGAGGTCGACGAGTTC
>JAPLTV010000056.1 GCA_026397955.1 Verrucomicrobiota bacterium | reverse complement strand
CGACTCCCTGCGCGACGCTGACCCGCGCGTCCGCCTCCAGGCTATCATCGGCCTCCAGCGCCTCGGCGCGAAAGATGCCGCTTCGGCCATCCTCGCCGCCGCCGGTAAGTGGCCCGCCGACGAGTCCAAGCTCGCCGAAGGTGAGCACTACCGCCTGCCGCACACCGCCATCGCCGCACTCGCTAGCCTCGGTAATGCCAAGGCCTGCGTCGCCGCGCTCGCCATTCCCGCTCAGCGCTTCATCGCCTTCCGTGCCCTCCAGGGTATTCACACCGACGAAGCTGTCGACGGTCTGCTCGCCCTCAGTCTGAGCGGAGATGATGATGTCCGCTTCGGCGCCGTCACGACGCTTGCCCGTCTCTACCACGTCGAGAAGCCCTGGAACTACAACGACTGGTGGAGCACCCGTCCGGACGACCGCGGCCCGTACTTCGAGCCGATCGCTTGGTCCGCCACGCCGCGCATCCATGCCGGCCTCGAAGCCGCCTACGCTAAGCTGCCCAGCAAGCTACGCATGGCCTCGCTGGAGATCCTCGCCAAGAATCGCATCGCGATCACCGACCTCAAGCTCGAAGGCCTCGACCCGCTGCGCCTCGCGATGGCTTCCCAAACCCTCCGTCCGGCCGACGTGGTCTTGCTCGCCGAAGCCGCCATCCAGGGCAAGCTAACCTGGAAGGAGAAGATTGATTGCTTCAAGGCACTGCGACCGATCGATATCGCCACCGGTGACAAGGGCGATCCGTACTTCCCGAACCGCCTCAAGATCCTTGGCGCCTGGGCGAAGGACGCCACCGCACCTGGCGAAGCCATCCAGCTCGTCAACGAGTTCATCTACGACTCCGAGCGCTTCAAGCAGGTCGGCAAGCTCCGCTCCCTCGCGGACGGTGCCGATGACGCCACCTCGACGATTCTCTGGAAGGCGCTCTTCAATGTGCTGAACAGCCCGCTGTCTAAGCCGGATGCGAAGAAGCAGGTGCAGAACCTCGTGAATAAGAACCCGCGCGACCTCGGCTTCTTCTTCGCCATCGCCGACCTCGGCCTCACTGGCTTCGACCCTCAGCTGCAGGAGGGCATGAAGGGAGACAACTCCCTCCAGAACAACGCCGCGAAGGCCGCGCTTGATGCCGGCAAGAAGGCGCTCGCCCGTAAGGGTAAAAAGATCGCGCAGCTCGACCTCGCCGATGTCACCAAGGCCACCCTCAAGGGTCGTGGTAACGTGAAGCAGGGCCAGCAGCTCTTCACCAAGCAGGGTTGTGTCGCCTGTCACGCCGTCGATCTCGCCGCCGAACAGAAGGGGCCCTACCTCGGTGCCGCCGGTGCGAAATTCCCTCGCGAATACCTCGTCGAGTCCGTGCTCTACCCGAACAAGGTCGTCGCCCAAGGTTTCCAAACCATCCAGTTTGACCTGAAGGATGGCACCGCGCAGATGGGCTTCGTCACCGGCGAGGCCGATGGCGTCATCACCCTCCGCAATATCGCCGGCCAGGTCTTCAAGCTCAAGCGCGCAGACGTGAAGGAAGAGAAGCATCTCCCGCAGTCCATGATGCCGGATGGCCTCGCGGCTGGCCTCACGGTCGAGGAACTCACCTCGCTGATCGAGTATCTCGGCACGCTGAAGTCGATCGGGGGCTGACGCGGCGCCTCGCGCCGCGTGGGGGTCTGCTGGCAGGATGGCAGGCTGCGAGGCAAATTGAACAGGGCGCCTCCGGGCGCCCTGTTTGTTTGGGCCGCATCGGGTAGGGGCGCCACTGCGTGGCGTCCGTGGTGACTCGGGCCGCCGCAGGGCGGCCGAGGGTAGGGGCGTGGCTTCGCCGCGCCCTCCGCAAAGGAGTGCACGATAAATCGTGCCCCTACCATGGTTCGCCATTCGGCGAACTACCCTGCTTCGCAGCAGTTCCCCCATGCCAGCATGTCCCCGTTGTCTTTACCTAACCGCTAACCGCCCACCGCTAACCGCTACCACCTGACGTGGGTAGGGTCAGCACTGCGTGCTGACCTAGCGGTTCGGGTAGGGCGGCGATTGCCATCGCCGCCGTTCGAAGCCGCAGGCAATGCATGGTCGGGTCTTAGCCGGATGCAATGACGTCGTTTATCCGTCAGCGAACGGACGTGATGGCAATCACGTCCCTACCCTCAGCATCCCTCCCGGTTTCCGGTCTCCCCTTGAGCCAGTATCTACTGCTTCGCAGCAGTTCCCCCATGCCAGCAGTTCCCCCGGGGCCGCTGAAAAGCGGCCCCTATGACATATCCTCCTATCTGGATACTTGGATGTTCACTTGCCTTAACCCCGCTTACCCTTTTGTTTCCCTGACCTTATGGCCTCCCATGCCTCCTACATCTTCTCGTCCGAATCCGTCGGCGAGGGCCACCCCGATAAGGTTGCCGATAGCATCTCGGATTCCGTCCTCGACGCCTGCTTCGCTCAGGACCGTTTCTCCCGCGTCGCCTGCGAGACCCTGGTCAAGAGCGACCACGTGGTCATTGCCGGCGAGCTTACCACCAAGGCGAAGGTCAATTTCGAGGAAGTCGTCCGCGCCGCGATCCGCGAGATTGGCTACGTGAACGACGAAGACGTCTTCCACGCCGATAAGGTCTTCATCACGAACCTGCTCACGAAGCAGTCCCCCGACATCGCCCAGGGCGTCGACGAGCGTAAGGCCGAAGGCAAGAAGCACGCCCAGATGGGCGCGGGCGATCAAGGTATCATGTTCGGCTACGCCACCAGCGAGACCCCGGAGCTCATGCCGGCCCCGGTGATGTTCGCCCACCGCCTCAACCGCGAGCTGGCCCGTCTCCGCAAGTCCGGCGCCAAGGGCACCGAGTGGATCCGCCCCGACTGCAAGTCGCAGGTCGCCGTGCGTTACGAGGATGGCCGTCCGGTCGCCATCGAGAACGTGGTCATCTCGACCCAGCACACCGTTGACGTCTCCCATCGCCAGATTGAGAAGTTCTGCATCGAGCAGGTCATCCGCAAGAGCCTCCCGAAGTCCCTCGTCAGCAAGAAGACCGAATACCTGATCAACCCGACCGGACGCTTCGTCGTCGGCGGACCCCAGGGGGACTGCGGCCTCACCGGCCGTAAGATCATCGTCGACTCGTACGGAGGCATGGGCCGCCACGGTGGCGGTGCTTTCTCCGGCAAGGATCCGACCAAGGTCGACCGTTCCGCGGCCTACATGGCCCGCTGGGTCGCCAAGCATATCGTGGCATCCGGCGCCGCCGAACGCTGCGAACTCCAGGTCGCCTACGCGATCGGCCACCCGGAGCCGACCAGCATCCATCTCGACACCTTTGGTACGGGCGAAGTCTCCGACGAACAGATTCTCGCCGCGGTGAAGGCGACGTTCCTCTTCAATCCGGCCGAGATCATCCGCCAGCTTGACCTGCGTCGTCCGATCTACCGCGCTTCCACCCACTACGGCCACTTCGGCAAGAAGGGCCTGCCTTGGGAAGTCACCTCCAAGCTCGCCGCCTTCCACAAGGCCCTGAGCAAGTAATCACCACGCCCCCCTATACTCGATACTCCAACCTCTATACTCACACACATGGCTACCGCCCTATCTGCCCAATCCAAGAAATTCACGGACTTCAAAGTCACCGACCTCAGCCTCGCTGAGTGGGGCCGCAAAGAGCTCCAGGTCGCCGAGCACGAGATGCCGGGCCTGATGGCCCTGCGCAAGAAGTACGGCAAGAAGAAGCCCCTCAAGGGCGTCCGCATCGCCGGCTCGCTGCACATGACCATCCAGACGGCCGTCCTCATCGAGACGCTCGCCGAACTCGGCGCCGACGTGCGCTGGGCGTCCTGCAACATCTTCTCCACGCAGGACCATGCCGCCGCCGCGATCGCGAAGGCCGGCATCCCGGTCTTCGCCTGGAAGGGCGAGACGCTGGTTGAATACTGGGAGTGCACCATGAAGGCGCTCACCTGGCCCAACGGCGACGGCCCTGAACTGATTGTCGACGACGGTGGCGACGCCACCCTCCTCATCCATAAGGGTTATGAGCTCGAGAACGGCTCGAAGTGGGCCTGGTCCGCTTCCGAGTCCGAAGAAGAGCAGATCATCAAGAACCTGCTCAAGAAGGTCGCGAAGGAGAAGCCTGGCCACTGGCACAAGGTCGTGAAGAACTGGAAGGGCGTCTCGGAAGAGACCACCACCGGCGTGAAGCGACTCTACCGCATGCTCGAAGAGGGCTCCCTTCTCGTGCCCACTGTCAATGTCAACGACACCGCCACGAAGTCGAAATTCGACAACCTCTACGGCTGCCGCGAATCCCTCGTCGACGGCATCAAGCGTGCGACGGACGTCATGATCGCCGGTAAGGTCGCCCTCGTCATCGGTTACGGCGACGTCGGTAAGGGCTCGGCCCAGTCGCTCCGCGGCCTCGGCGCCACGGTCCAGATCGCCGAGATTGACCCGATCTGCGCGCTCCAGGCCGCGATGGAAGGCTTCCGCGTCGTCACTGTCGAGGACACCCTCGGCACCACTGACATCTACGTCACCGCCACAGGCAATAAGGACATCATCACCCTCGAGCACCTGACCAAGATGAAGGACCAGGCCATCGTCTGTAACATCGGCCACTTCGATAACGAGATCCAGGTCGTCCGCCTCAACGCCCATAAGGGTGCGAAGAAGGATACGATCAAGCCGCAGGTTGACCGCTATACGTTCAAGGATGGCCGCCAGCTCTACATGCTTGCCGAAGGTCGCCTCGTGAACCTCGGTTGCGCCACCGGCCACCCGTCCTACGTCATGTCGACCTCGTTCGCCAATCAGGTCCTCGCCCAGCTGCACCTCTGGGAGACCCGCGCGACCGCTAAGCCTGGCGTCGTCGTCCTCCCGAAGCACCTCGACGAAGAAGTCGCCCGTCTCCACCTCGGCAAGCTCGGCGCTAAGCTGACGATCCTCTCCAAGGAGCAGGCTTCGTATATCGGCGTCAACCAGTGCGGCCCGTTCAAGCCCGATAGCTATCGTTACTAAGCGCGGCGTGAAGCGCCGCGAGGGTCACGTGGGCAAGGGGACACGGTGAAACGGGGAATTGATGAGGGCGCCTACGGGCGCCCTTTTTGTTTAGGCCGCCGCATGGTGGCCCAAGGTAGGGGCAGGACTACGTCATGCCCTCCCGCCATCATAGGGCGCGGCGTAGCCACGCCCCTACCTTCCGTTCACCATTCGGCGAACGGGCTGCCTCTGCTTCGCCGCGATGGCCATCGCATCCGCCTGTCAGTTCGCCACCGGAATCTAACTCTTAAATTGGCAGGGAAGGATGGAGTCGAACCATCGCCAGCGGATTTGGAGACCGCTGTGCTACCGTAACACTTCTTCCCCGTGAGCCGCCATTTAGGGGAATCGCGTCCCTAAAAGCAATCAGAAGAGGGCGCCCGCGGGCACCCTTTTTGTTGGGGTGGGGCAGTACCGCGTGCTGTCCTGGCTGCCTCGGGTAGGGCGGCGATTGCCATCGACGCCGTTCGACGCCGCGGACGGGAAGTCATCGGGTCTTGGCTAGGCATATCGACCTCCCGTATCCGTTCGCGAACGGACGCCACGCCGTGGCGCCCCTACCTCTCCGCTTTCGTCCCGCTACTCGACCCTCTTAACCTTTGCGTTACCGCCGCGATCAGGATTGTCTCCCGTCACCCCCACTGCCGATGAAGCCTTTCCATGAGACGCGGCAGAAGATCCGCGCTGAACTTGAATCAGCCGCCCCGGAGCGCGTCTTCGGCTCCGGCTGGGCGAGCGGCGTCCTGGGCATCGGCCTGAGTCTCGCCGGCTTGCTCCTCATCATCTCGATGCGCACGCCTGGTCAGTTGCTGACCGTGCCTCAGATCACGCCGCTTCAGGAAAACCATTGGTTCAAGCTGGGCGTCCTTCTGCTATTGGTGGGTGGCTTCGCCGCCTCGGTCGTGAGCCTCGCGTTGCGCGAAGCCAAGATCCTCGGTACCACCGGGATCGTGTTGGCACTGTCGGCCACCGTCATCGTCCAATCCGTCGCCACCGCGAATACGGACCACCCCTTGCCGATCTTCTTCGGCCTGGATTGGTTTGCGCTCAATGTGCTGTTCACCGGCCTGATTTTCATCCCGATTGAGCGGCTGAGTCCGCATAAGGACGATCAGTCGATCTTTCGCGACGAATGGCGCGAAGACGTCTTCTACGTGCTGGTCAGCAGCCTCATGGTGCAGGCGCTGGCTTTCCTGCCGCAGGCTCCGGGAAAACTGGTCGGCGATCTCTCCACCCTCGACGCGATCCAGCGTTGGGTGGGCAGCCTGCCGCTCGTCGTCCAGCTCCCGGTCATCATGCTGGCGGCGGACTTCTTCCAATACTGGGCGCACCGTGCGTTCCATCGTATCCCGTGGCTCTGGAACTTCCACGCCGTCCATCATTCCGCCCAGAGCATGGATTGGATGTCCGGCGCCCGCATGCACTTCCTGGAGATCCTTCTGATGCGCTCCATCACGGCCATCCCGGTGCTAGCCCTCGGCTTCACTCCGCTGGCCGTGGAGATCTACGTGCTGGTGGCGTATGTCTATACTACCTTGATCCACTCCAATGTCGGCTGGAGGCTGCCGCTCATCGATCAGCTACTCGTCACGCCGCAGTTCCATCACTGGCATCACGGTGCCGACAAGGAAGCAATCGACGTCAATTTCGCCATCCACTTCCCGTTCTACGATCGGCTCTTCGGCACTTATCACCTGCCGAAAGACCAGTGGCCATCCGGTTACGGCATCGAGGGCCACCCCGTGCCGAAAGGATACTGGGCGCAGCTGCTTTATCCGTTCCGCCGGAAGTAAGCGCGGCGTGAAGCGCCGCGAGGGTCACGTGGTCAAGGGGACACGGTGACACGGGGAATTGATGAGGGCGGCTGCGGGCGCCCTTTTTGTTTGGGCCGCCGCACGGTGGCCCAAGGGTGGGGAAGGACTACGTCATGCCCTCCCGCCATCATTGGGCGCGGCGTAGCCACGCCCCTACCTTCCGTTCACCATTCGGCGAACGGGCTGCAGCGGGTAGGGCGGCGATTGCCATCGTCGCCGTTCGAAGCCGGAGCCGTGGAGTCGTCGAGTCTTAGCCAGTCACATTGACCTCCCGAATCCGTCCGCGAACGGACGCGACGCCGTCGCGCCCCTACCCCATTGCCTTCCTTGTCAACTGGCCCACTGGTCAACGAATCAACGCATGCTGCCTCTCTCTGGTCCACGGAGCCTCTGAGCCTCCGGGCCTCTCTCATGTCCCCTCGCGGCTCTGCCGCTCTTGCCTCCGGCCCTCGTGCCCTCTAATCCTCGGGCCCTCGAAACATGCGCTCCCTCCTCGCTCTCCTCTTCGCCGCTTCGGTTCTCGCCGCCGATCGTCCGGCGGTCGATCACGCCGCCTACACGGCCGCGCTGAAGGATTTCCGTAAAGGCTCCGCTAAGTCCATCGAGGCGCTCAAGAAGACCGACGCTTCCGCCGCCGTGCGTCTCGCCGCGGTCGATGACGTCCGTGAGCGTCTCGTCGACGAACCGACCTCCCCGCTGACCGGCGAAGTCGCCGGCCTGCTCGGATCTACGGACGTCGAGACCGCGAAGCTCTTGCTCGCTGCGCTCGCCGAAGCGAAGGCCTCCGGCGCCACCGCCCAGGTCGCCGCCCTGGCTTCGAAGGCCGATTCGCCTCTCCGTATCCCGGCCGCGCTCGCACTCGCCGAAGTCGGTGGCGCGAAGGCCGTGCCGGTGCTCGCTTCGCTCGCCAAGGACGAGGCCCTCGCCGAGAACATCCAAGACGCGCTGGTGAAGGTCGCCGGCCCCGGCGTCACCGATGCGTTCGTCGCCGGCATCAGCGACGCCAAAGCCGATGTCTCTGCCCGCAATGCGCTCATCAAAGCCGCGGTCGGCCGTAATCTACGCTCCGTCGCCGGCGCGCTATGCGTCGCAATCAAGGAAGAGTCCATGCGCCTCGAATGCCAGAAGGCGCTGCTCAAGCTCGCCCAGCCTTCCGACCTCGCCGCTCTACGCGACGCTGAGAAAGCCGTCACGAACGAGACCACCAAGGGCGCCCTCGGCCGCCTGATCAAGAAGCTCGAAGCGGCGAAGTAAGCGCACGCTACGCGTGCGCTGGGGGTCTGCTGGCATGGTGAACCGCTGCGAAGCAAGCGCGGCAAGGCCGCGTGGGGACACGCTGGCATGCTGGCAGGCTGCGAAGCAGAAGGTAGGGACGTGATTGCCATCACGTCCGTTCGCGGGCGTGCGCAGGAATTGCCCGCAGCGGGCTAAGACCCGACGACTCCCCATCTCCGGCTTCGAACGGCGGCGATGGCAATCGCCGCCCTACCCGAGGCAGTCCAGCTAACTATCCGGTCTCCGGTTTCCCTTTGAGTCCCTGGTTCGCGGTAGGGCCAAGCATCCCTGCTTGGCCGCACGGCCGACCAAGGATGGTCGGCCCTACCCAAACAAAAAGGGCGCCCGTAGGCGCCCGTTCACTCTGCTTCGCAGCAGATCACCATGCCAGCAGGTCCCCGCGAGCAGCCTTTGGTCTGCTCGCTTATTTCCGCAGCGCCCAAAGCAGGCCGCCGTTGAGGTGCTGAATGAACTCCGGCTCGGAGAAGGATTCCTTGGTGTGGCCAAGGGCGGTGTAGAACATGCGGCCCTTGCCGACGTCCTTGCACCAGGTCATCGGGTGATGGTCGCCCATCTCCTTGCCCTTCTGCGGCGTGTAGGACTTCTCGTCGATCTCGAGCAGGACCTTGTTGTCCGCGGCGAGGTTCTTGAAGGCGTACCACTCGTCCTTGCGCTTCCATTCGGCACCGAGGTGCTTGTTAGCCGGGTGGTCCTTATCGAGGGGGCGCAGGATCGCGACCTGCTGGGCGGGATGGCCAGCGAAGAGGCCGCCGACCATCTGGGCGAACCATGGCCAGTATTTCTCGGCCGCACCGGCGTCAGAGGCGGCATGCACGCCGACGAACGCGCCCCCGTTTTCCATCCAGACTTGGAAAGCAGCGCGACGGGCCACGGCGGCCTTGGCGGCGGCTTCCTTGGCTTCCTTGGAGGCGTCCTTCGCGACGACGTCGCCCATGACGTCACCGGTGGTGCTCATGAAGGCGACCGCGCGATACTTCGCGAGGTTCTCGGCGGTGAAGACCGCGGCGTCCTCGGTGATGTCGACCTCGAGGCCGGCGGCCTTGAACTGCTTCGCAAGCAGCTCGTTCCCGAGCGGGATCGAATCCTTGTGGCGGAAGCCGACGGTCTTCGAGAAGACCAAGGCGCGGTTAGGCTCGGCGGCGAGGGCGACCACCGAGGCGAGGAGGAGAGCGAGGAGGGAGCGCATGTTTCGAGGACCCGAGGACTAGAGGGCCTGAGGACCGGAGGCGAGGCCGGAGGTAGGGACGCGACGGCGTCGCGTCCGTTCGCCGACGGATTCGGGAGTCAATGTGCCTGGC